>JAIDUH010000035.1 GCA_029060285.1 Muribaculaceae bacterium | reverse complement strand
TAAGTATAATGATAATGCCGTTGAGTTTGTCATGAATGAATCAGGAGATCTGCGTGCCGGAATCCGTAAGCTCGAAATGGTAGATGGCGACTGGACAATCTTCGACAACTTCCGACTTTTCTATAAGCCTGAAATTGATGCAGTAGACATCATCAGCATAGATCCGGACGCAGTCGTTAATGTTTACTCTATAGATGGAACATTGATCAAGAATGATGTGAAAGCGGCAAATGCTACCAACGGACTCGAAAAAGGCATCTATCTCATAGGAAATAAAAAGTTCATCCTCCAGTAACCAACAGCAATTTCATATTAAGCCACTAAATAAGAGCGGACTTTCATATAAGCCCGCTCTTATTATCTGCTTTAACATTAATTAACTTTAGAATTAACCCTATTTTCAACATTCTTACGTCTATTAATGTAAATGAAGTTGTTAGGACACATTTGCAAATTCAAACATATAACAAAATATTTATGGCCACTAAAAACTCTACATCTGTCTTCACTTTGATAAAATCTTCTGTTGCAGCTTTATTGATTTGCGGCTCAACCACTGCAATGGCAAAAGAGAAGACTCATATAACAGTAAGGGCAGCCGAAGGTGTTGCCCCGACGGAACTTGCTATTTCAAAATCTAAAGAAGATTCTGCAAAGAGTGCATACAAGACTAAACTTGAGAATGGAATCTATGAAATTGACATCGAGACAGATTTCATAGAGCAGTATCACATTACAGACTTATCTCAATTAATAAACAATGGCAGTACTTCACGTTTTGCAGACTTTCTAATCGAGGACGGAGCGGAGATAACAGTGACATTGCATGACGACCGGATTGATGTTGTTTCCACAGGACAGGAACAACTGGCATCGGACAGGATGAAAGAACTTGAAATGGAAACATTCATGTCTCAAGCTGAGGAGATAGAAAAGATTGAAGACGAGACTATCGCTTCGGAAATGTACGAATTACTGAATAATGAGATAAATAAGTGGGAACAGGATTACTATATTAAGAATCCGATGATATCCTTTATGCTTGATCTTGATTATCGGTTGGCATCATTCAGATTCAATGATCATACTCTGATGGACCAAATCAAAATATATAACGAACATTATTCAGACAAATATCCCGGTCATCCGGCTCATCAAAGCATCTCTAAAAATGCGAACTCAGGTCTTCAGATATATGGAGGCAACTACCATGATTATGACGTCAGAACTATAGACGGAGAAAAAGTACGTGCTTCTGATTTCCTCAAACCCGGATGTTACAACCTGGTAATCTTATGGGCTACCTGGTGCGCTCCGTGTCGTCGCGAATGTCAAGAAATTGCAGCATTCATCGACCCATATATAAAGAAGGGTCTCAATGTATTCGCCCTGACAAGAGAATTTGAAAATACCGATGCACTCAAGAGTGCCGTAGAGAAAGACAAATATCCTTGGCCCACACTCGTCGACCTTGACAATGAATTTCGTGTATTCAATCGCCATGGAGCATCAAGCTCTGGAGTATTCATCATCGACCCGGAAGGTAAAATCGTCTTCGCCGACTTCGGACCTGACGAGGTAAAGGCTGCCCTCGACTCCTACTTAAACTGAAGCAACCACCCCTTATCCAGAAGCGGCCAGACAAATCTGATTAAATAAAATCTTTGAAGCTGAGAAACGCTGAAATTCCCAAAAATTTCCATCAGGAGTGTTAAAATGGGGTAAAAATGCCCATTTTAACACTCCTGATGACCTAAAAAATTCCATCTGAATAAAATTCGGGTCTTTTAAAGCTTGCATAATAAGATGATTTTTTCTATCTTTGCATGTAAATATTTGATCAATTATGGTAATCACCCTGAAGGTAAAAAATTTCTTTTCTTTGCGCGATGATGCGGTCCTTGACTTCACGTTTGACTCGTCATCTCGAAAGAATATGGATCCACTGATAGAAAACCTTATCGATTTCAATGGAGATAAATTTATCAACATAATAGGACTTTTTGGTGGTAATGCAGCAGGAAAATCTAATATCATCAAGACAATGGCATTCTGCCGCAATCTTATTTTAAACTCCCACCTTTCCAACGAAGGAGATAAATTTGATTTCCAACCATTTAAATTCGAAAAAGATAAGGCCTCAGAATTTTACATAGATTTCGTAGAGGATGGCGTGGAGTATGAATACTCCTTCACTATTAAAGAAGGGAAGATTATGACAGAAAGTCTTTATCATTATCCCAATCGAAGAAAGGCAAAGGTTTTTGTAAGAGAAGCCGGAAACTCCTATTCATACGGAAAAGGATTGATTCCTCGTCCGGCAGAAATTGAAGCTAACACCGGTCCTAAGACACTTTTCCTTAGTCGGGCAAGTTCTATGAATAGAGCAATTCCCCAAGCAGTCTATAATTTCTTCTTTAATAGAGTAATAACTGAAATTGATGGGTTTAGTCTTACAGATATAGCAAGAGAGGATTTTGAATTGTGCCGTCCCATCCTTTTAAAAGCTTTAGAAGTAAGTGACAGCGATATTATTGACATTAGATGGGATGAAACTATAGCCGGTCAAATGAGACTACTCTGTTTTCACAAAGAAGACCCTACTATTCCGTTTGATTTCGACAAAGAGGAATCGGAAGGTACAAAAAGACTTCTTTTTATACTCATAGTTCTTTTAAAGAAGCAACATGACGGATGCACTGTGTTTTTAGATGAATTTGATCTGAAACTGCATCTTTATCTTGCGGAATTCATATTAGATGCTATAAGGGCAACCAAAAATATGCAGTTCATATTCACAAGCCACAATCCTATGCTTCTTGACACCACCAAACTACGACCCGAGCAGATAGTGATAGTCACTAAACATGCCAATGGAAATTCAGAATTCATACCTCTTTCAGACTATGATGAAATAGAGCGTATCCCGGATCTAAGGGCTGCATATTTGCAGGGTCGATTCGACGGAGTGCCATATATTGGGAATATTCAATCTTTGATTTCCGGCATTTAAATCAGGTATGAGAGAACGAAGGTATAAGAAAACTCGCAAACCTCATAAAGTGTTTCTCGTGGTATGTGAAGGAGAAACTGAGGAGGAATACGTAAATCTATTAAAGCGACATTATAGACTTCCAATAACAATTAAGACAAAAGTAAGCGGCAATGCAGTGTCTTTACGGCTCGTAAATCAATATTTGAAGGAACTGGGTCTGACCAGAAATGACGATTGTCAGATCTTCTTCATATATGATGCTGACGTAGATTGCATTGTGGAGAAACTTATAAATCTGCCGGGCACAACTGTATTATCTAATCCATCTATCGAATTATGGTATATGCTGCATTCTAAGGATTACCGCAGGTATGTTCAATCGGATACAATACTTAAGGAGCTTATGTCAAGCCATCCAGTATGGAAAGCATATATGAAAGGCAAGTTGACAATGGATCAGCAATGGTATTTGCTGGCTAATAAGGATGAAGCAATTTTAAATGCTGAGAAAATGGTTTGGCCTGCAAATCCATCATCGAATATGTATGAATTTATCAAAGCTTTGGAAGCTGAGAAACGCTGAAATTCCCAAAAATTTCCATCAGGAGTGTTAAAATGGGGTAAAAATGCCCATTTTAACACTCCTGATGACCTAAAAAATTCCATCACGGCTGATTTTATGGTCGCCTTAAAGCTTTTCGGCAGCCGTATGCAATAGCAACTTTCATTAATATTTCAACCCTTATTTGCACAAAAGCGACAACAGCCACATTCGCTGCTCACGCTGATATTGGAGTTCAAGAAGATCGAGATGTGCCTCGCTAAACCAAGATCTCTCCTGAAGATAATCAGTCAATGAAAGTTCGCCACCACGATAAGCCTTCAGAAGGAGTGTATTATAATCAGTGGAAGCAAACACCTCCATAGGAACTTTCAAAGCCTGATCAATAAGTTGCACCTCTTCATACAGGGCAGTAATTTCTGATTCAACCTTATCATTTGTCACAGTGACCTGATACTCCGCTACAGCCTTAGCTGCCTGCGCTGCCTTGACCTTGCCCCTGTTGGCAAACAACGGTATAGAAACGCCAAGGGTAGCTCCATTGAAATGCATTGCATCCTCAAAATCGTGATGATAACCTATGGAGATATTCGGTAATCCTTCTGCTTTTGCCACTCCAATGTTTCTTTCAGCAACTTCCAGTTCAGAAATTGCTTTCTTCAGGTCAGGATTTGTCCTCGCCTCTTCCAGATACTCTTCTAATGAATGAGTAGGAGTCATCACCCATTGGCGGTCTATACTCCTCAAGAGAGCCCCACAATCATAGCCTCCATTGAGAGTCTTCAGATTTCCCTCACTTCCGTTTTTTTCTGCTTCCAAATTAGCGATAAGCGTATTGACACGCCCTTGCTCCAAAGTGATCTTTGACAAGTTAAGGCGCGACATTTGCCCTCCCTTGGTGGCCTTCACCGCTGCATTATAAAGCGAGTCTGTCGCAGACTGAATATGACGCATCATTGCTATGCGGCGCTCAGCATACAGATACGTGCCGATCTCTTTTAGAATCTCAATATATTTGTTATAGACTCCGGCATCTGCCTCCGCAGCATTTGCATTGCGCATAGCTTTTCCCAACTCTCGGCGTGATTTATATACGCCCGGCCATTCCATCTCATAGCCGATTGCAACATTCCAACGATTGTCAACCCCTTCAGGCATTACCATATAATCCCCCTCCAGACTCGGATCCGGTGCATTGGCAAGCGTATGGGTCTCAAGGTCTTTTGCATTTTGCTCTACCGCTATCTGAAGGCGGTCACCATTTCGGCTAAGAATGGAATTAGCCGCTTCTTGAGGAGTGATGGCATAAGCCCCGGCACTCGACAAGAGTGCCGGAACTATTGCTAAATAATATCTTTTATTCATGTTTAGTAGTATAGTTTATACTGGCTTATGCAACCGTAGATTTCTTTTCTTTACGCATTTGAATCCATTTGTACAACACAGGCACAATAAAAATGTTCAACAACGTGCTACTTATCAAACCTCCAAGGATAACGATGGCAAGAGGCGACTGAATTTCGTTGCCGGGTTCTCCACCACGCACTGCAATCGGCACAAGGGCCAATGCTGATGTCAAGGCAGTCATAATGATGGGGAGCAGACGATCGGCAGAACCTTTTTTCACAGTCTCGACTACATTCATTCCCTCAGACCGAAGACGATTGTAGCGCGAGATAAGAAGCATTCCATTACGGGTTGAAATTCCCATTAATGAAATAAAACCTATGATTGCCGGAATATTTACATCTCCTGTAGTGAATCTCAATATAAGAACACCACCGATGAGAGCCAAAGGCATGTTCACAAGAATTGTAAGAGATTCAGCCACGTTTTTGAACTCGGAATAAATCAAGAAGAATATTACTATCAAAGCAAGAATTGATGTCAAAGATAGCATTCGTGATGCAGCCTCTTCATTTTCAAATTGTCCTCCGTATGTCACGAAGTAACCCTCCGGAAGCTCCACATGTTCTGCTATTGTCTTCTTTATCTCATCGACAGCACTTTTAAGGTCTCGTCCATCAACATTTGCAGAAACCGTAAGCAATCTGCTGACATTTTCCCTGTTGATAGTGTTAGGACCACTTCCCACTTTCACATCAGCGACGTATGAGAGAGGAATCATCCCGATATTGCTGTCGATCATCAAATCTTCAATTCGTTCCTTAGTATCGCGTTTCGTATCTTCTACCTTCACAGTGAGATCGTAAGGACGATTGCCTACAAACACCTGGCTGACCACGTCTCCACCAATAGCCATCTGAACATATCTCGCAAACTCAGGAATTGTAATCCCGTATTTGGAAAGCATCTCCCGCCTTGGCACGATATCCAGTTGCGGACGAGAAATTTGCTGCTCAACATTGACATCCACCACTCCCTGCACTTCCTTCATTTCTGATCCGATCTGCTGACCAATCGTGTAGAGCTTGTCAAGGTCATCTCCAAAAATCTTAACTGCGATTTGTGCTTGAGCTCCGCTCAACATGGCATCTATACGGTGGGAAATAGGTTGACCTATCTCAACATTCACTCCAGGTAATTCCGACAATTTTTCGCGAAGTTCCCTTACCACTTCATTCTTTTTCCTTCCCTTGTCAAGCACATACGGAACTTCCATTTCTGAAGTATTCACGCCAAGCGCATGCTCATCAAGTTCGGCACGTCCTGTCTTGCGAGCCACATTCCTAACTTCCGGGACTGACAGAATGATACGTTCTGCAGCAATACCCATGCTGTCGCTCTGCTCAAGAGAAATACCTGGCATCGCGCTGACATTGATTGTAAAGCTTCCTTCGTTGAATCCGGGAAGGAAACTTCTTCCCAATGTGAAGAAAACTGCAATTGCTATGACAAAGAGTCCTGATACCCCAATAAGCCATGGACGTGGACGCAAAAGAACTTTATCAAGGAGATGAGAATAATGCTCACGAAGCCATAAAGCCGTCTTGGGCTCATTATCCAACTCTTTTACCTCCTTCTTTTTATCTCCTGCAAGAAGATAACTGCACAATACCGGAGTAAGCGTGAGGGCCACAACCGTAGAAGCTGCAAGAGCCACGATAAATGCAATGCCAAGAGGTTTCAGAAGCCTTCCTTCTATTCCACTGAGGAAGAATAAAGGTATAAATGAAGCCACTATGATAAGGGTAGAATTTAGTATTGGCTTTCGCACCTCGCGGGATGCTTCATACACTACCTTTATTATCGGAAGGCGCTCCTCACAACTCTTCATCCTGTTTTCTCTGAGGCGCTTGTAGACATTCTCGACATCTACGATTGCATCATCTACAAGCGACCCGATTGCTATTGCAATTCCGCCAAGAGTCATCGTATTGATAGTGAATCCCATATAATAAAGGGCTATCACAGTGATAAGAATCGACAGAGGAATTGCAACCACCGAAATAACAGTAGTCCTCAAATTCATCAGGAAAAAGAAAAGCACTATGATCACAAACAATGCTCCTTCAAGCAATGACTGCTGCAAATTACTTACAGAAGTCTGGATAAACTGGCTTTGGTTGAAGATTTGAGTATCAACTTCTATTCCTGAGGGAAGAGAGTGGCTGAGATTTTCTAATTCCTTATTAATTTCTTTGGTAAGTTCTATTGACCCTACAGCCGGTTGCTTCGTGACAGTTATCAGTACCGCCGGCTTTATCCGCAATGTGGCAGTACCAATCTTAGGGGTTTTGGGCCCCACTTTTACTTCTGCTATGTCACATATCTTAAAGGATTGGCCCGATTCATTCTTGACTGCGGCGTCAGCTATCTCTGCAGCATCAGTGGTAGCAACTACACCCTTTATCAAATATTCATTGCCGTACTCGTATGTCACCCCCCCGGAAACATTGACATTCATATTCTCAGTTGCATCCGCTACGTCAGAAAGCGAAACACCGTAATGACGCATCTTTTCCGGACTTAGCAGAATCTGGTATTCAAGTTCCTCGCCACCTATCACCGAAACTTGGCTGACTCCTGCAAGTGAAAGGAGACGCGGACGTATGGTGCGGTCAGCAACACTGCGAAGCTCGCCTTGTGATATGCTGTCGGAAGTAAGACCTATGATCATTATCTCTCCAAGAATTGACGACTGCGGACCCATGACAGGATTGCCTACATTTGCAGGAAGGCTTCCTTCGATACCTGAAAGACGCTCACTTACCGTCTGCCGAGCCTTATAAGCATCCGTGTTCCAATCAAATTCCACCCACACCACGGAAAATCCGGTAGCGGAACTTGATCGAACCCTTCTCACTCCTGATGCGCCATTGACAGCCGTCTCAATCGGATATGTCACTGATTTTTCCACTTCCTCCGGAGCAAGTCCGGCAGCCTCAGTCATAATCGCTACTGTAGGGGCGTTGAGATCAGGAAATATATCTATCTCAGTGCGGACAAGCACGAACAGACCTGCTATTATCGTGGCGCAGACAGCCAAAAGCACAATCAGCCTGTTGGTCAGCGACCAATTAATAATTTTATTCAGCATGACCGTTGCCTTTAATGATTATGAGTATGACCCGGAACCGCAGTGGCTGATGTCTCTGCCATTCTTACAGCCTGGGCTCCTTTGACGACGATTTCTTCTCCTGCATCAAGACCTGAAAGCACCTCTACCCTTTTCCCATCGGAAGCTCCGAGAGTCACGATGTGCTTGATGAAATGATCTTCACCATGAGATGCGTAGACGCATTTGTTGCCGTTGATTTCCACAATGGCTTCCTTTGGTACAGATATCACATCGTGACGAACACCTGACTTCAAATATATCTCGGCAAAAGCACCCGGAGCAACCGCACCGTTATTGCTGAATGAGAAATAGATGGGAATGTATCCGGATTCAGATACCGAGGAGCCGGCATTTGAAATCATCTTTCCATTCAGTTCGTCAAGATCAAGTATTAGATCGGAAGAGGCAGGGCGGAAATTGGCCGAAGTAATTCCTGAAAGGCGCCCGATGTATTTCTCCGGCACATCTGCCCTTAGAGTGAGACTTGTGTTTCCGCTGATTACAGCTATTCTCTGACCAATCTCAACATATTCTCCTGTTTTTGCCAAAAGTTGAGTAATAACGCCTGACTTTGGGGAAGTCACACTTGCGCTACCTTGCTTCGATGTCTTCACTGAAGCATCAGCTTCCTCGTATGCCTTAAGTGCATTGTTATACTCTTCTGTGCTGACGATGCCATCATCATGCAGGGGCTTAAGACGATCCAGCTCACGTTTGGCAGCGTTCCTGACAGCTATAGCTTGCACCGTAGGATCTCCTCCTTGTACATTAGACGCAGATATTGACCCTATTGCGCCACCGGCATTGACTCTTACACCGCTATTGATATTTGGGGAAAGTGTAAGGATGCCATTTCGGGTAGCAGTAGCCACACCTTCATCCGACGCCTTAGCTTCGATTCTCCCCGAAACTAATGTCACTTCTGCAAAATCCGAAGGATTGATTCTCTCCGTCTGCACCCCGAATCTCTGCATAGTATGCTCATTCATCTCTATAAGCCCGCTATGGTCATGCCCCTCATGCCCTTCGCCGTCTGAATGACCATGATCGTGCTCGTCCTCTTCATCATGGTCATGCCCCTCGTGTTCGTGATCATGTCCGTCATGATCCTCATGATGCAATTCAGTGTCATCATGACTGTTTGATTTTCCGCATCCAAAATTTCCTGAATTGATGACAAGCGCCGAACAAATCAATATTGATAGTTTAACATATTTTTTCTTCATAATAGATATGATTCTTAAATTCACTGCAAAATTACAAAAAAATCAATGAAACCCGGTTGCAAAGAGGCATAAAAAAAGCTCCGTGGCGCCACGGAGCTTGATAAATATGAAAAGATGTTTTCCTTACTCATCAGAATGGGAAGTTGATACCCATATGCACATCAAAATTCGTCGAAAGTGGAATGCTGTTCTTATCCATCTTGAACGCTGCATAGTCCATACCTATAAGGAAATTGAATCCCTTGTTTCCAAGGCTTAGAAGAAAACCATAGTTTACTCCATATGTTCCGGCAGCTCCACTGATCGATGCAGCAACACCCTTTACAGGCTCAACATTTGCGGACAAACGGAATTCCGTTGAAGGGAAAATTGAGCTCAGGTTGGTAGTGTTGAGCAAACCAAAGTGAAGCTTGTCGTAAAATGGGAACTTATAGTCTACTCCTGCACGCATTTTTCCTTGCACGGCCATTGATGAAGAAACTGTACCATTATCCTTTAGCTCATATAACGGAGAAAGATCATCTACAAGTGCATCCCAGCTGTCACCGTGGTCTCCAATACCAATGACATGGTTTTCTGTCTCAAAAGATTTTGTCCCATTGGTGGAAGCTTCCTGTACTTTGCTGAAACTGAGCACTCCAAGATCGGTAAAAGCAAGAGAGAAAACGAAGTCACTCCACTGATAGGTTGCGCCCAGGTCAAAAGCAAAACCGAATCCATTTACACCATACTTCATGTCATCTGTATTTACTCCACTTACATAGCGTGCCCCGGTCCTGTCGTTTACCTTAGTCTCATATTTCAATCCATCCATGCCTATGCGCAAATTGGCATTGGCACGTGCTTTCCAGTTGTTTTCTCCAAGTTCCAGTTGAAGTTCATCAAAATTTGCTTCTGCAAAAGCCACTGGAAGCAAAAATTTCAAGCTTACACCGGCTCTTAGTCCAGGCACCCATTTGATATCCCGGGAATGATTGAGGGCTATCTCTGCATAAGCAGCGGCTTTTGCCCTTAGATCCTTGATATCATAAGTTTCATTGCCAATACCCTGCTTAAGAAGCGAGAATATACTTTTTGGAAGGGCAAAGCTAACATTCTCCCTTACGTTGATCGCAATATTGTTATAACCTCCGAATGCCTTGAAGCCACCCTGAAGCACGTTAAGTCCAAGGCTCTGAGAAAGTCGGTTAGTGTCGTGGAGGTTTCCAAGCACCTTATCGGTTTCAATTCCCGGATTCGTAAACAGTACGGTTTTACCATCAAGAGGATATACGATGTCAGTGGCACTGATATTGCCGTTGACCCCCACGTTTAGATTTCCAAGACCCGGGAATCCAACATAGTTATTTCGATTTCCCATTGCAGGATTCATCTGCCATTTCATGTTGTAGTTTTCCATGAAGTATCCTGTAGATGACTCCTGTGCAGACGCTGACAGCAGCGATACTGCAGCCAGAGAAAGTGCGATTGATTTTTTATTTATGATGTTCATTGCTGTTCAGTGCTTAATTATTATTCAAAATCAGTTTCATAGTATCCATCCACAGTTACCCTGATATTGTCAAGCTTTATAAAGAGATCAGGTCCAAGAGCTTCTGTATTATTTTCATTATCCTGCGAAACGAAAGCTTTGAATTTGACACCGTCCAAATTATTGATCGGGCCATTTGCACTTTCTATCAAAAGCTCAACAGGCGAATTTGTACATTTAGGATCAACTGAGAAACGTGAACTGTTCTCCTTGACCGGAATTTCATTTCCATTTTTGTCAATGGGCTGCACCCGAAGCTCCACTCCAACCGGAAGATTAGTGCTGCAATTTGCTTTCAGGTGAATCTTATTGATGTTTACATCATCAAGCGTATCGCTTCCCCAACCGTCGACAGTGGTCTCATATATCACTTTTGAGTCTTTTGCAAAACCAAGAGGTGCTACGAAATTATAGGATCCATCTGCCTTGCCGATTTTTCCAATCGGGAAATTTTCAACAGTTCCGGCAAATGTTATATTTTGGATGTTGACAGAAATGCTTTCGGGAAGACCGCCAATTTCTTTATCTCCGCTTGTCAAGATATCGCGAAGGCCACTGAAGTCAACTAATTCATAGCCCTCTTTTGATGTGCAGAAAGCTATGTCAGAATGAGAGCCTGAAATGTTGAATTCTCCACTTGTATGCTCTACATCTTTACCACCCTTAAAATGTGAAGTAAGATTGATGTTGCCCGTTCCTGTTAGACCGTATTGACCTACAGGATTGTTAATGCTTATAAGAATCTGCGGATTAGCAATTCTAATTTCAGTCTCAGGACTGTCAAGGAAATCTGGAAGACCGCTTAAAGATATAGGAGCAATATCGATCTCATCCATCTTGTAATCTATATCTCCGGAAAAAGATGCCAAATCAAATTCCGAAACTTTATAGTCTACGCTCACTACCAAGGGGTTAGGAAGTGAGAGATCTCGTATCATACCTGTAATATAACCACTTTCTATACCTATATCACCGGATATATTGAGTTTTTGATCTTCAATTTTTCCTCGCTCTCCGAGTTTTATGCCGTATGCTTCGACCTTTAAGGTTGCTTTGCCATCCGCATTCACCGAAATCTCATTTAATACATACTTACCTGTAGTAGAGTTATACCCGGCATCCTCAGTCATAAGACCCCATGGAAGCTGAATTTGTATGTTTTTAAAAGTTATGGTATTCCCTTTGGCAATAATTGATGAAGGAACAGAAAGTGTCACTTCAACTTCTATGGGACGTTCTGTTTTGATGTCATTAAGTTTTTTCAAGGACTCATCGACGTTCACCAATTCAAGATCATATGTTTGGAGAGGCACATCAGGAAGCTTTGTTTCAGGGAAAGGGATTTCTATACCGGAAATAGGGGGAAGTTCAGGTACATTGACCGAAATCACTGATGGATTTATGGTCGGAGCTGCAACATGGATATGCCCGAGATCGAATTCTGACGTCTCAATATCACCACCTTTACTGATTGCGTAATGATTGTCAATCACGGAAATGTTTTCGTTATCATCGAGTTTGATTACATTTTCGAGTTTAATCTCAGAAAGATTAACCGGAACAGTCAGATTATTGACTGTAAACTGCGACGTTTTGTCAATGTTCTTTAGATCATAATCATTATCAACACAACTGCTCATGGAAGCGCAGGTTGCCGCTAATAACAACATGTTCGGAATTAGTGGTTTGTTTGTTCGCAACATAATATAATATGGTTTGATTATTGTGTATTTTATCGCAAAATTAATGCTTTTCCTTCATATAAGCAAATAATAACTCAAAATAATCATATTTCTGTAATATTACTCTTGAAATGAGAATATTGAAAATGCCACCATTATCTTTAACACATATTAACATTCTAAAATAAAATAATTCAAAAATTTTATATAATTTTGAAAAAAATTAACAAAAGTAAAATGAAAAATAAACTAAAAAGCTTATTTAGACTCCTTTTACTGCTAATAATGCTACCTTGTATAAAAGAGTCTCTCGCAGCTGATCTTGTAGTCAGGAACTTCAAGAGTCTCCCTTCCGATCAGACTGCAATTAATCGCGAAACGATGAAAAAAGACCAAAACGGTAATACTGCAGCGTTGGTCAAGATCTACACACCCATCAACCCTTCAGATCTATATTTTGACAATGGAGTGATGGGAATTGTAGCCAGAGAAAACAAGCCGGGACAAATTTGGCTTTATCTTCCCGCGCGTTCACAGAAGATTCAGATAAGCACTTCCGGCCATGCTCCTACTCCGCATTATTTTGAAGAACCTATTGTATCTGGAAGCACATACTCTATGGAACTCATGTTGGAAGGAAAAGACGTCTCCATAGTTGCAAATGTAAATAAAGCTCCAATATTCGTTGACGGTGATTCAGTAGGCCTATCTCCGGTCAATACATACTTATCTTATGGTGACCATAGCGTAAAGGCCCAGTTGGGATATATGCTTTACGATGGAAATATAATCGTGACCAAAGATGGCCCTTCCCGCTTTGAAATTAATTTGGAAAATGAAAATGATAAATATAGCCAAGTATCAGTGTATGTGCCTAATGAAGCTGAAATTTGGTTTGATGGTAAAAAAGTTGCCATTGGTGAATGGCACACTCGACTCAAAGAAGGTAAATATTTTGTGGAGTTGAGAAAAAGAAACTGCGAGCCCAGCATAGAGAGTTTCAATGTCAAGATAGGACAACCAACTGAGATCCATGCTAAAGCCCCAATACCGTTTAAGGGTTATCTTTCAGTTGAAGTCAATCCCGCTTTAGGAACAAATATCTTTCATGCTGATACGTTAGTAGCCAAAAACAGGCTCAACAGACAGCTGAATATCGGCGATTATACGTATACATTTAAACGAAAAGGCTATATTACCACAACAAAAACTTTCAGTGTCCGCAATAATGAAGAGACATTAGACACCGTAAGACTTGAACGAGTTCAATATATTAAAAACAAATCTCTGTATGTTGGACTTGGGTTTACATACAGTTCAATTCCCGGAATAAATATTAACATAGGCGGCACTTACCAAAATATCTCTGCCGAACTTGGTTATACAGTCGGTATAGGAAGAAGTGGAAAAGTCTACTGGTTTCAAAGTTCCTCTGACATGTTCGTCGGCACAACAGACTACACCATTGACGAGCTAATCGGCAAAATTGGATATCAATTCAGTTTTGTCCAGCGTATAGGTCTGACACCTCAAGTAGGATATTTAGGACAACGGTTAAGAGGTGGCTCACATGGAAACGGAGCAATGTGTCATAACGTCACAATAGGAGCAAGATGTATTTTCAATCCTTGGTCACACGTAGGTGTTTTCTTGACCCCCGAATTTGCGGTGCCGGTGTCAGTCAATCCATTATATAATGATATCGCAAGTCATGCAAACTTAAGCAAAGGAGGATTTTTCATAACCGCCGGACTGGCATTCTCTTTTTAACGTCGGATTTAACAATATTGATTATATAAGAAATGAGTATCCAAAATATATATAAGTGTTGGTTTGGCGCCCCCCTATTTGTAAGCTTGCTTATGAATTCCGGGTGCAATACCATTGAAACCGATTTTTATATTGGTAACATAAATGATGTAAAGCTCACAACAGATCCTGAGATTTCACAGTTAAGATTGGCAGCAGATGGAGCAGAAACTGAAATAAAAGTGGTGTCAAATGTAAAATGGGAATTGATTCCACCTGAACATCCGTTTTCAGCTTCTGCCACTTCTACTGAAGGGGATGGAACAATTAAAGTATGGTCAACAAATAACATCAATGCATCTGAAACTCCCTCTTCCGAACTTACTGTAAGAGCAGTTGATTTTCCCGAAAAGTCTTTCAAGATAACACTCATACAGCAACAGTTATTATTCCAAATGGAGGATAAAAACAGTGCTGACATCATTACAAGTCAAAAGGGTGGTGATGTGGAGATTATGATAAGAAGTTCCATTGATTGGAAACTCGATATCACGGAAAATGCTGATTGGATAAAATTGAATCCCGGCGCTGAGGGAAAGGGCAATTGGGAAGACATCACTTTAAAGGTAATTTGGACTCCCAATTACACTACTTCTCCAAGAGAAATTTCTATTCGTCTTTTACCATCAGATGATCAATGGCTTGGGAATGTTAAGCCTACAGAACCTATTGTATTAAGACAAGAAGCCGGTACACTTCCGACTGACATAGTGCTCACTGCTTCTGAGGCTGACAAAACATCAGTTCCTCTATCCATACAATACGCTTCAGAAGCTCCAGTTGAAAAAGTGGAGCTTGAGGTAATAAACATATCATCGATAGACCAGCAAACAAATGTAGTGACCGTTCCAAATAATTCGGGAAGTGAGAACTATCCTGAGTCGGGAAATATCAATTTCACGCTCGATAACCTTGAGCCTGGCACACCATATATTCTCACACCGATAGTCACATCAAAAGTCGGCACAGCTAAGGGAGAATCAAAACGAGTGCAGACTCGAGGAGACATCATTTTCAATTACCCGACATTAGAAGCATGCAATATTTCTCCGGAAGAGACAGGCGTGAACGCATTCTTCAAAACAGTATCAGAGTTTGAATTGACATCATTTAAGGTCAATCTGTGTCAGGCAGATAATACAGTATTAGCGACTCAGTATGGAAAGATTTCATCGGTACTCGACCAAACTAATACTCCTATTTCGTGGATCGGAGAATTAACATGGGATAATAATGTAAAGCTTCAGCAGAATACAGATTATTATTTTGAACTGACAATTACAGGAAATGATCCTAATCGTCCGGATGTGCAGAATACCATCCAATATACTCTCGGTTACGAACATTTCACAACTCTTTTCCGACTTCCTGAACAAGACGATAATCATCCAATAAACTAAAAAAGACATGAAAACGTTATATAGTGCATTATTGGCAGGATGCATGCTAATCTTCTTAAGCTTAAATTGTATCGCAGCTCCGGCCATAAGCGATATAGTTGGTCCGTACCTTATTTCATTTACTCTGACCAGCAGCGGCGATATGGATAATCTTGAAAGCCATATCACCCAAGACTCGGGAGCGGATAGAGTTATTATTGAATTTCCCATTTCAGTACCATTTATAGGCAATGTGAACGTGAAAGCTCCAGCACGTTATTCTGAGGGTAATCTGACCCTATTGGGAAAGGAAATGCAAATCACCAATTCTTCAATGCCCGGACTCTCAATATCTTTAGGACATCGTTCAACTCCGGGAGCAACTCCGGAACCAACTGAGACAATCACAGCCGTTTGGCAAGAAAACGGGTTTACATTTGACCCCGCCGATTGCTTGATCATGGAGTATAAACTCGCTTCGATCAATTTGGTGGCCTCAGAATTAAATATGAAACGTATAGAGGATGAGAAGCCTACATGCAAGTATGTAGGGTCTCTGCCCGGAAATGGTGCTGTTGTCGAATCTCTTTCTGAAATAATCACATACTGGCATCGAATTGACGAAAGAGTCGTAGTAGTCAATCGCCCTATGCCATTGTATAATGGAAATAATGTGCAGGTCTCCACGGGTCGTCTGGAAAATACTTCGGACACAACGTGCGTCATTACTTTTGATCCTGTCATTAATACTCCGGGGAATTATAGGATAGTGATTCCGGAAGGCACTGTTACCACAAGGTCTGGAGAAGCACTGAATTCAGAAGCTACCTTGCATTTCACAATCGTTGACAAAAATTTTATTCCAAATATAGAGGCTCTTCCTGATGACTATTTATTATCGTTTGTCATGGAGCCAAACGGAACAATGTCGGATATAGCGACATCCATAGAACTGACAAATAATCCTGACGAGCTGATTGTAAACTTCCCAATAGTCATACTGGGACAGCAGTGTAATCTTGCGATTCCTTCAGTCTACAAAGACGGAATTTTAACAATGACTCATAACGAATCTGATTTAATATCTTCTCCACTTGGAGATCTTGCCATTGGCTTTTATCGCTGGGTAGAGGGTCGCTCGTCAACACAATATGTTGAAGAGATTTCAGCTAACTGGAATGGTCAGGGATTTTCATTTAATCCGGATGACTGTATTTCGGTAAAGTCATCCAGCAATCCTCCCGTTTCTTATCTTTTCGCTGACTATCTAACCCTGACTAAAGCTAATGAAACCATATACAAATGTTCTCAAGTAAGTTTTGATTATGATGGGCGATATCTTGATATCGTAGGAAATGGGTTGTTTGATGCAATATATTATACTTTTGATTCTTCTTCCAATCCGGTTAACGGGACTCTGTTTGAAACGCCATTCGATATAGGGAGCATAAACTCAAGCATCAGGGCAGTAGCCGTGAAAGATGGTTACCAGCCATCCGAGATCGCTACATTTACCCCTAATGCCTACGGCATTGAAGGAGAAGCATGGGTTAATGAGGACGAAACTCTTCAATCCGCATATTTATGGCTTTCCCGAGAACAACAGACAAAAGGATGGCCAACTCTCAAAGTGCATGGATGGCTTGATGAGAAATCTTATGGATTTATTGATTATCTGAAAGATCTAAGACATCTTGATCTTTCTGATTCATATTCTAAGTCTATTCCTGAGTTCGGTCTTATGTCTACAGGCATTATCAGCATTAGTCTTCCTAAAGGACTTGAGTCGATAGGACAGAATGCTTTCATGAACAACAAAGATCTTTGCGCAATAATTTGGAATGCTGAAACAGACGTCTCTTCAGAAATGTCTGCTGTGTTTAATGATGATCTGGGAGGTAACGGAGTTCTGTTCTACATCAATGGGGTCAATTATACGAATGATAACAATAGTATCAACATAATCAAAGATGGGATATGCAACAATCCTATATTATTGAACGAAGATCATCCTTGGTATTGCCCTAAAGACTTCCAGGCTAAAAACATTTCTTATGTCAAGAGATTTTCAAAGAAAACAGCTATCGACGGATGCTATGGATGGGAAACCATCGCTTTGCCTTTTGAGGTGAAGAATATTTCTTTCCAGACCGATCTGCTCTATCCCTTTGGAAATTTGGAAGGTAATGAAATGTCAAAACGCTTTTGGCTATATAGAGCCGATAATGGATGGCAACCTGAAACGGAGATCAAATCTTACATTCCCTATTTGATAGCAATGCCGAATAATGAGGCCTATTATTCTCCATATAATATAGAGGGGGATGTAACTTTCTCAGCATCTGACATTACAATTGAATCATCACCTTCGGAGAAGGGTGAAGCCTTAAATCCTGAATTATGTTTCTATCCCAATTTCTTGAACAATGCTTCTGAAAATGGAGCGATGGTGGTAAATGACAATTATTTTGAAGGGAATGAACCGGGAAGTGTATTCGTCATGGGGTTAAGAAGTGTCAAGCCATTCGAAGCTTATATGGTGGGACCCGGAATCAGCAAAATACCTGTAATGGATTCATCATTGTCTACTGCAGAAATATCTTCCCTTCAAATGAGGATATGGAGTGAAAATAAATCAATCTTAATTTGCTCTCCTATAAAAGCTGAAGTGCCGGTTTTGGATCTTTCAGGAAGATGCGTTTCAAAAATGATCGCCCTGCCAAACGAGGTCATCAGTATCGACGGTTTGTCTTCAGGTATATATATTGTAGCAAATAAAAAAGTATTAGTAAAATAAGTGAAGCAATGTCTAAAAGATTCTCTAATTTATTATTCTCTCTTATATGTGCATTTCTTGCTTTAGTTCCTTCTATTGCAAGAGCAGATGTACGCTCTGAGGTAGAAAAGATAAAGACGGATCCTCAATACATCTTTGGTGAAGCTTGGGCTGACTCTCCCGGAGAGGCGGACAAACTCGCTCTCGCCAACCTTCTTGGAAACATCGGCACGACAGTTGAAAGCAGTTTTACTGTTGATTCTGAAGAAACAATTGGCAATTCAGGCGAGATCGAATCAAAACATAACGCTAAATCCGTTTTAAATACTTATTCTCAAGCTACGATCAACAATACACAAACAAAGACCTATAATGACGGTAAAAATGGTTTTTACCTGATCAGGTATATGAAACGTTCCGAACTCGATAAGATGTTTGCTCAAAGAAAAGATCGAGTTGACGATTATGTTAGATCCGCTTTGAGATCTGAAGAAAAAGGTCGTATAGACGATGCTCTTCGTTTCTTCAATTGGGCATACGTACTTCTTCATTCTCTGCAGTATCCATCCGAGGTCAGAATGAAAATCAATGGTAAGGAGGAATTGCTTATTCATTGGATACCCTCCAAGATGCGTGAGATTCTTAAAGATATTGATGTAAGTGTTGCTAATCTTTCTGACGACAACGAGATGGAACTCGTATTTAAATATAAGGGTAATCCGGCAGAAGGGCTTGACTTCACTTATTGGAATGGCAGAATCAACTCCCCTATCACAGGCATAAAAGACGGCATTGGGAAAATATCTTTCCCTTCCGACTATAAGCCAAATGAAATAATTCTTGTAGTTGAAACCTCGTATTCTGAATCTGCAATGAGCGACAGAGAACTTGAAATGATGATGCGCAATTTCAAACCGTTAAATCTTCCAGAGGCAAAAAAGACGATTGGTAACGGCCATAACCAAATCAAGGTCGAAAAAAATGCAAGGAAGGATCTCCAAGCAATGGTAGAAGCAGGGAAAAACAATGGTGTCACTCCTCTTGATAAAAAGGCTTCTAAAGAGTATGAGGGTATTATAGACGTAATAATTAAAGATATCAAGGAAAAGAAATACTCTCCCAATGAAGAATACTTTACTTCTGAAGGTTTGCAAATGTATAAAGCGCTCCTTGATTATGGATCTGCCACACTTATAGGGAATCCTGATCCAGGTTTTTATCCATTAGGTGACAGAGTAGTCTGTAGGAGCATACCGATGCAATTCAAATTCAAAAATAATAACAGGACTTTTGTTGAAGATGTCACATTTACTTTTTCACCAGAGAAAAAAATTGAAAGTGTGGCATTCGGTCTTGGTGCAGCTGCCCGTAGAGATGTTTTCTCCCAAGGTGGCGATGTATGGGGAGACTCAATAAAAATGGTAATCGTGACTTTTCTCGAAAACTACAAGACAGCGTTTGCGTTGAAAAGACTTGATTATATAAAAAGTATTTTTGACGACAATGCATACATTATTGTAGGTCATAAGTTGCATAAGATTGAAAAAGCATCAGGTGACGTCAAAGGTTTATCTTTAAATACAGATTATACTTATCAGAGAAAGACAAAGGACGAGTATATAAATCAACTTGAACGATGCTTTAACAGCAATGAGTTTGTAAATATTAATTTCTCTGACAATGACATTCAGAAAGCTGCATTCGGAGGAAACACCTTTGGCATCCAGATAAAACAAGACTATTATTCCCAGCACTACGGAGACCAAGGATACCTCTTCCTCTTTGTTGACCTGAATGAGGCTGACAAACCTATAATAAAGATCCGAACATGGCAACCTGAGCGGAATCCGGATATCACACCGATGATTCCTAAAGACAGCCGTGACTACGGAATATATGGTATCTACAGTTTCGACTGACAAGAAAAGTCCCGACTTCTTTAAAAGAGTGTCGGGACTTTCAATTTACTATAAATGCCGGATTCATCAGAATCCGACATTATACAATCTTAGGGTTTGTTTATAGATTAACCAAGAGAACATTGCCATCTCCAGGCGTTAGCGAGGGTCTCGCCTACGGGGACTTCCGCTTTCCAACCAAGCACATTGTTGGCTTTGTCGGGAATTGCCCATATCTTTTCGATATCACCTTCGCGTCTTCCGCCAATCTTATGCGGAACAGGCACGCCGGTAGCCTTTTCGAATTCATTGATCAGCTCAAGCACTGATACTCCACGACCCGTACCAAGATTGAAGATCTCAATGCTATCTGTATCCTCTCCATCGAGCATCCTGCGCATAGCCACTACATGAGCTTTTGCAAGGTCTACAACATCGATGTAGTCGCGTATGCAGCTTCCATCAGGCGTGTTATAGTCATCACCAAATACGGTAAGCTCCTTACGTATTCCGGCAGCCGCCTGCGTCAGATAAGGCACGAGGTTTTGCGGAACTCCAAGAGGCAGCTCTCCGATCTTTGCACTTGGATGAGCACCAATTGGATTGAAATATCGAAGGATAATGCTCTTCACAGGAGCACCACTGTGAATATAATCAGTGATGATTTCCTCTGAAATCTGCTTTGTGTTGCCATACGGCGAGGTAGCCGGTTTTATAGGAGCACTCTCGTCGATGGGATTCACGTCAGGCTCTCCATACACTGTGCAACTGCTGGAGAAAACGATGCCCTTCACTCCAAACATGGGCATACACTCAAGAAGATTAATCAGCGTGTTCAGATTGTTCCTATAATATAGGAGTGGTTTCTGAACGCTCTCCCCTACAGCCTTTGATGCTGCAAAATTGATGATCCCTTTGATACCGGGATTCTGCTCAAACAGCTTTTTGAGAGTATCAAGATCAGTGCAATCACCCTCTACGAATACAGGCGCTATCCCGGTAATAGCTTCTATTCCTTTCAGCACTTCGCGGTTAGAGTTGGAAAGATTGTCGATGATCACGACTTCATATCCCGCCTGCTGAAGTTCTACAACAGTGTGACTGCCAATATATCCGGTACCCCCGGTCACTAATATCTTAGTTGCCATTTTTTCTTATTTGAAAAGAGGTGAAGGATATACTCCTGCATCAACAAGAGCCTTGAATTGATCTACAGTAGCCTGACGGTCGGCTGCAAAAGTGACGCCAAACCATTTAGAGGGAGTCTGAACTACTTTGAGAGTAGCCTCGCCATTCTGGATAAGGTCATTGACTACGGTAGGGATATAGAATTCTGATTTGAGTTCGTTGCCATGTTCGGAAAGGAATTTAACAAAAGCCTTTTCGCTGTAGCCGAAATAGTCGGGAGTAAAGCCCCACATATTCATGCTGACGCTACTACCCGCAGGGAATGGTTTTTCCTCTTCCTCCTCAATGTGGATGAGGCCTTCACCTTTACGCTGGATGCCATGACATTCCTTGACACCAGTAAGATAGCCTTCTTCATTCACTTCACAAAGACCGCGGCTTACACCGCCATTCTCGCTCAGTGTATTTTCTATCTTGAATCCTATCATGCAGTATTCGCCAGTCTTGCCCTCGAGATCCTTGAGAGTTTCAGCAGCGAGCTGAAAACTTTCCGGTCCATAATAATCATCGGCATTGATCACTACAAACGGCTCTTTGATCACATCCTTAGCCATAAGGACGGCATGATTGGTTCCCCATGGTTTTTGACGACCCTCCGGCACACTGAATCCTTCCGGAAGATCATGTATGTCCTGGAATACAACTTCCACAGGCACATGACCCTCATATTTCGAAATAACCTTATCACGGAAATCCTGTTCGAAATCATGACGGATTACGAATACAATCTTTCCGAATCCGGCGCGTAGTGCGTCGTAGACACTGTAGTCCATGATAGTCTCACCTGAAGGACCAAGAGAGTCGAGCTGCTTGAGGCCTCCATAGCGGCTTCCCATTCCTGCAGCAAGGATAAACAATGTTGGTTTCATTTTGATATTAAATTTTGGGATGTTTTTATATTCTATTTAACTAATTCTATGCTTGTGTCTACTATTTCCTTAATTGCATCATCACCTTTAGCATGAAATCAAACATCACAAGGCGAGCGTTGGCATTTCTCAGCACGTCATCGTGAGCTCTTTGAATCTCAGCGAGAAGGCGTTCTACGTTTTTATGGTTGATAAATGGAGAAAACCTGACACTGAAATCCTCTTCTCCTCGCGTCATGGCATTGAGCTCGGGGGTCTTGAGATTGTAAATGAAATTTTCTCGGGTCAATCGCGCACAATATGCAAGATAGCGTGAGGTCTTTTCCCTGCCCATCGCTGCAATTGCATCACTCAGCATCCTCAATCCTCCCGCATTCCTGGCATATGCCAGACGCATCATCTGCATATATAGCGCCGAAAATTCTTTTATCTCACCCCCTTCTCCTGCAATGTCGAATGCTTTTATCATATTTCCTTCCGAGAGGGCTGCAACTTCCTTCGCTTCAGGAAACGACACGCCTTCTGAAGTCAATACACTGCACACTTCTTCATCCGACAGCGGCTTGAGATTGAATCTTTGAGTCCTTGAGAAGATGGTAGGCAACAACTTATCCGGCTCGTTGCTCACAAGGAGGAAAATAGTATCAGGAAATGGCTCCTCCAGAAGCTTGAGCAAAGCATTCGAACATTGTGGCTGCATCCTTTCGGGCATCCATATCACATAAGTCTTATACCGATAAGCAAAACTGGAAAGGGCTGCCGTACGTGATATTTCATTTGCATCACTTCTATATATTACCGGCACAGTGTTGCCCGCATCTATTGCCCTCGCCCACTCTTCTTTCGACATATAGGAGTGAGTATCCAGAAATTCAAACCATTGGGGAAGAAAACTGTCAGTATTTTTGCTGGATGATCCTGTCCTTGGAAATATATAATGGACATCCGGATTGTTGTGATGTGCATTTTGGAGGCATGCCGGGCACTTGCCGCAACTGTCACCATTCTTCTTATCCAAGCAATAGAGATAGCTCACGAAAGCCCGGGCTACACGCATTTTGCCGATACCTTCCTGCCCTCCCAAAAGCATTGCGTGAGGAATATGATCGGTATCGACTAAATCTCGGAGTGAGTCTATGGTTGTTTTATGTCCGGTTATGTCCGAAAATTTCATTTCAATTATAGGTCAGTGACGGGTATCACTTAATATTATTCGCAAATTTACAAAAAAAATAAGGCAGTACCAAATTTTTTTATTAAGTTTGCATAAAAAATCACGAATAATCTGATGGCAATTCCATTTCTTGAATCTATAGCCAGGGCGTATGCCGGCAGATATGAAGACCTTTCCGACCATTTGTTTGTATTTCCAAGCCGGAGGGCTTGCACGTTTTTTCTAAAAAATCTGAATAATGCACTGAAAGGAAGAGTCGTCATGCTCCCGGAAGTCATCACTATGCCTGAATTTGTGGAGAAAGTCTCCGGAAGAGTTGTGGCAAACCGTATTGAACTGCTGTTCATCATGTATAAGGCTTATGTCGAGCTTCAAAATAGCCTTTCAAATCCATCCGTGCAGGAATTTGATAGATTCCGACGCTGGGGGGAGACCGCCCTGTCTGACTTCAATGAAGTTGACATGCAGGATATCGATGCCGATGAAATATTCAAGAATGTAAAGGACATCAAGGAGATCAGCTCAAATTTCCTTACGGAAGAGCAACTCAAGGTGATGGAAGAGTTTTTTGGCCAGACCTATGATCCGGCTGAAACTGCAAAAGAATTCTGGAAAGATTTCAATGATAATAAAGAGGATGAACTGCATAAGAAGTTTCTTCCTATATGGCAGACCATGGCTCCCCTTTATCATGCTTTTCACGATTCTCTGACAAAGAAAGGCCTGATATCATCCGGAGGAGCCTACCGCCTTGCTGCCGATATGCTTGAGAAAGAAATCCCGGAACATATCACCGCAAAGAAAATCGTTTTCATTGGATTTAACGCCTTGACTCACACTGAAAGCAGGATATTCGACACACTTTCTTCTTATGAAACTGACGACGGGACCGAAGCGTTCGCAGATTTCTTCTGGGATGTAGCAGGCCCGGTGATCAAGGACAAGAATTCGGCTGCCGGAAGATATGTGATGAGAAATTCAGACCGTTGGCACTCTCCGGAATGGGCCGGGCCCTATCTTGCCATGTCAGCCTGCGATAATATGCCCCCCGACATTAAAGTCATTGCAGTCCCTTCCAATTCCATGCAGGCTAAAGTGGCGTGTGATGAAATTGAAAAAATGGGACAAAGAATCGAAAATTCAGAATTTTCAGACGCCAAGGTTGCTGTTGTACTCCCTGATGAAAGCCTCCTTATACCCATATTGTATTCTATTCCAGAAAGAGTGTCTGATGTAAATCTTACTATGGGTTATCCAATGAAACTGTCCGGAGCGGCAACTTATGTCTCGCTTCTGAGACGCCTTCAAGGAAGCAGAAGAAAATCGGGCAACCATATAGGATATTACTTTAAGGACCTTGAATTGGTGCTTTCCCATCCTTTCAGCCATTCTCTTTTTGGAGATGCAGTCACAAAAGTAAAGGAATGGATAAAAAAGCACCATCATTCCATTGTGAATATACAGGATATAAGGGACATAAGTAAGGAAATGTCAGAATTGCTTGCTCCACTCCCTGATGACGCAACTCCAGAAGCATCAGTCACATGGCTTGACAAGATTCTCCTGAGAGTGTCTGAATCTATCACCCAATCCGGGATGAAAATTTTGAAAGCCAATGTCGATGCGTCGAATCTGGATGTGTATAGACAATTGATACGATTACTCCTTGACACAGTGAAAGAATATGGAATATCGATGCAATGGCGCACTTTTCTGTCGCTCTCTGACCGATTGATATCAGGCGAAACTGTGACATTTGAAGGGCAACCCTTGAAAGGGCTTCAAGTGATGGGAATGCTTGAAACCCGTGCTCTGGATTTCGAGCGTGTCATCATCCCATCTCTCAATGAGCGTATTCTTCCCGCCCGAAGACGCGTGCGCACATTCATTTCCGACTCGCTTCGCAGAGCCTACGGAATGCCTCCGGTGAATTATTCGGAGTCAATATTTGCATACTATTTCTTCAGGATGATTGCACGTGCAAAAGAAGTGGTGCTCCTCTACGACGCACGATCTTCCGAGGGGGCAAGAAGTGGCGATGTGTCGCGCTACGTGCTTCAACTTCAATATCTATATGCCGGAGACTCTTTGAAGCTTGAATCCAGGTCTTTTGACATTTCGAAAACAGAACTCCAACCTTCCCCTATAGAGAAGACTCCTGAGATCATGGATCTTCTTTCCGCATTTCGTGATCCCGGAGCTCAAGGGAGAAATCTGTCTGCCACAGCCCTTACCCGATATGCCGACTGCCAGATAAGATTCTACTTTGAGCATTTGCTGCGTATTCATACCGACGAAGAATCAGTAGACTATATCAATGCAATCACCCAGGGAAATATACTCCATTATGTAATGCAAAACTTATATCTTCCTGTTGATAAGCAGAAACACTATCTTAATCATCCGGTCGTCATCGACGCAAAGGTCATTGAAGCTAAGAAAAGGAACAAGACAGAAATCGAACGTCTGATCAGGGCAGGAATAAACAAGGAACATTTTCATCGGCAGCCTGATAATTACGATACGCCATTGAGAGGATCTGTAGTATATGTGGCTAATGTGCTCCAAAAACAGGTGCTCAATATTCTTGATTTTGACTTAAAACAAACTCCTTTCTTGCTTTATGGAGTGGAAATGGATGGAAACGTCTGCATCAAGATGCCGGAAGGAGCTCCTGTAAACATGAGATTTGCCATCGACCGCCTTGACAAAGTGAAAACAAAAGTGGAAAATGAGGTCAAGGAAGTGATCAGGATCGTTGACTATAAGACCGGCTCAGTACATGTAGAGGCTGAGACAATGCAAAGCGTGTTTGAAGGAGATCCAAAAGGAAGGAATCTAATTCAACTTTGGCTTTATGCCAACCTTTTTGATGCTCTGCCGAACAAGAATCTTAAAAAGGACTCTCCGAGACCTATTCTTGACCTATTCAGCAATGAAAGTGGGCTTCCACATCAACCGATGATTCTTGAACTTTATGATGTCAACAAATTGAAATCAAGCACGCATACCTTACCGATTATTAACGATACAATCCAGGAGGTGCACTCTGCAATGAATGAAGAGTATCTGAAAAATCTCGAGAAAACCCTCGTTCAGCTTTTTGACAAAAATGAGCCACTGAATCCAACCAACAATCCGGCTTCATGCTCATATTGCCAGTTCAAGACCATCTGCTGGCGATAATCCCAACCCCAATCAGATGCGCTGCGTAAACTTTGCAAAACGTATTATTCTCTTGCACAATTGAATTTTTTTTTGTAATTTTGCAGCCAGAAAAGCCCAAAAGCAATTAAAGGCGGCTGAAAGGTATCGGGAATACTTAGAGCCGGACCCACAGTGTGATGGGAAATATTCTAATATTTTTAGTAACACATCAAAAAATGAAAAAATTCGAACTCAAGGCTGAGGCTCGTGAAAACCTTGGCAAGAAGGCTGTGAAAGCCATCCGCAAAGACGGAAAAATCCCTGCAGTGCTCAACGGAGGCAAAATCGTGGAACTCCCCTTCACCGGAACTCTTGAACCGGGCGAAAAGCTCGTAGAGCTTGATGCTAAGCGTGGTATGATCACTACAGACATCACTGTTAAAGCAGAAGATGTGCGTAAGCTCATCTATACTCCTGAAATTTTCGAAATTGACCTCGAACTTAATGGAAAGGTTCGTAAAGCAGTGATGAAGGACCTTGCTTTCCAACCAGTCAAGGATACCGTGCTCCATATCGACTTCCTCGAAGTATACCCCGACAAGCCAATCATCATGGAAGTGCCTGTCAAGATCGAAGGTCACGCAGAAGGTGTGAAGGCAGGTGGTAAGCTCCAGCTCTCCATGCGTAAGCTTAAGGTAAAAGCTCTCTATAACGAAATCCCGGAACAGCTCGTTGTCAACGTAGACCACCTTGGTCTTGGCAAGTCACTCGCAGTTGGCGACCTCCACTATGAAGGTCTCGAGCTTATGAATGCAAAGAATGCTGTAGTTTGCGCCGTTCAGCTTACAAGAGCTGCTCGTGGTGCCGCTGCAAAGGCAGACTAATCACGACGATTTCAAAAATTTCGGGCGATATGGGATCTTCCATATCGCCTTTGTTTTAACATTTATACCCTCACTCTTAGCTATGAGTTTTTGGGATAACATTTTAGGTCTCTTTCGTCATGACAAACATGCACAAAAGAGTAACTCTGAAAATAATGCTGCTATGAAAAAGTTTCTTATCGTAGGACTTGGAAATATCGGACCTGACTACGTAGGCACGCGTCACAATGCCGGGTTTATGGTAGTGGATGTGCTGGCTCAAAGAGCAGGCGCAACTTGGAAGTCCTGTCGCTATGGTGATATGACTAACGTTAAGATTAAAAATTGCGAACTGATGCTTCTCAAGCCCTCTACTTTTATGAACCTCAGCGGAGTCGCCGTTCGCTATTGGATGAACCAAGAGAAACTTCCTTTGGAGAATCTCCTTGTGGTGGTCGATGACTTGGCACTTCCTTTCGGCACTATACGGCTGAAGCAACGAGGTTCAGACGGAGGCCATAACGGACTGAAGAACATTGCTTCGGAATTGGGCAATTCAAATTATGCACGCCTCCGGATTGGCGTGGGCAATGAGTTCTCTCGTGGTCATCAGATCGACTTCGTTCTCGGAGTCTTTACGCCTGAC
>JAIDUH010000034.1 GCA_029060285.1 Muribaculaceae bacterium | reverse complement strand
ATTTGGGGTGAATTTTCAGGTTTGTATATATCCATTCCCGGTTTGGTCTCGATTTCGATAACTCCATAAGGGTGTTCTGGTTGGTCTTTCCACACGCTGATGCTCTCGATTGCGCTTTGGTCAATACTGTTGATTGATTCATATGGTATGTCTGTGCCATCTACGATTATACGTGGCTGACCGTCTAAGGTCTTGACATCGGGCTCGACTGCTGTCTGTCGAAAAGAGTTAATGTTTATTGCGGAAAGTTTATCATTGATTAAGAGAATTATTGAAGATCTTCGGAGGGCAAAACCGACGAATGAAGCGGATATAAGCATAATAATAAGGAGAGCGATGACTTTCCTTCTGCCAGGTTTCTCACGGTTGATCATCCTCAATCTTTTTCTCAACTCACTGTGCTTGAATCCGCTCACAAAACTGTATTTTGTGTCGCCGATAGCCCTGTTTAAGAGCAGATACTGGTATTCCTTACGGTCATATCCCGCGTTCAATACGTCGTTGTCGGCCTGATATTCATGCACCTGCTGCATTTCCTTGACGAAAAGCCAAGCTAATGGATTCCACCATTGCAGGATGAGAAGTATTCTTCCTATAAATAGATCTATGAAATGCAGATGGCTGATATGGCTTGTTTCGTGGGTCAGGATCATTTCCGAAAGCCCGTCAAGATCATCTTCGGTAAGATAAATGCTTCCACAGAAACAGAAAGGAGAAGATTGTCCCTCTTGCATGACTTTGAATTTATGTCCCCTGGTGTAGACTGCCTTGGTATGCAAATTCAATATTCGGATGAGCCCGAGTATTGTGAAGATAACTCCCATGCATATACCCGATACGATAATTGATGTAATGATTCTTTCCGATATGGAGGAAGGGAAAGGTCCGGAAATTAAGGTTGGTGTCGGCATAGTAGGAATTACTACATGCTGAATTGACTCATGGCGATAGCCAAGATTGTAGAGCAAGGGTAGAAAGAAAGATACTAAGCAGATGTACAGCAACGCGATGCGGCGCATAGAAGCATCTTTCTGTCGTCCGAGAGTCAGCATATATATTGCGAAAAGTGCGGATAGGAGTATCGCGCTTTTGATGGAGTAGGCGGCTAAAGGTCCCATATTATTCAGTGCTTTTCAGCTTTTCTTCTTCTCGATGATGTCGATGCACTCGTTGATTTCCTCCTCGCTTAGCTCTTCCTCTTGCACAAGAGCTGAAACCATATTCTTGAGGCTGTTGTCGAAATAATTGCGTAGCATCGTCATGAGGGTGGCTTTCCGGTAACTGTCTTTTTCAAGTATTGCATGGTAGCGGTAGGTGCCTACTTCCTTTTCATGCCCGACGTATCCCTTCTTCTCAAGCACACGGATCACTGTCGATACCGTATTGACATGCGGACGAGGCTCCGGAATGCATTCAAGCACCTCCTTCACCAGCATTGGCCCATGCTCCCACAATATGCGCATCACTTCCTCCTCCTTGGCCGTCAGATGCGGCTTCTTATCGTCTTGCTCTTTCATATCAATAATCTGATTCATGTTCTTTATAAATATGATTCGTGATAATGATCCTCACTGCACTTTGCTCCTCTGCGCTCATGCGTGAAGATCTCGCCACAAAGTTACAACTATTTTTGCAGTTGACCAAACAATCTCAACGATTTTTCTCGTTGAGATATGATTTTTTTGAAAAAAACATATAAAAAGACAAGTTTAGGAGAGAAAGATTGGCTTCAAGAAGGTCATAAAATGAAAAAAAAGAATTTTTTTGAAAAAAGTGGTGGAAAAATTTGGTCAGTTCAAAATAAAGTTGTAATTTTGCACTCGCAATCGGGAAACAAACCCGATGCCCAACAAAACAAGTTGACTCCGTGGCTCAGTTGGTAGAGCAAATGACTCTTAATCATTGGGTCGTGGGTTCGAGCCCCACCGGGGTCACTGAAAGGAATTGCGCAAGCAGTTCCTTTTTTTCGTTGGGGCAAAATTCATTCAAGCTTAAGCTTGAACCAGTAAGAAAGGATGGGCGGATTCTCTTTTACTGCAAGGTGGCTTTAGCCATCTTGATAATTATCAAATCTTCAAAATAGATATGATCATGAAAACTCAAAATAAAGCACAAAATTCAAGCAGAAATAAAAAGAGCCAATTGCCCCGAGCAGATTTTCATGATTATCCGGCTCCCGGCTATTATCTTATCACTATTACGGCTTATCCAGGCACTCCAAGATTATCCGCTATTAATATGCCAAGCGAAGCAATCCTTCGCAAGGGTGAGATGATCATCCCTGACAATACTGAACTTGGTGAATATGTAAAGGAGGAGCTGATGGCTATTCCGAGAAAGAATCCGAAATTGCAGATAAGAAGATACGTAATTATGCCTGATCATATCCACTTTGTCTTGCATGTGGTATCTGAATTGGATAAACCTATTGGGCGCTATCTTGCTCCTTTTACTAAGGAATGTTCCCAAGCTTATACAAGCCTTGCTAATCTTCCGAACTTTACTACTTTATTCAAACCCTTTGACGATCAAATAATCTTTAATAAAGAGCAACTTGACCGCGCAATAAAATACATTGAGGACAATCCTCGTCGCTATCTCTCCTGATCTTTTCCAGCGTCATCTGAATGTGGTCATCGGGGAGCATGAATATGCAGCTTACGGCAATATGTTTCTGCTTAAGAAGCTGTATCTTATTACTGTGAGAATACATCGCAATTGGAGTAAAGAAGAATTCGATCGTTATGCTGCCTACTGCAGCGCAGAGATTGCAAAGGGAGCGATCCCAATTTCTCCTGCTATCCATAAAGCTGAAAAAGACATCATCCGAAAAGCTATTGATGGAGGAAGCAGCGTAATCCTTCTTCGTGACCTCGGTTTCAACGAGCGCTTCAAGCCGTCGGGGGAATATTTTGATTTATGCGGAGCCGGCAGACTGCTTATGCTCTGTCCATGGCCCGACAATCTACGTCGCCGTTCCGATGCAGGCTCCGATAAATTCCTCAGATGAACGACTTCGCCGCTGGCATCGCCACTCTTCCAGCTTCTGCGCGTCTTTCTCTTCGCTTCAATCCCAATCCTTAAATTCATTTTCCTTTTTATAGCGTGCTTTCTTACTGTATCGTGGCTTCAGCCACGAAACTTTCATGTTATCATATTATAAATTGCCATAATCATCCGGCAGGCACAGCAAACCCAAGCTGTCATGATGATAACCTGACAAAGAAGATCAAGTCAGCTTGTGAGATCATGGATATACGTGTGCTGGATCATGTCATCGTCACCCCAGATGATAGCTATTATTCCTACTGTGACGAGGGAAGACTGAAAAATATGTTTAAAAGCATAAAAAATATTCTGGGATAATAGCTCCACCAATGACATTTTTTTGTAATTTTGTGACAGATTCTCAGACAAGCCATAGAGTTGGCTTAGAGAATCAGTTTTTTACAAAAAGGTGTTATTGAAATTTTATCTTCTAAAGTCAAACTTCGCAACTTTGATAATCAGCATGGAGATAAGGTTGGCAATAGCACCTGCACTGATTGCACATTTCTTCCGTACGGAGAATTTGCACTATCGGTGTGGGGCTATTGTTTTATCCATGCTGAAAGGTAATGCGAAGACCTGACTTTAGGATAGGACAAGATACATTCCTCACACCTTTTTTATGTCTAATCGCAAACGTTTCAATGGAGGATGAGAAACCGTTAGGCACGGATATGATAAAAGATCGTGATTTGCAATCTATCATAACATCAGCTCTTTTGATTGCTTCCGCGGATGGATCTTTGAACGAAAATGATAAGAAAATAATTGCGTCTTATCTGAATAAATATTATAAATCTGGTAATATTATTTGGACGAAGAATTCTTGGCGTTCAAATTCGCAAGAAGATGAATTTGATAAATATTATATCATGCCTCGACCCTTTGTAGACAAGGGAGGACAACCCTATGATATACTCAAGGCTGCTGTTGATACCTTAAACACATCGAATAAATATGCTCATAATGCTTTTTTTCAAACTCTTGAATGTCTGGATATTTCAACGAGGAATGAAGTTGTAGGTTTATGGTACGAACTTGCAGAAGGTTCCCAAAAGAGAAATGATGTTCTTGTTGCTTTGTACCGTACTGTGCGTTGGTAGTTATTATGGGATTGTTTTCAAAAGGGACAAAAGAAGATGCACTACGTCAAATCAACAAGATCAATGTTGAGATGCGTTCAATCAGCGCATCAATGCATCTGAATTACAATATGATTGATGGGAGAAATTGGAATGAAGTAAGATCCCATTACAATAATATTGTAAGATATACACAAAAGTACGAAAGCATTAAAAGAGACTTGTCAGAAATAGACAATCTTTTCTTTCAGGGAGAAACTGTTGATGTCTGGAACGGAGAGCGTGTTGATGTCTTTACGTGGGAGACATATCTATTTAATGTGATGCGTCAGTTATCAAACGAATTAAACTATTAAAATATGGGATTTTTCAATGCAATGTCTTCTATTAATAAGGTTAACAACTTATTGAAGGACTTAGAAAATCAAGTGACTATAACCCAAGGACAGATAGAAAGAAATGCCCCTCTATCAAATCTTGAGAATAGTCTGAATGTCCACAAGCGAATTCATCAGGAATTGCTTGAAGCATTCTCTAACAGTGGTGGTGCAAGAGTTTCTGTGTACACCGTTTTCGGAGATAAGATGAGAATGGATGATGTGTTGATGTACAGCAAAAATTTGATTATCAATTTAAATACTATAATACAAAATCACTAAATTAATAATTATGGGAATATTCAGATTCGGAAAGTCTTATACCAAAGAAGACTTGGACAAGGAGGTCGTAAAAATGCGTAGTCTATATCTTGAAGCTATGAGTCACCCAAGTTCTCAATTAAAAAAAGATCTTGCGGTACAACTTAATAAGGTGTTAGAGGTGTGTAAAAAAGGAGATTTTAAAGGTTGGGAAACAGTCGAGTGGCCTACTCCAGGATGCTTTACATCCTTGCAAAGTGTAACACCTCCTGTACAAATGTTAATAGAATTGATGTAATAAATACAAACATTTGTTATGGGATTCTTTAGCGGTTTCGGTACAATAGGCAAGATATATTCAAAGCTCAAAGTGATTGAAAGTGATCTTATGGAAATGAGAAAAAGTCTTGATAATCCAAGTCAGAGATACAAATTTAATTCAGTTTCTTCAAATGGTCTTGCTCACTTGAAAGAATTGATGGCTATGGTTGCGGATTCAAACTCTACTGTAAAAAGTGCAGACTTTGAATTTGCGGGAAGGAAAATGCCCATAGAAGATCATCTGTTCATGATTTCTGAATATATGAAACAGATGATGATGGAATTCACGTTCAATAGGTGATCTGGATTTGACTAATATCAACGTACCTTTTCACTCAGATTTCTTCTATATAGACCATCATTGAAAATTGTACGTTAATCAGAACAAAAAATGATGTAACGGTGATTTTTTTGCCGTTACATCGTTTACTTTTTCGATGCTTCGGTATCTAATAATACAAAAACTTAATTTTATGGATGATAAATACTACCATGATTTGATTGATAAAGCCAATCGAAGTAAAAAAAGAGCAGTAGTAAGTAAGTTAACTTTGTTCTTACAGGTGAGCTTTATTGTAATTTTGATGTGTTCAGGATTCGGAGCGTGTCAAAAATACAATAAACTGATTATTAATATTCAGCCAATTGATGATAATATTGATAATATAGAAGAAACTATAGATAAATTCGACGACTATTTAAAGAATATAGGTCTGAGAAACCATGAAATTAGACTCTGTTCTATATCACATGCGCCTAATGGTGCATATATCAATTATTCTTATGAAGATATGGATTTGTGGAGATTCAGAGCAGATTCACTGATCAAATACCTTGATAACAAAAATAGAAATGAATTTACTATAGGTGTAACTAAGACTGATATATCTTGCACCATCCACGGATTCAAAGATTTTGGAGTTTTAGGATTATCGTTCTTAGGACATAAACATAATGCCTGTATTGTCTCAACTTTCAGACTTAAAAATGAAAAGGATCTTTGGAAATTAATGGCTCATGAATTTACTCATGGCTATTTTAGTAAAGGTCATTGTAAAGCTGATGATCCTCATTGCATAATGTAGGATGCAAAAAAGAAACCTAACTTTGCAATAAAAGATTCATTGTGTAGTGTTTGTAGAGAAGAGATAGAGTTGAATTTTTTAATCAAACATCACATATATGTTAAATGAATATGGAAAATCCGATAAGACAGAACCTATATAAGATAGGAGAAATACTTCGCACGTTGGGTGATAATATGTGTCAAGAAGCTCAATCGAAAGAAGAATTAAATTTCCGGAAAATGTTTAATCCGCATCTTCTTGATCTGTACAAAACAATTCTTAAATTCCCATCAGACCTTGATGAATGGAGACAACAAATAGAGAAGGAACAAAAAAAGAGGCAAGAACCAATATGTTACCCTAAAGGCTATGTCGAAACATATGAAGATATATGTGCCTTTTGGGATCAAGAAGATGCATATGATGAACAATACAGAAGGAATCAGTCAGAAATCTATATCATGCATAGCATAATCAATGAGCTAATCTCTGAGGATCTATTCCCAAAAGATTCTGACAATCCAACATTTACATTTAGAGAAGCATTGTGGAAAATCGCATGGCAATTAAGAAGACTTGAAGATCTATTTCCATCCCAATTTCGTCATATACCACCAATAGGAGATTTGGAAGATAAGACCTTGTCTGCGGAATAAAGAATCTAATAATAGAAATCCTTATCATATGAAAAAAATTGCAGTAATTATTTCTTTGATTATGCTGACTATCTTTTGTTCAGATGCAGAAGTTCTAAGCCTGAGAAAAATCAGAGTTAGAACATACAACCCCGTAACTCTTTCTAAAGAATTCAAGCAGGAAATTTTAAAAGAGACAAAGGGTTTAAATGAGCGCGAAATAGTTCTTTACTGCAACAAAAAGACTCAGGAGAAACTGACATTCTCTACTAAATGCGAGAAGTTTGACGATAGGAAAAAGACTAAGATGCATTGTGTAGGATATGCTCAGGTCTTTTCTACCATATGCAACTATGCTTTTTCAGTGAATGAGAAAAAAGGGAGCGCAAAACCCGTTGTGGGTCATGTTTACATGAATGGAATGAATCTCAATGATTATTCCAAACTGCTTCCTGAGAAATGGAAGAACTTCACGAAAGACCATGATTTTGCAGAAGTAAGACTAAGCGATGGAAAGAAAATTTATGTAGATCCGTCATTGGATATAATTCAATAAATTTATTATAGTTATGGATTGGATAATAAAGACAATCATAATATTTTTCATGCTTTTGGGTGTTGGTTGCTCGCATACTAATATATCTGAAGCTGAAACATGTGCATCAGAAGAAAACACTGAAAATGAAAATCATATATCAAATGAAGAATGTCAGAGGTTGAAAGAATACTGCATAAAGAAAGGATTGAATTCCGAGATCTGCATCTTAGTAGATTTCAGTGAGTTCTCAGGTGATGAACGACTCTATATCTATAATTTGGATAATAACTATATTGAGGATTCCGGTAGAGTTGCACATGGCATTGGAAAGAATGGTCTGTTCTCAAAAGCATCCTTCAGCAATGAGCCTGAAAGCTGGGAATCCTCATTGGGAAGATACAAGACCGGAAGGCTAAGGACGTTGAATATTCCGGAATTCAATAACGTTCCCTGCATTGAGGTACATGGTCTTGATCCCACTAATTCCAATGCACATAGAAGAGGGATCGTCATACATCCTGGACTGCTGACATCAAAAAAGACTGTTACACCTTGTGAACCTTTCTCAAAAGGATGTTTTACAGTAGGTCAGGAAACATTCGATGAGATCAAGGCATTAACGCAGAATTCAAAAAAGCCTATTTTGTTATATGCCTATAATTAACCCTAATATGTACACAAGACGTACCTTTTTCTAAAATAATATTCTTAATAGACCTCTATAGAAAAAGGTACGTTAATCATTTTGATATCTATGGAAGATATGAGCATTCTATTTCCGACGATCACAAGTATGTAATTGACTTATTTGTCAACAATGGAAAAGAGGATTCTATTGTTGGAGGACAAATACGTGAACTAAAAGGACATTGTGTAAAATACATAAAATTTGCAAAGACAAAAAGATAAATGATGTATTTCCTGTCTAATGGGCAATGAAGAAGATAATGAAACAAAGAAGAAGATAATGAAAAGAGAAATTAGAAATAGAGTATTCCTTATTCTTGGAGCTGTAGCAATAATAATGATCGTAGCCGGCGGCGTTTATTACTGGAAATATCGGAAGAATCCTAAAATATTGGAGATGTCTGTAGATATGATGCGCACCACGTCGTCTGATTGGAAGAAGCTTGGTAAATATTGGGAGACTTCTCAGTTTCATACACCAAATCTACATAAGGGTAAAAATGATGTTAAGGCTGTCGTGCTTCATCATACAGCGAGTAAAGGTACGGGTGAGATAGTCGCAAAGGAGTTATGTCGCCCGGGCCGAGGTGCAAGCTGCCATGTAGTGATTGATACTGACGGAACGAGATATGTGCTTGCTCGGCCGGAGGAAATGCCATTTCATGCCGGTTACTCCAAATGGGGTAATAGATTCCGGGTGAATACCTTCTCAATTGGTATAGAATTTCATGGGAACACAATTAAACGTCCTTTGACCAACGAGCAGATTGAAAGCGCAGTGGAATATCTTAGACCCATAATCAAGAAATACAATATCAAGGCTAAAGACATTGTTACCCATCAAATGGTCAGGGATGCATATATAAAAGCCATTCCAGGCAATAAAAAAGCATTGCCAAAGGTTGACATTACTCCTGTCGAATACAAGCGTGTATTGAATGCACTTGACACTGCCAATCTTCTCAAATAGACTTTTGAATAGTGCGAACTATTCTCTTTTTTATCTATCAAATTTAGGAAAGTTGGGAATCCTGGATATTCCGGTGAAGACCACCCAGCCATTCCGGTCATAACCACCCAATTTTTTAGGCATGGTCCGACCCTTTGT
>JAIDUH010000033.1 GCA_029060285.1 Muribaculaceae bacterium | reverse complement strand
AACAATGAAGTATTGATGTTTGGAGAAAACGGCAACTTTCAGGATAAGCTATCGAGAGTCGGAGGTGGACCCGAAGAATACGAGAGCCTTTTTGACTATGACATAGTGCCGGAATATGACGAGATCTGGGTCTCATCAAATCGAGGAATCGTCAGATATAAGTATCCGTCGATGGAATTCAGTGGCACAATACCGTTGAAATTCTTTGCCAACAGTTTCAAATATCTCGGCAACGATACATTTATAGTATATACGCCTGAAGATATAGTCTACAAAGTAGTCTCCATGGATGGTAAAGTGCTCAATGAATACTTTGAAAAAGATCTTGCCAACAGTACTACTTTCCCGGTTCAATTTGTAAGAATTGACAACTGTATAGCAACCCAGCTCGGGGATTCGAATTCGGCTGTCTGCTATGTGACAGACTCTGCATCATTCAAAATCAAGGATATCCTTTCCCCTAAGAATGATCAACTTGCTACTACTGAGATAAACCGCAAATACTATGATCTATATGGTTATTTTGATTTCACTTCAAAGGTTAGGCAGGACTATGCCACTGTGGGATGGTTCCGGAAAATCGGGAATCAGGCTTTGGTCTTTATGCTTAATCCAGGGGATGAAAGATCAATAATAGTTGACAATGGTTCTACAGTCAAGGAATACAAAGTATGGCCAGAGGATAAAAATGTTATCAAAAACGATATCTGCGATACTCCGGACGTGCCGTATTTAGTCACTTTTGGATCCTGCGACAGCGATGATTCCTTCATCTTCATACTGCCCAATGATGACGAAGAAGCAAACCCAACCCTCCTCGAAGTCAAGAAACTGAAATAAACTAACCGGTAGGGACGCACGGCTCGTGCGTCCAGTATTATTTTATAGAAGGAATTTAAAATCACATCTATTTCCAAAAATTTCTTTATTTGCTAAAAAAATTTGATAATACAAAAAAAAATATTACCTTTGTATCCAATATCGCCCTTAGGTGGAAAATACTAAGGCTCGCCTGCCTAATAAGGTAGGCTTATTTTTTATGGAAAAACAAAAGATTATGACTACCTCCGATATTCCAGATAAAATGTTCCCTATAGGAATCCAAAACTTCCCCGAAATCATTGTGGAAGGATACACATATGTTGACAAGACCTATTTTGTTGGTAAACTGATAAAAGGTGGTAAATACAACTTCTTAAGCCGCCCCCGCAGATTTGGCAAAAGCCTTCTGCTCTCAACTATTCAGACATATTTTGAGGGACGTCGCGATCTTTTCAAGGGACTTGCCATCGACAACATGGACTTGGATTGGACACCAAGACCTATATTCTATTTTGACTTCAACACAGGAAACTATGGACATCCTGACGGTCTTAAAAACCGATTGATCAGTCTCCTGAACTTATATGAAAAGGAATATGACGTGGAAGTCTCAATGGAAGAAGATACTGCCTTGCGTTTTGAAAACCTTATCAGGCAGGTCTATAAAAAAACCGGTCAGCAAGTTGTCATACTCGTTGACGAATATGATAAACCCTTGCTTAACCTTGACGAAAACCCTGAGCAGTTTGAGAAAAACCAACGTATGCTGAAAGGTTTCTTCTCCAACCTGAAATCAATGGATGCTTGCATTAAGTTCGGGATGCTCACAGGAGTGGCACGCTTCAGCAAGGTGAGCATATTCAGCGACCTGAACAACCTTGAGGATATATCCATGCTCAATGACTATTGCGCCATATGCGGATGGACAGAAGAAGAACTTGTCGGCAACTTCCGCTCTGGCATACAAGCTCTCGCAGACGAACGCGAAGAGGATTTCGACACGACTCTTCGCGCACTAAGGGATTATTACGACGGTTATCTTTTTTCCGGCAAAGGGTCAAGGATATACAATCCTTTCAGCGTCTTGAGGGCTCTTAAGGGAAGGGAGATCATGCCTTATTGGTTTGAGACCGGGACTCCGACATTTCTTGCAAAAAAGATAAGGAAAATCGGGATAGATCCGGAATCACTCAACGGTCAGACCCAAAGTTACAGCAACCTTATAGCCGTAGGAGTCGGAACTGACAATATTACCCCCCTCATGTTCCAAACCGGTTATCTGACCATTGAATCATACGATTCACGCAGACAAAGATACACGCTTCGTTTCCCAAACCGTGAAGTTGAGATTGGTTTCGCTCAGAATCTGTTGCCTCTTTACGCACCATCCACTGACCGACCGGACAGTCATTTCAGTATCGAGAGATTTAAAGACGACCTTTATGACGGCGACCCCAATTCATTTATGAAGAGACTTGGTTCACTAATTAAAGATCTCCCTTATGAAGACCATAAGGAATCAACATATAGGGCCATCACATATCTTCTCTGCCTTCTTTCCGGGACGGAGGCTATTCCTGAAAGACACTCCTATAAGGGACGTAGCGATTTAGAGGCTTTGACTCCTGACTATGTCTATATATTTGAGTTCAAATACAACAAGAGCGTCGATGAAGCCATGAAGCAGATCTACTCTCAAGATTATGCCGGCCGATACACCATGGATTCGCGTAAAGTCTATCTCATCGGAGCAAACCTCAACGAAGACAAAGAAGACCGAACCCTGGACTATGAGATTGTGGAACTGCAGTGACAGTTGCCGCAACTGAAAATCAATATCAGACTTTATTTGAAAATATGTTGCTTTAATACTATCATAACGAAATAAACTAAAGCATATAAGCAGTTGCAGTTTCTTGGATAGAGGCTGCAACTAACTTTTTATAGTTCTTAAAATTATCTCAATTATTCACTTGTAATAGTTTCCACTCCATAATTAAACACAAACAAATGTTAACTAAAATAAATTTATGTTAAAACAAGGACTTTCCCACATTGTACGAAGTCATAGGAAGTAAATGAACAGAAAAGGATACATAAGACTTTTGACAGAAACGATGGAGAGCCAGAAACAAAGGCTCTTCAGGTATGCCTGTTACCGTCTCGGCAATCAGCAAGATGCTGAGGATATCCTACAGAACGTGTATCTCAAACTGTTAGAATCCATAGAGTATAGAAAACATCCGGAAAACCTCCGGGCTTACATTTTCCGGTCTGTAGTGAATGCCTGTTCCGATTTCATGAAGCGCGAATCCAACATATCATGGATTGATAATTGCGAGACACTTGAAATCGCTGAAGATCCTTCTAATTTCGAGGAAGAAGCAGTAATGGTCAATCGACTTGTAGAAGGTATGCCGGAAAATCTTCGAGATTATGTAAGGTTAAGAATCTACGCCGAGATGACTTTCGATGAAGTTGCAGACACTATGGAAGTATCCTCTACTACCGCCAAAAGAAGGTTTTATGAAGGATTAGAATATTTACGTGCTAAACTCAATATGATATGAAACTCTCCGACTTAGAAAAC
>JAIDUH010000032.1 GCA_029060285.1 Muribaculaceae bacterium | reverse complement strand
CCCCTATCCCCCTCCCAAAAGCACAAGATTGTGGTGCGAACGCAGTGAGCACTCCCAATAAACTTGAGCACTCTCAATAAACTTGAGCACTCCCAATAAATTAAAGAAATTACTCCAAAAAAAATAATATTCCACAAACCATAGCCACACCAAAGTGTTATAGCGATATAAAGAAAGAGTATTGTCCTCTTTTATCCATGCCGAAGCCATCGTAGCAATAGGATCTCTGGCGCATGTATACTGGAGCGTTTATATATATTTTGTTTCATTTTTTTGTTTCATTATTAAAATCTTAATTGCTATGAACGATGCAAATTATCGCTTCGGCGACGCTAAGAGCGAGGCTTTTGGCACTGACGCAATGCTTAAACAGGCTCCTGTAGAGAAAATTCCTGACGGACCTACAATTCCTGAAGTTGCCTACGAGATGGTCAAGGACGAGACTTTCGCCCAGACCCAACCGAGATTGAATCTCGCTACATTCGTGACTACCTACATGGATGATTACGCCACCAAACTGATGAATGAGGCAATCAACATCAACTACATTGACGAGACTGAGTATCCGCGTGTAGCTGTGATGTGCCAGAAATGTATCAACATTGTGGCTAATCTTTGGAACACTCCTGAGACAAACAAGTGGAAGGCTGGTGCCCTTGCCATCGGATCTTCAGAGGCATGTATGCTCGGTGCTCTCGCTGCCCTCAAGAGATGGAAAGACCGCCGCAAGAAAGCCGGCAAGCCTTACGACAAGCCAAACCTCGTGATGTCGACAGGCTATCAGGTGGTATGGGAAAAATTCTGTAATTTCTGGGACGTCGAGATGCGTCTTGTGCCGCTTACGACCGAACATCCTACCCTCGACGTGGACGCAGCCATCAAGCTTTGCGACGAGAACACTATCTGCGTAGTTCCTATCCAGGGTGTGACATGGACCGGACTTAATGACGACGTCGAGGCTCTTGACGCAGCCCTCGACAAATTCAATGCTGAGACCGGCAACGAGGTATGTATCCACATCGACGCTGCTTCCGGCGGCTTTATCCTTCCGTTCCTCTTCCCTGAAAAGAAATGGGATTTCCGCCTGAAATGGGTATTGAGTATCAGTACTTCGGGCCACAAGTTCGGCCTCGTATATCCGGGTCTTGGATGGGTAGTATGGAAAGACAAGAAGTATCTCCCTGACGATATGGCATTCACCGTAGACTATCTCGGTGCAGAAGTGACACAGGTAGGTCTCAACTACTCACGTCCTGCCGCACAGATCCTCGGTCAGTACTATCAGTTCATCCGTTTGGGATTCGAAGGATACAAGAACATACAGTACAATTCCCTTATGGTGGCACGCTACCTGAAGGAGCAGGTGGCTGCTATGGAGCCGTTTGTCCCATATGCTGATGAGGAGCTTCCTAACCCGATCTTCGTATGGCGTATGAAGCCCGAGTTCCAGGCCACTGCCAAATGGACACTCTACGACCTCCAGGACAAGCTTGCCCAGAAGGGTTGGATGGTTCCGGCTTACGCAATGCCTAAGGCCATTGAGGATATGATCGTCATGCGTGTGCTTTGCAAGCAAGGTTTCAGCCGCGATATGGCAGACCAGCTTCTCTCCGACATCCAGTTTGCTGTAAATGAACTTAACCAGCTCCAATATCCTACTACAACGCGCATAGCGATGGAGAAGAATATTCCGCTGAAGACCACTATGTTCAACCACACCGGTAAATAAATTTAATCCGATGCCCTTGTAGAGACACAGCAGTCTGCAATGCAGTAAGCATCCCCAGTGTAGTGAGCGCACTCCGTGCGCGTCATGCATGGTCAAATGCCGTGCGTCTCTGCAAGGTCATCGGTTATCATAATCAATACTATGGAAAAGACAATTACGAAAGCCCAGATCAAGCAGGCTGCTCAGGAGGCATACGAGGCAACGAAAGATGTGACCGGGGGATTGAATGCACATTATATTCCCTATCTTGCCAACATTGATCCGAATCTCTTTGGAGTCAGCGTGACGCTCACCGACGGCACTTGCTACAATTTCGGAGATACTGAATATAAGTTTGGCATTGAGTCCGTCTCGAAGGTCCCGACTGCTATCCTGGCAATGATACAGCATACGCCCGAAGGCGTATTGAAGCAGATTGGCGCAGATGCTACCGGACTCCCTTTCAACTCCATCTATGCCATCCTTCTGGAAAACGACCATCCTTCTACTCCTCTCGTAAACGCCGGCGCCATCTCCGCTTGCTCGATGGTGGCTCCACAGGGTGATTCAGAAGATAAGTGGAAAGCGATAACCAAGAATATCACGGAGCTTTGCGGCTCGGCTCCCGAGCTGATCGACGAGCTTTACGAAAGCGAGACCGCCACTAATTTCAACAACCGCGCCATCTCCTGGCTCTTGAAAAACTACAACCGTATCTACGACGATGTAGACATGAGCCTCGACCTCTACACGCGTCAATGCTCCCTCGGCATTACGTCTTCGCAACTGGCAATAATGGGCTCCACAATCGCCAATGGCGGTTTGAATCCGGTGACCAAGAAGCAGGTGTTTGATCCCGAGATCTCACCCAAGATCACCACCATGATCGCGAGCGTTGGATTCTATCAGCATACGGGCGACTGGCTCTACACATCCGGAATCCCCGCAAAGACAGGTGTCGGCGGTGGAGTGATGGGAGTGATGCCCGGACTTTTTGGGATCGCTGCATTTGCGCCTCCACTTGATGATGCCGGCAACTCCGTAAAGGCTCAGGCTGCTATCAAATACTTCATGCAGAAATTAGGGCTCGGCATATTCACCGGCGACAAAGTCACAATTGTAGATTAATTATCAAGATGCAACATGATTTATCATGATGAATCATGATATTTTTTTGAATTAGATTTCACTAATTATTAAAACCTCATTATTATGGCTACTTCAACCGGACAAAAAACAGCGACCGTGAAACAGGCCGCCAAGATGGGGGTTTTCACCCTTATCATAATGAACATAGTCGCGGTCGTTTCGCTCCGTGGTCTCCCCGCAGAGGCTGAATATGGCGTGAGCTCCGCCTTCTACTATATATTTGCTGCGATCGTCTTCCTGATTCCCGTATCTCTCGTAGCCGCTGAGCTCGCCGCTATGTTCCCCTATCAGCAGGGTGGTATGTTCCGCTGGGTAGGTGAAGCTTACGGCGATAAGGTCGGATTCCTTGGAATTTGGCTGCAGTGGATCGAGAGCACCATCTGGTTCCCGACAGTTTTGACTTTTGGTGCTGTGTCGCTCGCATTCATAGGCATGGACCATATATATGATGCCCACCTCGCCGCCAACAAGTATTACACTATTGCAGTGGTGCTGGCAATCTACTGGATAGCGACGTTCATCTCGCTGAAAGGTATGGGATGGGTAGGAAAAGTTTCTAAGATCGGCGGTATCGTCGGTACGATCATCCCCGTTATAATCCTCGTGGTATGCGCCATCGTATATCTTGCTACGGGTGGCAAATCACAGATGGATTGGCATGGAAGCTTCATCCCTGATTTCTCCAATTTCAACAATATCATTCTCGCCGTCTCGATATTCCTCTTCTATGCTGGTATGGAGATGTCTGGTATCCACGTAAGGGAAATAAAGAACCCGACCGTCAATTATCCTAAGGCTGTGATTATTGGTGCGCTTGCTACGGTGGCTATCTTTATTCTCGGCACATACTCACTCGGCGTGATCATCCCGGCTAAGGATATCAACCTCGTTCAGAGTCTTCTTGTCGGCTTCGACAACTATTTCGGTGCCCTTCATATGAAATGGTTTGCTCCGATCATCGCCATAGCACTTGCATTCGGTGTTCTTGCCGGCGTACTTACTTGGGTGGCAGGTCCTTCAAAAGGTGTGTTCGCTGTAGGTCAGGCTGGTTATCTTCCCAAGTTCTTCCAGAAGACCAACAAGAACGGCGTGCAGAAGAATATCCTCTACGTTCAGGGTATAGCTGTCACAGTCCTTTCATTCATTATGGTCCTCATGCCATCTGTACAGAGTTTCTATCAGATTTTGTCGCAGCTTACTTGTGTGCTTTATCTTATAGCTTACTTGCTGATGTTTGCATCTTCCATCAAGCTCCGCTACTCGATGAAGAACGCTCCTCGTCCTTATCGTCTTGGCAAGAAGGGTAATGGCGTGATGTGGCTCATCGCAGGTGTTGGTTTCCTTGGATCTGCAATTGCATTTATTTTCAGCTTCTTCCCGCCGGCACAGATTCAGATGGGATCAAATGCCGTATGGTTCTCCGTCTTGATCGGTGGCACGATTGTATTTGTAGTCTTGCCTTTTATCATCCTCCATTTCAAGAAACCGTCATGGGATGCAATGGGCACGTCTTTCGTTCCGTTCCACTGGGATAACTCAGCCCAGGCAGCTCAGGAAAGACTTCAGGCAGCTCAGGAATTTGCATCAGAAAATACTGACAATCCTGACGCAGCCAAGTTCGTGGACTACGCAAAATCCACCGGGCAGCCCGAAAAGTAAGTTTTGTGTAAAATAGACCTTAAAGTCCTTAAGGACCTTAAAGACCTTAAGGACTTTAAAGCCCCTATAGCCCCTAAACCTTAACCCCCTTAAACCTTCACGCCATGATAAAGACCGGTAAAGCCCCGATGACACTGATGACCTACTGCGCCATCATGTCGATTTCGCTGATCGTGAATCTTCCGGGCCTGGCAGTAACACCAATGCTCGGGACACTCAGCACTATATTCCCACACACCACCCAAATTGAGAAGCAGCTCCTGACTGCACTCCCCAACCTCCTCATTATCCCCTTCGTCTTGATGTCGGGCAAGCTCTCCCTCACCCGGCATAAACTGGCGATCATAATTGGTGGTCTCGTACTCTTCACGGCATGCGCAGTCGCCTATATGTTTGCTCCCTCCATGGCAGCGCTTATAGTCATCAGTTGTCTCCTCGGATGCGCCGCCGGTCTTCTGATTCCGTTCTCCACCGGTCTGATTGCTGATACATTCTCGGGGACATACCGTATGAATCAGATGGGTATCCAGAGTGGTATCTCCAACTCTGCACTCGTCGTGGCGACTTTCGTTGTCGGCTGGCTGAGCCATGGCAACTGGCACCTCCCCTTCGCCGTCTATCTCGTCTGCCTGATTCCGCTCGTGCTTGCGTTCGGACTCCGCAAAGTCACCGGGACTGCCGGGAATGCAGACACTACTTCTTCCGACAAAGCTCCTGCATCAGCTCCCACACAGCCGGTTTCAACGGAAAAGACTGTCGGTGGATTCTACATGGGCAGGATTTGGGCACTGATCGGAGTGTATTTCTTTGTCACTTTCGCATCTATCTCCATCTCCTATTATTGCCCGTTCCTTATCGAGAAGAAAGATTGGAGCGCATCGCTTTCAGGCACTATCACTGCGATCTATTTCCTCTTCATCCTTCTTCCCGGATATTTCCTTCCGTTCTTCATGAAGGTGCTTAAGGGAAACACATTCTTCTGGGCAGCGGTCATGATGTTGGTTGGTCAGGGACTGTTCGTGTTCTGTGCAGATTCAGTGACCATGTGCATCGGTGCGGCGCTTGTAGGTCTTGGCTACGGCATCTCTCAGCCTATCATCTACGACAAGGCAGCCCAATGTGTCAACAATGAGAAGAAGGCTACCATGGCTCTCTCCTTTGTCTTGACCGCAAACTATCTGGCTATCGTGGTTTCTCCGTTCTTGATCGGATTGCTCCGCGACATCTTCCACGTGGCTGCAGGCGGCACATTTGCATTCCTCATCAGCTTCATCCTCTTGATCGCATATGCAATCATCACCTTCATAATGCGCAAGAAATTCGCATTCTCCGTAAGCTCCCAAGACGCATAAATTGCGTCCCCGACGACAACCCATGGAAAGGAGGCTTCCCAGCCTCCCCCAGAAGATGAAAGGTTATGAGATAGTAATCCGTGCTTGCACGGATTGATAAAAATAACAGATGAAAGCTTATGAGATAGCAATCCGTGCTTGCACGGAATAATAAAAAAAACACACAATTATGAAAACACATCACATCATAGCAGCAACATTGCTGCTGACATTAGCATCCTCTTTCCAAGCCCGAGCCCAACGCGACAACCGCCACATGGAGTCGGGAGTCACAACCCTTATACATAATGACAACGCCAATCCCGACGATGTCGAGAAAACAATGAAAAGCAACGCCCCGAAGGCTCCTAACGACAACGGTCTTCCCCGTTTTGCGATCGTCGGCAAGAACAATGACTTCTATCTCGGTATAGGCGGACAATTCTTAGGTGAAGGCGTCTTCACTTGGGGCGACAACATGCCATCGGCTACATTGTTCACTCCCTCATCCCTCACCCCTGCAAAACCGGGCAATGGAGGTAACACCCAATTCGCATGGCAGACATCATCACTCTATATGAACTTTGTGGCAATGCCGGGATCTGACAACCAGATAGGCATCTTCTTCAAAGGAACCTTCATGGGAGATCATGATACATTCAAATTGAAGCACTTGTATGCAAAATATCGTGGGTTGACTATCGGTCACACTACAAGTTTGTTTACTGATGGTGCAGCTGAACCAATGACTATCGACTATGAAGGACCTAACGGATATCCTTTCTTAGGACTCTTCACAGCTTACTGGGAACAGAACTTCACGAAGCATTTTTCTGGAGCAATCGGTATTGATGCCCCCACAGCGTCAATGACTACCGACAACACTACCGAAAAGATCAATCAGCGCATTCCAGCCATCCCTCTCTACCTGCAATATGCCTGGAACGACGGCGCAGCACACATCCGCCTTTCCGGACTTATCCGTCCGCTCCAATACAGGAACCTTGCCGAAGGCGCAAATAAGACCGAAGTCGGAGGCGGCATACAGCTCTCAGGAATGACAAATGTTGTCGGCAACCTTAGCGCCAATTTCAACGCTGCATACGGACGTGGCATAGGCACCTATCTGCAGGATGACAATGGACTCGGCATGGATGCAGTCGCAACAAGCGAACCCGGACACATGGAGACCGTGAAGACATTCGGTGTGACCGGTGGACTTAGCTACAGATTCTCACCGAAAGTATCAAGCAACGTCACCTACAGCCACCTCGTCAACAGCCTTCCGGATGATGCAGTCGTATCTGACAGCCAATACCGTTATGGCGACTACGTAGCCGCCAACGTCATCTACAACATCAATAAATTCATCTCCGCCGGCATAGAATACGACTACGGCCACCGCAAGGACTTCAACGGCAACGGCCTACACGCCAACCGCCTCCAATGCCAGCTAGCCGTAACCTTCTAACATGGGAAGCACCCCAAAAGCAAAAGATTGTGGTGCGAACGCAGTGAGCACACCGAAAGCACCCCAGAAACAAAAGATTGTGGTGCGAACGCAGTGAGCACACCGAAAGCACCCCAAAAAACAAAGATTTTGTTTAGCAAAAATCAATATCTCTTGCCAAGAGATACCTAAATCCGAATGCAAAGATACAACAAAAAATCGGAATTTCCTCATTTTTAGGCAAAAAACTTTTTTCATTTTTTTACAGCTTTCGCCGGAAATGGCGCTGAAATGGGCATTTGTTTAGCAAATGCCCATTTTGCTTATTACTATATACTTGTTATTCAGTGTTTTGCAAAGTTTAGGTATCTCTTGGCAAGAGATACTTAATTTTGCAAAACAGATGAACTCCCAAAGTATTAATACCCAAGGACTTCCTCATTTTCCCTCAGTAAGCATCTTCCGTCAGAAGATACCTACAAAGAGGGAAGAAAAACCATATCCACCCCTCTCCACCCCGTTCACCTCTCCCGGAATGCTATACTTTTGAAACTCAGCCGACACAACCATCCCACCGTCGAAAATCAAATAAAATCCGTCCCCTATAGCCTCTAAATCCCCTAGCGCCCCTAAAGCCCCTAGTG
>JAIDUH010000031.1 GCA_029060285.1 Muribaculaceae bacterium | reverse complement strand
GAGGGGGGGATTTTTGGGGATTATTTGGGAGAATGGGGGAAATTTGCTAATTTTGTGATGGGTTTTATTAACGATCAACGATCAGATTCTAACTATTAACTATTAACTATTAACGATTAACGATCAGCTGCTACGGAGCAACTGCTTACGATCAACGAGCAACTGCTGACGATCAGATGCTGAGGAGCAAGGGGCTACGAATAATTGGGGTCGGGTGGATAAGGGAGGTTATTGCGGTTGGGGATGGCGAATCGATAGGGAATAACATGGGAATTTTGAAAGATTGATATTATGAGAGGAGATGGAATTATCAGGGTGATTGGCGTTTGGGGGTTGGCAGGGATGATCTTTGCCGGAGGATGTGGAGACGGGAAGAAGAGGGGCAATGCTACGGCGGCAAAGACTGAGATTGCCGCGACGCAAAGAGAGCTGCCGTTGCCTTCCGTGCCTGACTCTATCACCGATCCCGAGGAGCGGGCAGCATATGCAGCCGGTCATTTCTGGGACGCTCTTGATGTAGCCGACCATTCACAAAGTCTTGACACTGCCTTTATGGGACAGGCGTTTGCCAATTTCATAGTTTTGTTGCCGTATACATCCGAGGAAGCACGCGAAAAAGCTGTCGGGGCGTTTGCCGAGCGATGTGCGGAAGACCTGGCAGCATATGACTTCGCCGTATACATATCGCGCTATTACCTTGACGAACCAAACTCCCCGATGCGCAACGAAGAGCTTTTCATTCCATTCTTAAGGAAGTTTTCAACAGACCCGAGGTTGTCTGAAGCGACTCGCGAGCGGTCGAAGTTCCGTCTTGAGCAGGCCCTGAAGAATAGGCCGGGGACAAAGGCAGCCGACGTCCGGATGATCACAAGAGAGGGACAGACCACTACCCTACTCCGTGAACTGAGCGACACCACGCTTGTGTTGTTCTATGACTATGACTGCGAGCATTGCAAGGAGACGATAGGGAGACTTCAGGATCCGGCATTTGCCCTCCCCTATCCGGTGATAGCAATCGAGGCTACCGAACAGAGGGAAGGTTGGGATGCCACTAAGGGAGAGATGCCGGCGAATTGGAAAGTCTGTTTTGCGACAGAGTCGCTGGATGGGGAAGCTTATTATTTTCCGGCGCTGCCGTCGGCGTATCTGCTGACGGGAGACGGGAAGGTTATTGTCAAGGATGGAGCCTTGTGAGGAGGGGGATGTGCTCACTGCGTTCGCACCACAATCTTTTGCTTTGGTGGGGGGATTGGGTGGAAGGATGATTGAGGGGAGGGATATTTTGGGGAGGAGGATTTTGTAAAAAAATTGGAACTGCAGATGGTCTGCAGTTCCAATTTATTATTTAAGGATTAGATGTCAGATCCGGGCCGGCCTGATTTGAAACACCAAACGTGAAATCTATATATTGATCATACGATCCATCGTCTTTCCTAACTCGCATATATGGATTATAGACCCTTATTTGATTTGTTGAACCGGTTATGGAGTTCATAGTAAGGAATCTGCCGCGCACAAAATGAATAACTGATCCATCTTCCTTCGTAACCTGAGCTCCTGTAGAGTTCTCAGCAGTAAGCTCGGTGTTATAATCAAGCCAGGTAACTGTCTTTACATACTTGATTCTATTTGATGTAACCGTTGGATAAAAAAGAGAGCGACCGGTCTGAACAAGAAGGTTGCCAACCTTATTGTTCTCTATATTCTGAGGATTAGCCTCAAATACAAATTCAAGAGGGAACATAGCCTCTGGAATATCGTTCTCTATCTCAAATCCGACAGTCAACGGCTGACCACCTATCTGAGCACCGTCTGCTGTTTGACTTGAGACAGTGTTTAACCATTGAGGATAATCGTTTACAGCGGTCTGGTATTGTGCATATGTGTCATAGTTGACACCATAAAGAGAAGTATTACTGTAACTCCATGGATTACGAACGATAATCCTTATAGTTCGTCCTAACCCGGTATTCTTATCATATATAATAAATTCCTGAGACTTACGGGTTGCAGAGGGTTCTACAGTCTGTATAGTAATCTCTCGCCATCCGTCTGCGTCGTCGGTTGTGCCGTAGGTTATTCCTGTGATTGCTTCGCCGGTCTCGAGATCCTTGAACGCAAGATCATCTCCTTCTCCTGTTCCATTAGCTACAGTTCCGCCGTTATTTATAATATCCTTTTTATATCTGTACTTGAAAGTTACAGTAGTTTCATCAGCTTGAGTAACGACAAAGGTTGTCTGGTTAACCCACAGCATATTCTCTCCGTCAGATACATTCATCATATTTCTCGTATTGACATCAAAAGAGAAATTATTGAATACGACGCCGTTATAAGCGTCGCCTGCAGTTGAATAACCATCGGCATCGATTTTTGTAATCGTAATCTGATATTCAAAATTTCTCAGGATATTATAGAACTGGAAAAGCTGCTGATCATCTTTTTTACCAAGGTCGAGTTTATAATACATCGATGATCCTCCATTCTTTCGTCCTTTAAGAATAATTATCGGGCTATTAAGAGAAGTATGAGGATGCTCGTATATATATATTGACGTTGTCCCAAAAAGATCCTCACTGATTACACCATTAGCATTCGGTTTGTCCGTGACATCATTCACCTGATTGTATGGCCAATATCCGTCGTAGTTCTCACTTATCGTAGAATAGGGCAATAGAGTGTTTCCGTTCAGAAAATCCGGGAATGTCATCTTTGTTGAATTCCATGGGGCAACTGTTCCTTTTGTTGGTCTGTTAATCAGTGCATATCCTTCCAAAGTAAAGCCAGTATCAGCTGCCACATCGAGTGATATCTTCGAGAAATTGCATAGCATCGGCACATGTGTAAGCTTCTCTTTCAAGTCCTCAACATTTGTCCAGACTTCATTTTCGTCATAAGAACCATATCCGTCAAGAAACTCGATTCTGTTCCAATATGCCGGAGTTGAGTTGTCAAGTTGAATTCCCGGAATAACAGTTCCTTCGTTTCCGAAGCCTATATTAAGTTCAGTATCTTTCGGCACTGCAATAAGATGTAATACTCGTGGCTGATCAATCTTATCAAGTGTAATTTTGTAGTGGATGTCACCGTCATCGGCCTTAACCTCGTCTACGACAGATGCGGTATAGTCGTTTGTGAGGTTATTGTCGAACGGATTGACGCCCTGACGTTCAAACTCCAAAACATACAGTTTAAGACTTTCGTAATCAGGAGTGTCTGAGAATGCCCGAGTTTGTGCTCCTTTTATTTCCGCAGCATTAAGCGATAGGTCAAGAGTTATTTTATCGGAAGACCTATCAGCTTCAATATTCAGTCCAGCCAACTCATCCTGACAACTAATAGCTGTCAGGAATGAAAATATTGGGAATATATATTTAAGAAACTTCATAGCCGTTTCGTTTTATACTAATTAGTTTATTATCGTGCCTTATCCCCCCACACAAATGGATATTTTGGAAACTCAATTCTATTGTTACCGTTACCATATGTCTGTGTAGCTGTCGTTTTAATTGTTGAATCATCCCAATACCACTCATCATAGACACAACGAACAGAAGCTGTTTGATTGTTCTGTATATTTGCTGGAGCAGTCAATTTTCCATTTGTTAGCCTTGCATTGATTCTTCCCTGAGCAGACCAATAATAATTAGTATTATTATTGGTTGACATGGTAAATAGGGCAGGAATTTTGCCTTCATTTGATAGATTCATGATGTATTCGATCTCCCCAACAGTAGGAATTCGCCAGCGACCTGCCGGATATTGTAATTCTTGATATGACGCGCATCTTCTTTGTGCATCTGTATAAGACATATCATATGCAACCCCATAGGAAGAAGCTACTCTAAATTGGGGTGCAACAGTATACATTTTATTATTTGCCTGATCGGAAGGATAATAATAACTTAACTTCCTTGTAGTCGATGGATTATCGGTATTAGCATTTTCAATTCCAGGTGCAGTAACCCATCCACCTGCTGGAGCATTTCCTGTGAAATTATTAGTAAGATTATTTATGGTAGTTACACGTGGATCACCAATCACATAGACATCCTCTGACAATTGAGTTACAGAAATTACGTATTGATTCGGATTTGCGTTATCTGCACTTCCTCCTAATCCATACGTAACGTACCAGTTTTCTGTGTCTTCCTGATTCTGGAAACCGTTAATCCACATATTTCCACGAGATGCAGTCCTTTGATCTCTTGAAGTTCCTTCATAAAAATTTTGTTGCGTTTCAATATACATTGGAGGATACTGCCAGATAACAATTTTTTCAGAGAACTGATCTTCGTCAGGTTGATTCAATTTATCCTTATGAACGATTGTTATAGTCATCCTATACCTTGAATAGGCAGGTGTATTAGTATTTGCCAACTGATAACTTGTGATAGTGTTCAATGATGCATTCGCTCTTGCTTCTGCAGTCTGATTTCCTTGAGCAGTATATGGCCCATAACTTACATTATTGTTTCCTGATCTTGCGTTCCACTGATATAATTCATGCTGAAAATAAAGAGATCTGGTATTGGTGCTTGGATCCACAGTATTATCAATCCAGTCATTATATATATTCTTCGTCGATCCAAATTCTTCACTATAGCCAGGGACATTTGCATAACTTGGAATATCTGCGTTAGTAGTTGTAGAATTCCTACGCTGAGTATTTGTAATAGCCATCTCCTTTTCAAGACCTGCTGCTGTAGTATTGAAAAGATAATAATTCAAAGTATCGACGTCATATTTTATGACAGTTTCATGCGATGAGTAGAAAGGTATGTTCATCAAACCTTCATTATTCATCGTGTAAGTATTGTTATCAATGACGAGATAACGGAAATCATCAATATCGACATTGAATGCCTCCGTGCCCCAAGGCACTGCACGGTAGCTGACATTCTCGAGTTCAAGCGGTTCATCGGGCTTGGTATTGCCGAGAATATCGACATTAATGCTGACACGATAAGAGACATTGTTGACAAGATGTGATTCATCTCTAACCACCGGTACCATATAATAGCAAGACCGATAGGAACCCTCGCTACGCCAGGGTACAAGAAGTGTCATATATGTCATCGTCTCGCTGTCATCCGTCCACTGATTTGGATAGGTGTAGAAAGGCTGATTCAATATATACGGATAACCGGTTTCCTCATCCTCATTATTATCCTTAGTAAATCCACGCCCCTTTTGATACTCATTTGGGGAACTTGCGGAAGTGAAGTAATAGTCAGAGGATGCAGGAACTCCATGGCTTGAAGGCATGACTGATGAAGTGTTCACACCGTTTGTAATGAATACCGACATTCCCCCGTCCAAAACCGGAGTCCACTCACGCCCTGCGAGGTCCGTTACCGAATCCTTCACCCTAATATTCAAGGATATTTTTGATGCCGCCCGCTTTAAGCGTACTGCCCCGGACACTTGATCTTTCGTCGTATTGTCTACATTTCTTTGAATGACCAATTCATCATCACCAAACATAACGAAAGAAGAGGGTTGTTGTCGCGAGGCAAAATTCGCCGTAATTGAGAGTGCCTTCAGATCGCCGAGAGTAGGATCTGCAGGTAACAAAGCTTTAGAAACAGCGGGTATATTTGCGAAAATATGTACCACCGCTCTATCTACACCCTCAGGAAATATATCATCAATCTTATCCTTATTCAACTGCAAAGTTACTGTTGCATCGGTTCGTTTTGTAATTTCAATTGTCTGCATCACTACAGGTTTGTCTGTATCTTCAGAAGCCCCTGCCTTAAAAATACATACTATTGCATCATTTATCAGGTTTTCATTACCGGTATCATCAGGCTCTGTTTCAGCACGCGAACCTATTGGTCTACTTGACAGTTTAATCGTAATAGTTCCAGGAATGCCATAACCATCAAGATCACTCATCTTTTCGTCGTTACAAGCTCCCACAAGAAATAGACACACCGTGGCAACTGCAAGCTTAATGCCAAGCCTGCACATACGTTTTAATATGTTCTTTGTCGAATTCATTATATTTTATAGAGATGCGTTCTGTATTATTGTAAAATAATTATGCTTGCCATATTTAGCGTCATCAAGAACATCCGCAGAAATGGTGCGTCCATCAAAAGTCTGGACAGTAAATATCAGACGTGCTTTTCTATCGAAAGTGGCTGGAGAAAAGTTAGCAACTATTTTTATGATATCATGCTCTCCATCAATGTCGCCGGATATGGATGAAACCTTATCACCATTTTCATCAATGAACATGAATGCGTCATTCTCTGTCTCTCCTTCAGGTGCGAATGTTGCGATCCACTTTCCACCCTTTGGCTCATCAAATGCAAAAGCTCCTGTCAATGTCGCATTATTTCCTATTATGACCTCAGCATCCGTTGTATTGATAGTAATATCAGGAGACAATGTCCAAGTCAGATAACCATCATTTGTCATACCCGGGTTGTCACTATAGTTCCATATCGTCTCATGCGAGCTCCAGTCATCCACTATCAAGTCGAGATCTACAGCCGTTCCTATACCAGTGATCTCATAACGATAAATATTATTGCGGAGAATAGAGAGGAGATCTCCAGGGACGTTTTCCGTATAAGGTGCCGGTTCAAGACGATAGAACGTGGAAGCAGTCTGTCCTGTTCCCGGACCATGTACAGTCAAACGCATCCACATAGGATATGCAGTTCCTCTTTCATTAGGATTATATTCAGTTAAATAACAAGAGAACACCTGACAATTGTCTTCGGAGCGCAATTCCGTTGCAGCTACATCATCAAAAAAGTTTACGGTAGCATTTTCATTCTCGGTCGTAAAGCCATTAGTCGGCTGAGCACCTATGTAATTATTATCCGACGGTATTGATACTGTTCTTACGTATTGCGTTTCAAATGGATTTCCGGTACGATTCCATTGAGCCAATGTCGGGAAAATAGAACCTCTTGTGGAATGACCGATTAGCTCAACTTTCTCTATCCAACTACGGTTATTCTTATCAGGCTGAGTGTTGTTTACGAAACCGATCTTATCCACTACCTCTATTTTTGCGAGAGCACGAAGCATATTGATATCCTTTCCATTCGTATCTGTAGAAATTACTAATGGACTTCCGGGGGTACTTGCGCGTAGGTCAGAAACATCTACGGTGAATGTCTGCATACCCGCCATAGGTATGAATCCTCTCTGTTGTCCGTTTCCTCCCGGATAAATCGAAGGGATCCAACTATTACCCCAGTTATTGCTGATAGGCATGGCGAAAGTACCGACTTTTGTATGATCAAACAAGTCAACAAGATTCATACCCTTGGCGAATCCGAATCTCTCTGGTGTCAGACCTTGATAATTTCCAAGAACTACAATAGAGAACGTAAGCTGAGGATTGGTCGCATGCAAGAAGTAAGGATCACTTATGAATGCAGTAACTCTATACTTGATGTAAGATATGCTGTTATCAGCTTCCACATATGGGCTTATTATCTGGAGAAGTTCTTGCTTATCGTCGAAAAGAAGGAAAGTAAGGTTGTCAAGATCAAGGTAATTCTCAGCCAAAGATCCATCCTGAGCCACCCCTGAAGGAGTAATCAAGGCACGAGTACTACTTTTGATTGGACGACTAGTAGTGAGGGAAAATTCTATTGCAATTCCTTCTCCCGGCAAAACTTCCTCATCTTTGTCACATAGAGAGTCATCATTAATACAACCGACAAGCGGAAGCATCAATGCCATAAAAAGGAATGATATGCTTTTATAAAAGTTCTGCATAAGACGATTTCGTACGAGACTAAATTAAAACTCAGTATGTTGAGGGGGGACTACTTTCCATCCAAGAATGCTGATACCCTTTGCCGTGTACCATGACAGATCAGCGTCAACGAAGAAAGTCATAGTATAACGATCCACACGGTCAAGATATTCCTGTCCATCATATGGGAAATGTCCTCGAACGAGCATCAGCAGTTCTATGAGGTCGAGACGAATTATATCTGTGTCGTCCCACTTACGGTGAACCACCAGCATCGGATGGCTGTCGGCCATAAGGCGACTTGTGGTCAGTTCTGCGAGGATGCCTGTTACGTTTCCAGTTTCACCGTCGTCTCTGGTTTCAGGTCTCTCACTTCCAATCAACGACTGGCTCCATGACTGATATGTAAATGGATTGTCTCCTTCAGGTAAATTTTGCCAGTTGAGCATGTTTCCTTGACTTTCGATTGACACGGATAATGCATCCTCAGCTATTGGCAGTCCTTCATAATTCTCGAGAGCTATGACGAAGGTGTTGGTATCTTTTGTTAAATCGATAGCAGGAAGAATGACATAACCATATGTATCAGGACAATTTACAGTTGCATTATAGCCATAAAATAGGGGTGTAAGTTCCTGATCTGAGTAGAAATTTCCTTCACTCCCACTTAGTGGAAGAGAAGCTGATAGGCCTGTTAGCTGTGCAACATCACTAATCGTAAAGGAACTTGCAGGAGTAGCGTTAGGTGTTCCCCACCCCCATACCATCATTGAGTACTGACCAGGTAGAAGATCTATATCCATTGAATAATCGGTATCTCTAAGCACTTCTACACTCTCCGTTTTTTGAAGCACAAGATTTCCTTGCTGATCATATACGTATAAAGTCACGGAGTTAACCTGAGAGGCGAATGCATCCGCATCAAGAATGTTCTTTGTATATGTAATCGGCACGCGGTAATGTACCGAACAGTCGCCCTGATCGTCGAAAATCACGGAGTCGCAGGAGCTCAGGAATGAGCTGACCGCTATGGCTGAAATTGTGAATAATGCCTGGATGCTCTTTTTCATCGCTGATTATTATTATGTGTGCATGGCTTTTGCAAGCCGAATTTATGATTCTGTATGATGTCGGATACCGGAAGGGGCATCCTGAAATATTTCAATTTTGGATGCGAAATTTTACGCAAAGGAGTAGAGGATTTGCGGAGAGGATATTGATTGAATTTTTATAGGAAGGAGGAGAAGTGATTGATAAGCGGCGAAGCTCCACCTATTGGGGCTTTGCCCCGCCGCTTTAATCTTAGTTATTTTGAGAATCTATGATAATTATAAGTTCACATGCCATTCATTTACAATATTCCAAGCGAGTACGTTCAGACGTGCTGCAATGTACTGGTTGGCTTCTTCCTTGGCAGGTACTATTGGCTGTTCAGGACTACGAAGAGCTGTAGCAAGACCAGTAATTCTGTCAATTGTCAAGCTGTAGACGTGGTTACGAACAACACCGAGTGCGCCTGAAGGCATATTCTGCCAGTTGTAAGAGCCATCAGCATTCAGACACGCTGCATCTGTCCAGTTAAGGTGACGGATTGGAACGCTATAGAAACCAAGACCTTGATCAAACATATCCATATAACCCACAGCCAGTAACTGAGCGTTTACTTCGTCAAGATTATCAGAATCTACTTGTACATATCTACCATTTCCATTTTCACCCAGTTCGTAATAATAGATGGGATCTCCCGACAAATTATCAGAAAGCTGAAGCGTTACAAGACGACCGGCAAGCTTGGTACCTGCGAGTTCACGGACAGCAAGATCCGGATGTTTGATTACCAGACGAGAATCATCAGCACTAATTCTGCCAGTACCATTATTGTTGGAGAAAAGAATTCTCTGACGAGATGCCAGCTGAACTTTTACTTCATTAGCAGTTGCATAATAAATTCCGTTAGCACCGGCATTGCGGTCAATATAGAATGCGTTATCTGCAGCTACAGGCGTTCCGTTGACACTATACTTACCAACAACAACTGCTGAAGCAACAACAGCGGCAGGATTATTATTTGCTATGTCGTTGACACGGTGACGAGAAGCAGTAGTTTCAAATGCATAAATATAACCTGTACTTGTTGTCACTGCTGTTTCTCCGAGAGTTGCATTACCTGTTCCAAGAGTAAATCCGTTCTCACCTATAGCAAGTGCCTGCTTGCCTATGCCGCCAATTCCTGCATCCGCCTCATCACGGGCAGCCTGTGCAGCGACCTGATTGTATGACCAGTAATTACAGCTATAATCATGAGTGTAAGCCACCAAGTCATTAACGTCATCGGATACATCGGGATATTCATTGTCAAAATACGAAGGTGATGTACCCCAGTAACTACGGAAGTTAGTGGGATCATTCCACCATGGGTTAGTTGCACCATCTGTCAATGCACTGTTTATCTGTGAATAATTGGGAGTCTGATTAATAGTACCGTCTTCATTTTCTACACCATAACGTTTTGTAAGATAGGTGGTCTTGTCGGTAGCATTCATAGCCCAATATTCCGGAACGAAGGTTAGAGTAACATCATTACCTGCAGCATCCTTAAGAATATAGGGCTGTGCTACATTAGCTCCCATCTGAAGGCCAACTTTGGCAGCCAGACGTTCTACATAAATATCCACAAGGGCACCATCGTTAGTTGGATTTTCATCCTGACTTGCTTTGACAGCCTCCAATGCTTCATCCCTTGTGCCAAACAACTGGGTATTAATGTTGATAGGAGTCGCACAAAGACGCTGATTTGCCTGACCGGTTAGAACATTTTGTCCATAGTATACAGAATTAGACATTCTGAAGTAATCATCAGTACGAACATGTGTACGTTCGACTTCAATGAGTTCATCAAGCGTAAGTTTCTTTAATGCATTTATATTGTCTCCATTACCATTGACAATACAAATTACCTGAGAGGGCAAGTTCTGACCTTGAGTAAGGCTTGCGGGAACAACTGAAGTAAACACGCGAGTTACATTGTTTCCTGAGGTATTGGCATCAGGGAAAAATGCGTTTCCATCTTCCACCGCCTTCTTGATGTCATTAATATCCATAAACACTGGGCTGGATGTAGGATTATTTAAAGCATCATAGAAGAAGAAGTCGAGACGGTCAATGTAACTTTCGTTGCTTGATCCGTTTTCGAAGGCACGAGTAGCCAGATCGGAAGGAGCAGAAATCTGAATAGTCATGAAGCGAGTTTCATCAACTTCTGCAACCTGTGGCTCCTGGACCGGCATTTCGTTGGAGCAGGCCGTGAGGGCGAGGGCGGCGAGGCCGAGTGCTCCTGAAATAAGATTTAGTTTTCTCATAAGGAAATTTTTTGGTTGAGTTAATAAATGTATTTTTGTTAGTTGTCAGTTATTTTAGTTAGCGGTTTCTGGACGCGCCACAAGTGGCGCTGCGGGGGACAAATCGGACTATGGGATCGTTGATAGTTGATCATTGATCGTTGATAGTTGATCGTTTGTCGTTAGTCTACAAGGCCTAAGGAGCTCAGGTCGTTGAGGAGGTCGGTGGCTTCCTTGAGGCCGGCGGCGGAGGCTTGGTTCAGGAGCGTCCTGGCTGTGGCGTAGTCCTCGTTGAGGACGGCGATGGCTGCCTCCGTGTAGGTCGCCTCGGGGCGGTTGCCTGACTTCGCAAGGTAGCGGCGGGCGGCGGCGTAGTCGCCGTTGCTGACGGCCGTTGCTGCCGCGTTCAGGTTGGCTACCTCGTCGTCGGGGAACATCCTGACGGCTATCTCCATCACATCGCGGAATTCCTTGGAGTCCTTGTCGAGACTCTGCGCATAAAGGTAAATTTCATCAAGGCTAAGCTTCTGGGGTGCTGTCTGCAATAAAACTGCAATCTTCTGTATGTCAGTGAAGTTTTTCACGGTGTAGTTGACCTTGTATACAGTATGGCGGAGAGCCGGGTATACCTTCGTCAACAGAATATAATAATCGTCGGGGAACTCCTTCTTCAGGCGCTGGTCTTTCACGTCGGGCTCAAACGAGTCGTCAGCTATGAGCTGCAGGAGTGCTTCCTTGTCGCGGAGATCGTCCATACCCTTCACGCGCTCCTCGAGACCGGCCCAGTCTTCCGCTACCCAAGAGTATTCGAGTGCCTTGCGTGGGAAGTCGAAGTATCTGGTGACGTAGTCGATGAGTGCTTCCGTACGCCCCTTGGCGAGACGCTCGTTGAGCGTGTAAGGGCCCTCGGGAGAGGCGTAGCCGGTGAAGGTCACGGAGTTGATGGTGATGTCCTCGTCGCTCTGCATCTCGTCGATGGTGTGGCGGATCGCTTCCAGTTCCTGCGGGTTGCGGCGGTAGTCGGGGAATATCTCCGTCTTGTTGACGGGGAAGTCGATGTAGGATTCCTTGCTCACGTCCCGGGTCTTTATGATCTCACGCTCCGGGGAGACATAGACCATGGTGGGGACTATTGTCATGTCACGGTAGTCCATTCGGGCGATTGGCTCGAGGTCGGCAAAGGTCAGCAGTGGCATTATGCCGCATCCGGCGCATCCGATCACCCTCCCCTCCATGCCGAGGCTGGAATATTCCATCCAGTCGCTGTAGGGGACCGTGAGCTGGTATTCGTAGGTCTCCTTGGAGCCGGAGCGCAGGAGCACGGTGTTCTCGCTGAGTCGGTTGTTGCCGCGCTCATGCTGGATATAGCGCGTGCGCCCTGCCACGAGCACGGAGTCGAGCCGCAGCTGGTGGCCGTCGCCCTCGATGTATGGCACGAGCCACACCTCGCGGTTGCTCATCTTCGGGAATGCCTCGGGGTGGACGGTGAACTTGACGAGGAGCTGGGATTCGGATTTCTCGACAGCCACTCCGGAGACGGCGCCGTCGGGAAGCGCGGAGAGTTCGGCTGCCGACGCCGTGATGGCGGCCGCCGAGACAAAGCATATTGCGGAAAGTATATTCTTCATAATCTTATCTGAATGCATAATTCATAATGCAGAATGCATGATTATTTGTCTGGTATCCTGAAGGGCTTTAAGGCCTTTAAGGGCTCTAAGGGCTTTAAAGGCTTTAAGGAGCAATATTCAAAATTAGAATATGTATTCAAGGCTGATGGCGGCTTTGGTAGGGAGCGCCATGTTTTTGACCCCGTGGCCAACCTTCTTGCCGCAGCCCTC
>JAIDUH010000030.1 GCA_029060285.1 Muribaculaceae bacterium | reverse complement strand
AGATTCGAACTCGTGGTAGGATTACTCCTACGTCAGTTTAGCAAACTGGTGGTTTCAGCCACTCACCCACCTCACCAATTAGAGGTATTTTCCTCATTTGCGGTGCAAAGTTAGTAAGAAATTTTGAAACTTGCAAATTTTTCTTGAATTTTTTTGCAAATTTTATTTCCCGACTCTCACTAATCTGCTCTTCAAGATTATTATTGCCTGTTCCAGTCAGTGAAGGAATACGAAGATTCAAGCTTGGTCTCAAGTTCATCGGGAAGGGAAGAGAAGAAGTCAAAACCTGTAATTTTCTCCACTTCATCGATTGTTGTGGCATAATCTTGCATATTGCCTTGGCATTTCATATGCGGATATACGAACGCGATTCCTCTCGGCTCATCAAGATATGGAGCTATTAATACCTTAAAGAAAGCATCCGGGACTCTTACTTTGGATTTTTCGATATAAGTTTCTCCATCAGTATATATAGGTCCGGCAATAATCATCACTGCCGAGTCCCGCTTGGCCCATATTCGTTCCTTGCTTTCAAGAGTCTCCCATGCTCCTGCATTGAGGTCATGAAGCTGCGGACACATATTAGCCATTACGAAGCAATCGTTCATAGCTTCTTCACTCCATTTCTGGTCTGCTGCAGGACACATATGGCCTCGGTCATACCCGGATCCGGTATAGTCAGAGTGCTTTGTGCATCCCTCTAATTCGTTGTCAGGCCAGAAATAATCAGAACGGCTCACGCTTCCTCCTACTTCAGTGCCAAGAAGCTCCCATGCCACATAATTTGGCGTCCTGTTCTCTTTATTAAAAGATAGCGTGAATCCGGTATATTCTTTTATTTGCGATGCCAGACCAGAAGGAATCACAACATTTTCCAGCCCTTCATAATGAGTGGCTTCCGGTTTCCCTGGAATATCCGGAGTCGGCATCTTCGGCTCATCTTTCCCAGTATTACAAGAATGGAAAGCCGGCATCATAATCACTGCCGCGAAAGCAATGGCTGCTGCATTATGAATCTTATTGTAGATTACTCCAAAATGTTTCATTGTCAAATGTATTAGTAAATATTATTATTGTATGAACGAATAAAACCCCGGAAGTATTGCCTCCGAGGTCTTATTATATAGAAGATCATCGATCATTGATCGTTAATCGTTCATAATTTATAGTTCATGGTTAATGATTGTTATTTCCTTTTCTTCCAGAGTGCTGTCATGTTTTCAAGCGTCTTGCCCTTAGTCTCAGGCACGAGCTTAGCTACAAACCAAGCGGCGATGACGCAAATCACACCATACATAGCATATGCGAAGAAGTGTCCGAAACGTTGTCCCATATCGCCCATGCTCATATTGTAGATTGGCACGAATGTGCTGCTGACGATGAAGTTGAATATCCATTGGAATGCAACTGCGATTGCCACTGCTTGAGAGCGGATGGTGTTGGGGAAGATTTCCGAAATAAGAACCCAGCAGATAGGTCCCCAAGAGAACATGAATGATGCAGAGTAAACCATGATGCTCACTACAGGGAAAAGTGCAGGTAGTTCTACAAGGTTGGCGAGAGCTACGCCAAGCGCTCCTATTGCCATGCCTATCGAGCCCCAGATCAGAAGTGGCTTACGTCCAAGTTTCTCAACAGTGAATACAGCGACGAGTGTGAATGCTATGTTGACGATACCCATGATGACTGTCTGCACCATAGGATTGCCCATGTTCATCGATTCGAAGATTCGTGGAGCATAGTAAAGCACAGCATTGATACCGACTGCCTGCTGGAATACTGAAAGCATTACGCCAATGAATACTACCATGACGCCGAAAGAGAAAAGCTTTTCGCTCTGTACGGTGACAGTCTCCTTGATGTTCTGAAGGATTTCCTTTGCTTTTGCACTTCCGTTGATCTTGGTGAGCACTTTGAGTGCCTGGGCATCCTTGCCTACCATCGCAAGATAACGCGGAGATTCAGGAACAAGGCAAACAAGGAATGTAAAGATGCCGGCTACGTATGCCTCCGAGCCGAACATGTAGCGCCAGCCGGTCTGAATGGTCCAAAGGTCGGAGCTGGAATGTACCTGATATATGGTCTCGCTGATTTTTTCGATGATGGGTTGTGTGTGCTCGCCAAGGATAAGGAAGTTGACAAAGTATACTACCAACTGACCGAAGATGATGGCAAACTGGTTCCAGGATACGAGTGTGCCGCGCATATTTGAAGGAGCCACCTCCGCGATATACATAGGGCAGATGGCAGATGCCAGACCTACACCGATACCGCCGATGATTCGGTAGACGTTGAAAGTGATGAGCAGGTGGAAGCATGGCTTGCCGTATTCATGGATAAGAAATTCAGGATAGTATGATCCAAGTGCTGAAATGAAAAAGAATACGCCAGCTACGAAGAGTGCCATCTTGCGTCCGAGACGTGTCGCGATCAAGCCCGAGATGGCTGACCCGATTATACAGCCCAATAGGGCACTGGAAGATGTGATGCCGTGGATTGTGTCGGTGTAGACGAAGTCCTTTGCACCGAGAAAGAAAGCCTGTAGGCCTTTTTCTGCTCCGGATATTACTGCTGTGTCATATCCGAAAAGCAGACCGCCGAGCACTGCTACGAGCACAATGCCGAAAAGATAGGCTTTGCTGCCTTGATTGTTGTTTGAATTCATGATATTGTTAAAGATTATGATTAAAAATTCAAGTTAATTATTGACAAGGCAGCGATTTCAAAGGGCAGCTGCTATTTGCCGGATATGTGCAAGTTTTGCCATGAACGATGTGTCATGAGTTGCTTTTGATTTATTATAGCTTGCTTGCTGATTGATCCAGAAATCTGCATCAATTCCCAAAGCTGCCTCAATCATCATGGCATATTCTATGGTAAAATCCCGCTTCCCGTTAATCAGTTCGTTTAGCAGAGAAACTTTTACTCCAATATCATTAGCCAATTTTGTTTGGGTGATACCTCTATATTCAATTTCCTCCCTTAAAAACTCACCGGGATGGGTTGGCTCGGGAGTGATGATATTTTTTGTTGTCATTTTATATAAATGTTAAAGTATTAATATCTTATTTTATTCATAATGATTAGTAAGCTCCTCAATGCAGCAAATTGTCAAAAGCGGTTGTTCTGTTTGCTTATTAATAGTAAATTCTATTCGGTTTTGGTCATTGACTCTTATAGAAAATAAACCGGCCTTTTCTCCTTTTAAAGATTCAAAATTCAATGATTTAAACTGGTAAAGAGTTTCTGTATTGGGAGCGGATTGCAGTTGCTCTATGCGTTTGCGATAGTTCTTTATTATTTGAGGTTGAAAGCGATGTTTCTTATCCGAACACCGTCCAATCTCAAAAAGCTCTTGTAAATATTTTTTCTCAAAAGTTACTATCATAGTCGGAAAATATTATGCAAAGATATAAAAAAAAAATGACATTTCACAATTTTGTGAAAAATATTATCGATTTGTCTTATGATATGAAAAATTTTTTTATTAATTTTGCATTATAGTATTTAATCGAATCATAACTAATAATCATGAAATTCAAGACATTGCTCATTGTAGTGGCTCTTTTAGCAGGAAGTGCTTTTTCTGTATCTGCCGCAGTGACTAAGGAGTCAAAGGCTGTCCGTGATATTATCACTAAGGTCAACAACCATTGGCAAACCACGCATTCTCCTGAAACTAATGCCTTTTGGGACAATGCAGCCTATCATACAGGAAATATGGAGGCTTTCTTCCTTACCGGAAATCCTGAATGGAAGGAATACTCCGAACGGTGGGCTGAGCACAATGGCTGGCAGGGCGCCAAAGGTAAGGATCGTTCTAAATGGAAATATGATCATTATGGAGAGGGGGATGATTACGTCATGTTTGGAGATTGGCAAGTCTGCTTCCAGACTTATGCCGACCTATATAATATCCTTCCTGACGACAAGAGAATTCGTCGCGCTAAAGAAGTGATGGAATATCAGATGTCTACCCCTCAGAACGACTATTGGTGGTGGGCTGACGGCCTCTATATGGTGATGCCGGTGATGACAAAACTCCATAAAATCACCGGAAATAAGAAGTATCTCGACAAACTTTACGAATACATTCAGGTCAGCGATACAATAATGTATGATCCTGAGGAAAAACTCTATTATCGCGATGCCAAGTACGTATATCCTAAACATAAAAGTGCCAACGGAAAGAAAGACTTCTGGGCGCGCGGCGACGGCTGGGTGCTTGCCGGTCTGGCAAAGGTGCTGAAAGATGCTCCAGCCGACTGGGAACATCGCAAATTTTTCGAAGATAAATATAAAGGTATGGCTGAGGCCGTAGTGGCTTGCCAGCAACCTGATGGCTATTGGAGTCGCTCCATGTATGACGAGGAGCATGCCCCTGGTCCGGAAACAAGTGGAACCGCATTTTTCACCTATGGGCTTCTTTGTGGCATAAATAATGGTTATCTCAAAGATCCTAAATACCTTGAAGCCGCGAAGAAAGGATGGAACTATCTCTCTAAGACAGCTCTTCAGAAAGATGGCTCGGTAGGCTATGTACAGCCGATAGGGGAGAAGGCAATCCCGGGACAGGTCGTTGACCGCAATTCGACAAGCAACTTTGGCACGGGAGCATTCCTTCTCGCAGCAAGTGAATACGTCAGAATGCTCGAAAAGGAGAGCAATGAGGATCGTGCCTACTGGGCTAAGATGGCATATGATATGGCTGCTCCCATACTTAGTAAGATGGCAAATGGGGAGCTGCAGAAAGATATGCTTGTAGAGGTAAGTCCCAATTGGGATGGTCGAAATAAAAAGGTGACATATATGGAAGCATTTGGCCGTCTTATGGCAGGTATCGCTCCTTGGCTTGCTCTCCCTGATGATGACACTGAGGAAGGAAAAATGCGTAGGCAACTCCGTGAATGGGCTTTGAAAAGTTATGCCAATGCTGTTGACCCTGAAAGTCCCGACTGTCTTTTATGGGGTGGTGAGGGACAGGTGATGGTGGATGCCGCCTATATTGCAGAATCCTTCCTCCGCGCCTATGACGCTCTTTGGATGCCTCTCGACCAGACTACAAAAGACCGCTATATCAAGAATTTCATAAATATCCGCCATATTGATCCCCCTTATACCAACTGGCTTCTCTTCTCCGCTCTCATTGAGAGTTTCCTTGCCAAATCCGGTGCTGATTGCGATGAATACCGTGTTAACTCTGCCGTCCGTAAGGTGGAGGAATGGTATGCCGGTGACGGTTGGTATGCCGACGGACCTGATTTTGCCTTCGACTACTACAGCAGCTACGTGTTCCATCCGATGTATCTCGAGACTCTGAAAGCAATGCAGGATGCCGGAAAGTGGAACCGTATCGATTATGGCAAATATTACGAGCGAGCCCTCAGACGTGCTCAGAAATATAGCATTGTCCTCGAACGTTTTATCTCTCCTGAAGGGACATTCCCTGTGTTTGGACGCTCGATACCATACCGAATGGCGACTATGCAACCTCTTGCTCTTATGGCATTATACGAGAAACTTCCCGAAGGTCTGACCAATGGGCAAGTACGTTCTGCACTTACCAAAGTGATGCATAATATGTATGATGGCAAAGAAAATTTCAATGAAGGAGGATACTTGACAATTGGCTTTGCCGGACGCCAACCCAACATAGCTGACTGGTACACAAACAACGGCTCGCTCTACATGACCTCCCTCTCACTCCTTCCACTGGGTCTGCCGGCAACGCATCCCTTCTGGAGCGACGCTCCCCAGCCCTGGACCAACCAGAAAGCCTGGGGCAGCCAACCCTTCCCAAAAGACCACATTTGGAAAGACACCATTATCACCCGCGACCGCTACTAATCAAAAATCAGCTCCAAACGTGAGCATAAAGCTTCCGTGGTTTTTGCTGATTCTTTCAACTATAGTAGGTCCATTCGTAGCAATATAATCCCTATTCATAAACACATTATAAGCTATTCCTATATTAAAAGCGGAGTCTTTACCAATCCTCAATCCTAATCCGGGTTGAAGAAAGACTCCGTTTTTATGTTCCATATAGCAGTCGCTATCTCTGATACCCCAGATAGAGTTATCCTCTAATTCTGTTCCCATTTGATAGCCGATTTTGATATCAGCATATGGGTTGATTCTCTTAGCTGTATTTGGGATCCACCTTACATTTGCAAATACCGGGAAATATAATGATGGGAAAGAGTATCCGTAGTTGCTCATATCCTTGTAGTTGTAAGTTACATATGCAGTGTATCCTCCAATGCCGACACCGGCATAAAGTTGATCCCATACCTTGACCCCCATCGTATAGTTAAGTCCAAATGAAAGAGGATTCCATACGTTATCTATCCTGTCGCTTTGCAGGGTGATGTTGGATTTCACAGGTCCGATACCGGCAAATATTTCCAGAAAACCGCGCCATTCCTGTGCGTGGACACTCAGCACCCCAAGCATGAGCGCCAACGATAATATTATTCGTTTATGTTTCATATTATTTTGTTGTCAAAAATGTGATTTACAGCCAATAATCAGAACGGAATCTTCCGGTCTCCTTGTCATACCATATTTCCGTCATGGACATCATTTCAATTTCACCTTCTCCTTCTATGTTAAATCCATCTTTTATATATATAGATTGTCCATAAATGGTGCTGTAATAATAGTAATTGTTTATATCTTCACGGCTGACATGCCATATGTAGGATGGATTGTCGATAGTCAAGGTGATCCGTTGTCCATCAGGCAGGCTCAAAATCATCTCTTTCTGTCCTTCCTCTGGAAGGAACGTAAAACGGATGTCACTTCCTCCTAATGCTAAGAAATCATTTTTTGTCAGAGTCTTATTATATACTCTATGCCCTCCATCATATCCTATGTATTGAATGGTAAATTGATCATTTCGTGTTATTTCTGTTTCGGGGAAAAGTCGGTTTGATGAGGTGCCTCTGTCACTGCTGCCGACAGTGAGATTTTCTGCAGTGAATTTTACATAAGATTTGGCGGTCAATGGATCTCCGTTTGCCCAGTATGACTCAAACCATTTACCTACAGTTTTATTGAATCTCAGGTTAGTGTTGAAATTCACATATACATATCCTACGTTGTGATATTGGGTCTTCCCTATTGTATATCTACTTTCTGCTTTTATATAAGATTCTCCAACCCAAGAAAATGCATTTTGGCCCATAGTCGAGTCAGGAGTCCAAATTATGGTGGGATTTTCTGAGGTGACTGAATAGACGGAACCGTCAGGCATTGTAAATGTAGCTTCTTTCTCTTCAGAATGACTCGGGATAAACGTTATGACAATCTCGTTGTATCCTCCAGACCATATCTCTGACTCTTTCCGTAAGTTAATTGAGTATTCTCCTAAGACGGATTCTTCACCATTGAATATTTGATTCTTGAATACTTTGATTGGGAATGTAATGTCGCGATCCGGAAGATCATAATAATCCCTATAAATAGAGGATTCCGCTTCATTGGCTAAGTCGCGGTTGATGGCTGTAAAGGCGACACGCTTGGTGTCAATCCCTCCCATGTCGTAATAATTGTCATCAGCACATGAATATAGTGCAAATATCAGGCTAATGGTCGCTAATCGACTGAGTATCTTATTGATGTTCATTACTTAATTGATAAAATGAAAAGATTAGGGATTAAAAATCAAATCCTATGTTGAATAGGATCATGTCAGATGCCCTTTGTTTGAAGATTGATGATTTTTCTTCGTTAAAACCAGAATGACTATCAAAACTTGATTCCGCAAGTAACTTGTTCCTCATCCCGGTCATATACCTGATGCCGAAATTCATTCCAAAATTCTTGTAGATTGAGACTCGGTAGCCGATTGATGGTGCTATGAAAAAAGAAAAGGAATTTCTTTTAGTGACGGTAAGGTAAGAACTGTTGTAAATGTCATAGTCATAATGATATGCGGAGCATATATGCCCGTCAGTGCCAATAAAGCCCATACATCCAACTCTGAGATCGACATATGGTGCAGTCTTTTTAGTCAGTCCAAAGTCATAGCGTGCTGCCAGGAATAGTGGGACATGAACTCCTGTGAAAGGAAAATTCATCCATGAGTCATAATAAGAATGTCCCTCTTCAATCTCTCGGCATCTTGAAATATCAAGATAAGCTCCGAAACCTAAGCCGGCAAAAACATGATTGTTTATCTGATAGCCCCAAGTGTAGATAGGACCGGTAAGAAGGAATGTCTGAATGTTTTGGATTATGTTGTTACCGCTCTTTATAGTGGTTCTTCCTTTTATTCCTATGCCCCCTTCGAGATCGAGCATGTATCTGAATCTCTTATCCGGTTGAGCCATACCTTTGCCAAGCACTATGTGCATTTCAGGGCTAACCTTATATGCCATTTCCCCTGTGCCAGGATAGGAAAACAATAGTTTTTTTGTCGGCTCACGAAGTATAATCTGAAATTTGCCGTCAAGATCAGTGAAAACAAACTCTGATGATCCCGGAATTTCCACTTTTACTCCAGGTATCGGTTCCCCTTTGCGGTCTACCACCGTGCCTGTGATGGTCTCCCTGCCGACGGCACTTGCTGTAGAGAGAATTCCTAAAATAATAATCAGTAAAAATCTATTCATAAAATGAAAGTTTGATATATGGCTTGCCTAAATAAAGACGAAGTCGAGACGGCTTCGATATATAGATAAAATCTATCGCAAATTTACAATTTTTATTTTAATTATGCAATATAAATTACAGATCAGCATCCCCTCTAATAAAAAGCTTGAAGGAATGCTGATAATTGATAGTTTTATGCGAGATACGTATAAAGGATAACAGATAGTCTTTGTAATCCAGACAATAATTCTTTTATGATTCCATACGTTTTGCTAAATTATTGATAATTAATCATTAATTAATCGTTAAGATTAACGTTAATCGTTGATCGTTAATCATTTATCATTTATCATTTATCATTGATCGTTAATCGTTGTACAGGGCTTTCTTTGCCGAAAAGGTAAGATGGCTCATACCCTCCGAAGTCGATGACAATCTTTTCAAAAACGATTCCCGGATCAAGCGGTTTGATCTCAAGTGTGCTCTCTCCTGATTTTGCAACTTTCAATGGTATTTTTTTCTCTACTACTCTGCGTGCGACTGTCGGATAGAAGACACTGTATATATTCTGTGATTCCTCGTTCAGGTTGCCATTGAAATTAACCTCTGCGGGTTCACTTCCCACGAATCCCACTGTATATCTGTGTCCCTCTTTACGGTCGAAAGCAAGTGTTGATTTCGTGATTACATGCACAGTCACGCTGTCTGTGCCTTCCGGTAATGTGACAGCATACTTCAACGCGGCTCCTTCCGGATTTTCCGTATAAGGTCTTACTGCTACTCCACTTAATGTACGTCCAATGTAGGGCAATACTTCCCACTTAGCTCCACTTGCGGCATTTTCGGCAGTATTGAAATGCTCTGCCTCAATCACAATGGCTCCATCCACAGGCTTGAATGCATATCCACCGGCATTCCTCTCCGCCGAATCAAGGGTAGAGGTCTTCGGAAGTATTTCTGCAGGGAAATTATCGTTCCAGCTCTTATAGCCGATATGTTTCTGGGTCATCATGCCGTCCCATTTCCCGCCGGCAATATCTTTGTTGTAGCTTTTCATCAGTTCTGCATCCCGGTCAAAGCAACGCTTCACTTCTGCTGCCCATTCATTAGCTTCCGGAAGACCATTGGCATATGCATGGTGGTTCATGGCCTGGGCGTAATACATCTGATAAAGATTGCTCATCAGCTGCAGTGGGAAAAGTATAAGCTCATTGTAAGCATCTCTTAGTTCGGGTCTGAGAGTTAGATATTGGCGAAGAGCCTCAGCCTCAAGTCGCATATAGTCATCTGCCACTTCCTTCCATTCACCGGTATGAACATTATAAGTATTGCGGTCGAGCATTTCCGGGGTCACCCTGCCATTGTATTTGCAAAGAAGATTGAAGATTCTCGTAGCTTCTTTAGCCTGGTCCGGGCCAAGCTGTTGCTCGAAGAATCTAAGCGTGTGTCCTAAGAGATTTTCAGATGTAAATTGTTTAGGATTCCAAGCCATGTCAAGGAAAAGCGTTATGGGATATTCCATAGGCTTCAGATCCCCTACATTAAGTATCCAGAGTTTGTCTACTCCATAGTCGAAGGTAAGTTCAAGTTGTTCCCACATATTCTGTATAGGCGTGCAGTTCAGGAGCTTACTGTTTCGTGGAGCTCCTACATAGTCTACGTGGTAATACATTCCCCATCCCCCCGGATGTTTCCTTTCTTCAGCATTTGGAAGCCTTCTGACATTTCCCCAATTGTCATCACAAAGAAGGTAGATGACATCGTCCGGCGCACGCAGTCCTGCATCATAATAATCCAGCACCTCTTTGTACAGTGCCCATACTTGAGGAGTTTCCTTTGCTTTCTTGCCGGTCTCCTTTGCTATAATCTTCCTTTGATTGTCAATTACTTTCTTTAGGAGTGCCACATCTGCCTCCGCGCTCATTGCTTCATCCCCGTCGCCACGCATTCCGATTGTCACTACGTCTTCCGTGTTCTTCATGCGCTGTATGCCTTCTGTGAAGAAGCGGTCAATGACTTCTTGGTTGGTAGAATAGTTCCAGGCTCCGTTCTCTTTGCGGTGGCGGGCCCATTCTTGGTGGTTGCGCGCCATCGGCTCATGATGAGAAGTGCCCATTATTATACCCATCTTGTCGGCAGTATTAAGATTTTCGGGGTCATCTGCATAGAAAGCCCATCCCCACATGGCAGGCCACATGAAATTGGCACGAAGTCGAAGCAAAAGTTCGAAAACACGTGCATAGAAGCGATGGTCGCCATAGTCTGTGCCATAAGTGTTCTTGACCCAGCTTGTCAGGCAAGGAGCCTCGTCGTTTAGGAAAATACCGCGGTATTTGACAGCCGGTTCTCCGGCTGTGTACGTGCCGTCAGATATATATAGTTCGTCATGTTTTGTCGGAGGCACATCTGCCCAATCATACCAAGGAGACACTCCGAGTTGCTCGGAAAGCTCATAAATGCCGTATATTGTGCCTCTGCGGTCGCTTCCGGCTATGACAAGTGCCTTCTCGATACCGGGATATGGATTTTCGACAGTTGTCATTATATATTTTTCAAATTTCCCTTTGAGATCTTTCTCATTGAGCTTTTTATTCTTGAAAAGATCCTTTATCACGGAACTTTCCACTGATCCTGCAATTATGACATTGGAGGGTATACCGTTTTCATGCGAAATTTTTTCCGTTTTAATCAAATTGGCGGCAGTCCCGCATACTTTTTTGAAATCATCTGAGAGGTTTTCCGCAGCTATTTCAATTCCGGGTAGATCTTTTCCCGACATTACGATGGAAGTCGGGGTGGAGTTGCCCTGATCTGAAGTTATCAGCGGAAAGTATCCTACCTTTGGGGTGTCACTTGTGATCCCATAGTTGTCAAGGGCAGTCATTCGGGAAGGACTCAGAAGTGCAAGACTGCAAATGAATGTGACGACAATAGATTTGATGCGGTTCATGATAGTAATTTTAATAGTTCTGACTCCCAAAGCGTATTACGCATCACGCATCACGTACCACGCGAAACGCAATCCACATCCCGTCTGCAAAATTATAAAAAATTAGAATATGTCTCATTTTTTTTAGTATAGAACATGTTATTTAGGGTCTCATACACCAAAAATAATCCGTTTCTCGCATTAAAATTCGTAAAATGTTACGAATTTTAATGTAAGATTTGTGATATTTGACAATTTTATATAAATTTGCACTCGTAACCAATATCTGAAACTATTCGCCCATGTTGAAGCCCAACTTGGGAAACAATGTTAAGAATACATGAAACCCTCTATAATATCGTTGGCGTTGATCCTGCTGACTCAATTGATATGGCTTCCATCCTATGGAGCAGGTGCTCGCACCGGACGGCTCATAAATGATCCTGACGTGATAGCAGGAGAATACTCGGGATTCTGTCAGGATGTTGACGGATTCCTTTGGATAGCTACAAATCGTGGACTAATCCGGTTTGAAGGAAATGACTGCGACATATATCGTCATGATGATGCGGTTGAGGGTTCTCTTTCTGATAATCGGGTCCTCCACGTGATGAGCGACTCAAAAGGCAGGATTTGGGTGGCAACTGCCAATGGCCTAAACCTTTATATGCCAGAAAGTGATTCTTTTCAGGTGATCACATTGCCTTCGAAAGATCTGTATGGATACATAAATGGTTTAGGTGAACAATCTGACGGTACTGTGACATTTATCGTGTCCGGTGTCGGCGTGTATGTGGTTGATGATTCGTCGGGCAATCCTGTGGCTGTGATGTATCCGGGGGGTCTGATGCAAAAAGACTATAATTCCATTGCATGTTGCCGCAATGGAAAGATTTTTCTGGGCTCGCATGATGGTACTGTCTTTTGCATGGCTCCCAATGGAAAGATCTCTCCGATCAAAGTGACCGATGAGTCATACATATTGGCTCTGGCTGTAGAAGAAGATGATAATGTCATCGTGAGTACTCTAAATGAAATTTATCGGATCGATAGTCGTTCAGGATCGTTTTCAAGACTTTCTATAGATGGCAAGATATCTATTGCCAACCTCTCCAATTCCGCTGGAGGGAAGGTATATGTCGCAACTTCCGGCAATGGATTATGGGAGGTGGAGACGAAATCAGATGTTGTAGAAAAGTGCCGGGACATGCATTGTGCATTTCTTGATATTGATGATGCCAAGATAGGGGCAGCCTATACTTCTCCAGCAGGCGACCTTTGGCTTGGTTGCAACTATAGGGGCATAGTGCTACTGCCGGGACGTCATATACCTTTTTTATATAGGAAATTCTCCGACTCATTCCCCGATTTTATAGGTGGTCCCGGTGCTTTGAATGAATGGAAAGGTCATTCTTTGGTGGCTCTCGATAAAGGACGCGTCGTCATGTATGGGTCCGGTGGAAAGGTGCTTATGGTGGCTACGGTTCCGGGAGCATCAAAGATAACGCATATCGAGCTCATCGACGGCGACAAGGCTCTGATAGGTGTGGCGGATGATGGCATTTGGGAGTTGTCGCTGCCTTCGGGCGATGTCAGGAAGTTTGTTGACATTCCAGGTAAGTATGCTTCAATAGTCTCTGCACCCGGAAATGACGGAGAGCTCTTTATCGGTGTGTATGGATTGGGCTTGATGCGGTATGACTTTAAGACCGGTGAGAAAAAATGGATTCCATATGATCCGGATGGCAACCAGCTGACAAATCCGTATATCACGAGTCTGAATCATACGGCAGATGGGAAAGTTTGGATAGGTCTTTACAGCGGCATTGCATGCTATGATCTCAAGACTGATAAATTGTTGGAACTTGATCAGGAGCCTTTCCTGCGTGGTGCAACTTTTGCAATTGTCCCGTGCATGACCGATAATTCAATATGGGTAGGCACGAGCCACGGTCTGATACATTTTGACCCCGAGAAAGGGGTGATTCGTAAATACACTACTGCCGACGGCTTGAGTGATAATGATGTTCGCACCATATCGCGCGACCATAACGGTGGCAAATGGATCGGGACCATGAATGGGCTCTCTTATCTTACTCCTGATAATTCTAAGATATTGTCATATTATGGAGGCAATGGGCTGGTCGAGACCACTTTCAATCAGATAAAGTATTCTCCTTCGCGTAAGGGGATTTATTTGGGCAGCGATCTTGGCATTACGGCGTTTATGCCCGATTCTGTCCCTGCTCCAGAATTGGACTACAAGATAAAGGTCTCGGCTATGTATCTTAACGGCAAGCGTATCCTTCCAAATATGAAGTCCGGTTGCCATGTTATGATCAAAGGAAGCATGCTGTCGCCTGAGATGCTTCACCTTCCATATAAGGATAATGCACTTACGCTCAGGCTTTCTACCATGGATTTCCGTGACGCCTCCAATATCCGCTATAGGTGGAGGTTGGATAAGAAAGATGATTGGATTGAGACGGCGCCCGGAGACAATATGGTATATCTTCCTCATCTTGATCCCGGTAAATATGATCTTGAGATATGTGCTGTGGAAAATAACGCAGTGTCTCCCGTGACATTGATAAAGATTCGTGTGGCACTTCCATGGTATTGGACAGGCTTGGCTAAAGTCATCTATCTTGTGCTTTTGCTGGTATTCATAATTCTTGCCTGGGGGCTGTTTAAGAAGCGTCGCGCAGAAAAAATCAATGAGGAGAAGATTAAGTTCTTCACAGATGTCTCTCATGATATACGCACACCTATGACGCTCGTGATGAGTCCTCTTGAGTCTTTGATGAAAGAGCCGCATGATTCGGATGTCTCTGCCAAACTTAATGTGATGCACCGTAATGCCCAAAGGGTTATGGGATTGCTTAATCAGCTCCTTGACATCAGCAAACTTGATAAAGGGAAGATGCGCCTTAGTTGCCGGAAGACGAATGCAGTGGCATTCGTCAAGGAGCTTGTTGAGCTGTTTGCTACGCAGGCTGCTGGTAAGAAACAGACCCTGACCTTTACTGAAATAAGTAATCCCGGTGATGTCTGGCTTGACAGGGATAATTTCGATAAGATCATGGTCAATCTTATTTCCAATGCGATTAAGTATACGCCGGATGGGGGCTCCATTGATGTGTCGGTGGATACTATGGATGATGAAAAGCTCGGGAAATGTCTGGAAGTGTCGGTTAAAGATACCGGCATAGGCTTGGATGAAAAGGCATTGCCAAGGCTTTTCGAACCATTCTACCGTATCCGAGAGGATCATGCACCCGCCACAATGGGCTTTGGAATAGGGCTTGATTTATGTCGCCGTCTCGTCATGCTTCATCATGGTAGGATTACAGCGTTAAACCGTGAAGACGGCATAAAAGGAAGTGTGTTTACGGTTGTCATTCCAATAGAAGAGTCTTTCTATGGAGATGGAGAGCTTATTGAAAGGCCTGATGAAGAGGATGTGCAAGGACGGCATCTGCTGATGCCAAACGGATCTACAGCTGTAGATCTGCCGTCAAGGCCAAAGCCCTTGACGGCAGGAGGAAAGGTGCTTGTTGTCGATGATGATGCAGAGCTGCGCGGATATTTGTCTTCAGTTTTAGCCAATTATTATAAGGTGAAAGAGGCTGCTGACGGTAATGAAGCTTTGAAAATTGTAGCTGACTGGAAGCCGGATCTCATTGTGAGCGATGTGGTGATGCCTTCGATGGATGGCTTGACATTGCTCAAGAGATTGAAGTCGAATGCCGATACCAATCATATCCCGGTAATTCTTCTTAGTTCAAAGACAGCTATCTCCGACAGGATGGCGGGCTGGGATAAGGGTGCTGATGGCTATCTTGGCAAGCCTTTCAATATTGATGAGCTTGCAGCGCTTGTGGACACTCTGATCGAAAACCGGCTGCGTATGAAGGGGAAATTCTCAGGCGCTCAAGAGACTGAAGGAAAGATCGACGCCCCTGAAATGAAAGGTAACGATGAGGTGCTTCTCGACAGGATTATGAAGGAAATCAACGCACATATCGACGATCCCGAACTCAATGTCGAGAAACTCGCGTCGGAGGTAGGTGTCAGCCGGGCTCATCTGCATCGCAAGATGAAGGAGCTTATTGGAATGACTCCAAGCGACTATATTCGTAATATTAGGCTTAAGAGGGCATGCGAGCTTTTGCGCCGTCCTGACATAGAAGTGACACAAGTGGCTTATAAGATAGGATTTACGTCGCAACCTCATTTCTCATCCCATTTTAAGCGCTATACGGGATTCTCCCCTTCAGAATATAGGGCTAAGAGTCTGTCTGGAGCTGATGTCGGCGTAGAGTTGAAGAAGGAGGGGTAATAAGCTCTTCCATTTAGTATTAAGAGCGAGCTGCCCTGCTTAGAAAATTTTCTAAGCAGGGCAGCTCGCTCTTGGTGTAGTTGACGAATTTGTATTCATCGGATGCAGATTTGAATGGAGTGTAACCATTGAGAAATATATGAGTTACATAGATGTATGAGGGTTAGGGATTTTCTTTGTAATTTTGCAATATGAAAATTGACCCTGTCAGCTCGGCTTAAATACGGTTGATTGAGAGTTGATTGCTGATCGTTTTTCGTTCATCGTTGATAATAGAATACAATTGATTGATATAAATAGGTTAATATTAGGTAGGTTTAGGCTTGACCGCTACCTTACAAATGACGATTTTTTTAGTAAAGATTGATTATAGGTTTAGTTATTAGGTAGAATGAGGGCTGGGATGCGCGACGCATGTCAGCCATATTTTTTTTGTTTTTGTCATGCTCCGGCACCCTGGATGATGCTTTTATCACTGAAAAAATGGAAAATAAAATCACATTTGTAAAATATTGATACTAAATATGATATAAAATGATGTTACAAATTCTAATCTTTTTGATACGCGATTGATTGTAAAAGTTACAAATAGTGACACATATGAAAGCGCATCGCGCGTGCGAAAACGGAAAGATTATTAATTTTGCATTCGTTAAAACAACAATACAAAAATGAAGAAACTGACCAACATCACAATCGCCTTTGGCTGTCTGGCTCTGCTCGCGGGTTGCACCTCGAAGAAGGCAGGCGTTGCTCCGCAGAGTTCTGTGGCGATCTTTGACTCGTTCAGCTACGAAGGTGATGACAATTTCTACAAGGCCAATCCTCTTCCAGATGAAAGTTCCTATTATAATCCGGTAATTGCCGGATGGTATTCGGATCCCTCGCTCTGCACAAACGGTAAGGGCGACTATTTTCTCGTCACTTCTACTTTTACCTATTTCCCGGGTGTGCCAATCTTCCATAGCCGTGATCTTGTCAACTGGCAGCAGATTGGGCATGTGCTGACTCGCGAGTCGCAACTCGTCAACATGGAGAAGCAGCACGTCAGTGGAGGCATCTTCGCTCCGGATATAGCTTACAATCCTGCAAATGAAACCTATTATATGGTCACGACAAATGTGGGTGCCGGCAATTTCTTCGTGAAGACGAAAGACCCGTATGGAGAATGGAGCGATCCCATTATGCTGCCAGAGGTAGCTGGTATTGACCCTGCTTTCTTCTTTGATGAGGATGGGAAGGGATATATCGTCAACAATGACGATGCTCCCGATGGTTTGGCTGAATATGACGGGCATCGTACGGTGCGAGTCGTGGAGTTCGATCCAGCTACCGATAAATGTGTTGGTGAGCGCCGGATAGTGGTCAACAAGGGATGTCGTCCTGAAGAAAAACCCATTTGGTGTGAAGGTCCGCATATATATAAGGAGGGAGGCAACTACTATCTTATGACAGCTGAAGGAGGCACAGGCGACTTGCACAGCGAAGTCATTTACAAAGGCCCTTCTCCTTTCGGTCCGTTCACCCCATGGGATGCAAATCCGATCCTTACGCAGCGCACGCTCGATCCGTCAAGAGAAAATCCGGTGACTTGCGCCGGACATGCGGATATGGTGAAGACTCCGGAAGGAGAGTGGTGGGGCGTCTTCCTCGCGTGTCGTCCGGTAGAAGGTGGCAAGGAAAATCTTGGGCGGGAAACATTCCTTCTCCCCGTCAATTGGACGGCTGACGGTTGGCCCCGATTTGTAGAGAATGGCGACGCGGTCCCTCTGCTTGCAAAAAAATCCGGGGTCAAGAGAGGAGAGAAACTTACCTTTGGAAACTACAATCGTAAGGATGATTTCAAGGATACGACTCTCGGTAATGAATGGATGACGTTACGCGGTCCAGCCTCCGATTACTATTCATTGAGCCAACATCCAGGACATCTCACAGTGAAATGTGCCGACGTAAAGTCGCGGGAGAAAGCGGTTCTTCCATATGTATGCCGCAGGCTCAACCATCATAATTTCAGCGCTTGCACACATATGACTTTCGTTCCCGAGAATGATTCGCAGCTTGCCGGGATGCTGATACTGAAAGACGAAACGCATCAATACCTGTTGGCACGTACGCGACACGGCGACAATCATAAGATAGAGGTCAGAAAGATTGCGGAAGACGGCTCCCACACCATAGCAGAGATCCCGGTGGATGCAGCCCTGTCTGAAGTAGACTTCAAGATTCTTGGAAACGGACTTAAATATGGATTCCATTATTCCACTGATGGAGGCAACAAGTGGGAGTTGCTTGCCGACGATGTCGATGCGGGATTCACTTCCACCGCTGAAGCCGGAGGTTTCACCGGAACGGTCGTAGGACTCTACGCCTCCAACGCCGAGTCTATCAACTGACCGTGAAAACGCAAAACGCAGAACGCAAAACGCAATTACTTTCCATTATACTTTAATATTTAATAGCAATGAAAAATGTAAAGAAACCATTTCATTACATTGCGTTACTGATGGTGATGATCCTGTCAGGCTCAATATCGGCCTGGGCGGATACAGTCAAAGGTAACGTGGTCGATGAGTCGGGCGAGCCCCTCATCGGCGTGACAGTCATGGTGAGCGGTACCGCAATAGGTACGGCTACAGACATTGATGGTAATTACACTATCAATGTGCCTAACATCAAGAAGGATGATCTCATCTTCACTTATGTTGGTATGGCTGAAGTTAAGGAACACGTCAATGGCCGCACGGTCATTAACGTAACAATGAAGGAGGACTCCGACGTTCTCGATGAAGTCGTGGTTGTCGGCTACGGCCAGCAGAAGAAAGCTTCTGTGGTCGGTGCGATCACCCAGACAACCGGTGAGGTCCTCGAACGTGCCGCCGGTGTGCATGACATCAGTGCAGCATTGACTGGTAACCTTCCGGGTGTCATCACCGTTCAGTCTTCAGGTATGCCGGGCGATGAATCCGCCAAGATTACCATCCGCGGTGCTTCCTCCTGGAACAACAGTGATCCTCTCGTGCTCGTCGACGGTATCGAACGTGACATGAACAGTGTAGACGTTAGCTCTGTGAAGTCAATCTCAGTTCTTAAGGATGCATCAGCTACTGCCGTTTACGGTGTAAAAGGTGCCAACGGTGTAATCCTTATCACTACCAAGCGTGGTCAGGAAGGTCGCGCTAAGATTGACGTTGGCTTTACAGCTACTATGAAGACAGTATCTAAGCTTCCAGACAAGTGTGATTCTTTTGATGCTCTTATGCAGACTAATCTCGCAGTCATGCATGAGCTTCCTCTTCTTGAGTCTTCTTGGGCATATATGACTCCGCTTGCTATTGCAAATAAATATCGCTATCCAAGCAGCCTTGAAGAGTCAGAACGCTATCCTAACGTAGATTGGCAAGATTGGTTGTTCAAGGATCATGCGATGTCTTACAATGCAAATGTCTCTGTAAGCGGTGGTACTAAGTTTGTACGTTACTTCGCTGTTGTCGATTTTGTAAGTGAAGGTGACCTTTTCAAGGATGTTGACAATGGTCGTGGCTATCCTACAGGTTTCGGCTACAATCGTATCAATGTGCGTTCAAATCTTGACTTTTCCTTGACTCCGACCACTACTTTCAAGATCAACCTCTCAGGTTCATCCGGTCAGCGTACTTCCACTCAGCCTAACGGTGGCAATACATTTGATCAAAGCAACTGGAACAATGCTCAGGTTTGGTCAGGTGTATATAACATCGCTCCTGATGCATTTATGCCTATATATTCCGACGGTTCATTCGGATATTATCCCGCTTTTAAGTCTCAGGTGTCCAATTCTATCGAACAGTTGGCAATGGGTGGTCTTTATCATTCTACCACTACTGCGATTACTACTGACTTTGTTCTCGATCAGGATCTGAAATTCATCACTCCTGGTCTTGGACTCCATGCCATGATTTCTTGGGACAACCGCTTCCTTGACACCGGTCATGGTATTTCCGACCTTTATAATAGTCCTCAGCACAAGTGGATTGATCCGGACACAGGTATTGCTCAGACTGAGACCGAATGGGACAAGACTACTATGTTTGACTATAACCCAGGCAATAAGTGGAGCACTCAAGGTGGTAGCGTTCAGGATTACAGCACTACCCGCAATATGAACTATCAGGTTCAGTTGAATTATAACCGTGAATTTGGCAAAAACGCTCTTGGCCTGACCGGTGTATGGACTCGTCAGGAAACAGCATGGGGCAATATGATTCCAATACATCGTGAAGACTGGGTGTTCCGTGCTACTTATAACTTCGACGATCGTTACTTCTTCGAATATAACGGTGCATACAATGGTTCAGAGAAATTCGGCAAGGGATTCCGTTTCGGTTTCTTCAATTCAGGCGCTATTGGTTGGCGTCCTTCTCAGGAGAAGTTCTGGACTGCCGCCGGTCTTGACAAATGGTGGCAAGAGCTTAAGATACGTGCTTCTTATGGTGAGATCGGTGATGACTCCGGCGACCGCTTCCTTTATATGGACCAGTGGGCTTACGGCGGCAGCGCAAAGATGTCTACTACAAGCGGAAACAGTATCTATCAATATTATCGTCAGACTATTCTCGGCAATCCGGATGCTCATTGGGAAAAAGTTAAGAAGATGAACCTCGGTATTGACTTCTCTTTCCTTAATAGTCTCATCTCAGGTACAGTCGAAATCTTCCGCGATGACCGTAATGATATTCTTGTAAAAGGTAGTGATCGTGCAGTGCCTTCTTACTTCGGTCAGACTCCTGCAACTGCCAACCTTGGTAAGGCACAGTCTACAGGTTATGAATTTGAATTGCGTCTTAACAAGACTTTTGGTCCCGTTCGTCTCTGGGCTAACCTGAATATGACTCATGCAGTGAATAAGATCAAGTTCCGCGACGACCCAGAACTTAAGCCTTCTTACCAGAAGCAAGAAGGATTTGCAATTGGTCAGACTCACGCTCATATCAACGGAGGATATCTTAACTCTCTTGACGAACTCCTTGGAGCTCCTATTCATGACGTGAATAACGAAGGCCGTCTCCCCGGTGACTATTACATTGTCGACTTCAACGGCGACGGTAAGGTAGATGTTGAGGACTCCGCTCCTTACGGCTTCACCGGCACTCCCCAGAATACTTACAATGCGACTCTTGGTTGCGAATGGAAAGGTCTTAGCTTCTTCGTGCAGTTCTATGGCGTGACAAATGTCACTCGCGATGTTGGTCTGCGTTCATTTACCCACAATACTCATAATGTATATCTTATTGGTGATTGGTGGAATGGATATGATCTTGATGGCGATGTTCTTCTTCCTCGCTGGTATTCTCAGGTAAGCTCTTACAGCGACGGCACTCAGTACTTGTATGACGGTTCTTACTGTCGACTGAAGAACATGGAAATTGCTTACACATGGACCGGTGGCTGGATCAAGAAACTTGGTATGAACAACCTTAAGATTTATCTTAATGGCAACAACCTCTTCTTGTGGTCAAAGATGCCTGACGACCGTGAATCTAACTTCTCAGGTGGAGGCGGTTCCGGTGCTTATCCTACAATGCGCCGCTTCAACCTTGGTATTAAATTCAATTTCTAAACATCCGCAACTAAGATATGAAAAAACTATTTAAAACTCTTGGCGCTATAGCATTCGGCTTGACATTGACTGCCGGATTGGCATCTTGCGAGGATTATCTCGATAAGGAGCCTGATTCAGACGTTAGTCCCGAGACAGCGTTCAAGAATTTCACAAATACCCAGGGATTCATTGAGGAAATCTACAACTGTATCCCTAACAAGGCTCAATGCTATTGGACTACATCTTGGAATCTCGGAGATGATGAGATCATGAATCCGCAGGCTGAGACTGACCGTCTTATTCAGACTCAGATTGACCTTGGCAACTATTTTGCTTGGCAATATAACAACCAATTCTGGTTCTCTGCAAAATCTGATTGCAATCCGACTTCAGGAAGCGCATTCGACCATCGCCTCGTTGGTCACGCCTGGTATTGCATCGCAAAATGCAACAAAGGCATTCAGGAACTTGAGAAGGAAGACAATGTCTTCGTAGGTTCTAAAGAAGAAAAGAATATGCTTCTTGGCCAGCTCTATTTCTTCCGCGCCTGGTGGCACTTTGAGATGATGGAATATCTTGGAGGACTTCCATACATTGATGTAGTATTTAGCCCAAGCGAGCAGCTTCGCCTTCCACGCCTTTCTTATCTTGAATGTGCTGACAAGGCCGGTGCAGACTTCGAGAAGGCAGCGTCCCTTCTCCCTGTCAATTGGGATAATACCTCAACAGGTAAGAAGACTCTTGGTAACAACGAACTCAGAATCAATAAGATCACTGCTCTTGCTTATGCTGGCAAAAACTGGCTTTGGGCAGCAAGTCCTCTTATGAAGAATGGTGCTCAGACAGGGGCTTCAAAGAATGGCAAGACCTACGATTATGATTCTGAGTATGCAAAGAAAGCTGCGGATGCTCTCGGTCAGGTGATCAAATATTTCGAAAATGGTGAAACCCAGTATGCATTCGCTTCTTTTGACTTTGAGAATGTCTACGACCACAAGAAGGGAAAAGGTGTGGATACAAGCTATAGCGAACTTTTCTACACAATGGGACGAAGCTGGCTTCAGCCCGGTGGCAAAGAGGCTCTTTTGCGTGGTCCTTCTGAAGGTTGGTCTTTCACTCGCTACAACTATTCACGTACTTTCGGTCCTAACCAGCTTTGTGCTCAGGATAACCACATCCATCAGGCAACTGCCAACTATGTTAAGAACTATGGTATGGCTAATGGCCTTCCTCTTGATGACCCTGATTCCGGATGGGATCCGAAGCATCCTTTCAAGGATCGTGACCCTAGATTCTATCATGACATCGTTTTTGACGGCATGACCTACATCAATGCTGATCCAAGTGAGGGTGATAAAGCTATGAAGTATGCAGGTCTTGCTACCGGTGGGTCGATGCGTGCTGTCACTAACGCATCTCGTTCAGGATACTTCTATCAGAAGCTTGTGCCTCATACTTGCCAGAAGTATGACTCAGCAGGTGCCGACGACTACGGTCCTAACCCCCACGCTTACATTCCTTACATGCGTCTTGCCGATGTCTATTTGATGTATGCAGAGGCAGCTGCGGTGCTTGGTGGTCCTTCAGGCAAGTCTGCTAATTGCGACAAAACTTCTATCGAGGCTCTCAATGTCCTTCGCGACCGCTGCGGTGCAGGACATGTTTCCACAAAGTTCACCGGAAATGCCTATATGGATGAAGTTCGCCGTGAACGTGCAGTGGAACTCTCATTCGAAGGTTTCCGTTTCAACGACCTTCAGCGTTGGCTTCTTCTTACAGAACCGGGCTATATCGAGAAAACTTCTCAGGAATTTATCCGCGTTTCCGGTGCTGATGAGACTTTCTTCGCTGAAAATGATCCCGCAGAGGCTGAGGTGGCAGAATTCCATGAAGAACTTATTCTGACCCGCAACTTTGATTCTAAGCACTATTGGTTCCCGTTGCTTCGTGATGATACATATATTTATGCAGAATTCGAGCAGAATCCGGGCTGGTAAGGAATTTAAACTAACCTTTCTATTAAAGATATGACAACAAAATATTATAAATTTCTCCCGATTGTCACTGCAGCTGCCCTCTGCGCTCCAAGCTTGATGGCTGCTGAGGAGGCGGATTCCGATTCTGACAATCAGGTGCAGTTGGCCTACCGAGTTGCCGACCGAGGCGACATGCTTGGCGGAGTTGAAGTGCTTGACTTTGCAAAGTTGATGGAGGTCAATTATATCAACGACATTAACAATGGTACCATTTCCGGTTACGTGAGCGGTTTCAATGGAAACTCTTTATGGGGCCAGGATGGCGATAACGATGGATTCCTCGTTCTCATCGACGGTGTGGTCCGCGACATGAATAATATCATTTCGACTGAAGTGGAGAACATAACATTCATGAAGGGTGCTGCTGCTACGGTCCTTTATGGTGCCCGTGCTTCCAAGGGTGTGATTTATATCACTACCAAGCGCGGAAAGGATGCTCCTCTCAGCGTCAATGTCAGGGCTAACACCGGATGGCATGTGGCAAAGTCTTTCCCGGAATATCTTGGTTCGGCTGAATATATGGCTCTTTACAATCAGGCTTTGATTAATGATGGTAAGGATCCGATATATAGCCAGCAAGATCTGTATAATTATTCTTCAGGAAAGAATCCTTACAGATATCCTAACATTGACATGTATTCTTCCGACTATGTAGGCAGAGCTTACAATAGAACTGATGTGTCAGCTGAAATATCCGGAGGTAATGAGCGTGCTCGTTTCTATACAAACGTCAATTACTTCCGTCACGGCGACTATCTTAAGGTTGGAGAAGGAAAGAAGAACTATACCGATCGTTTCAGTGTCCGTGGTAATATTGACGTAGATATTACTGAATGGATAAGTGCATATGTAAATACGAGTGCCACTTTCTACGGCTCTCGCTCCGCTAATAGTGAAAATAGCTATTGGGCGAATGCTACTACATTGCGTCCAAACCGAATCAATCCGCTTATTCCGGTAAGTCTTATCAATCCTGAAGCTACAAGCGCCCTTGAACAGATTGGAGCAACTGCCAATATCTTCAATGGTTATTTCCTTGGCGGTACTCAGCAAGATAAGACAAATGTCTTTGCTGACTACTATGCAAAGGGCTACAGCAAGTTTACAAGCCGTCAGTTCCAGTTTGATACCGGTATCAATGTGGATCTCGGAATGGTTACGCCGGGTTTGACCTTCAACACTAAATATGCTGTTGACTATGCTACTTCCTACAACACTTCTTATACAAACTCCTATGCAACTTTTGTTCCGGTTTGGGGAGAATTCAATGGCACAGACGACATCACTGCTGTGACTATCGAAGGTAAGGATGAGCATTCGGGCGTTCAGAACATTTCAAATTCTGCAAGCCGTCAGACTATGTACTGGTCAGGTCAGTTCGACTATGCACGCCAGTTCAATGATGTTCATAATTTTCATGCCCTTGTGGTAGGTGCCGGATGGCAGCGCACCCGTGCCGGCCAGTATCATAAGACAAGCAGCGTGAACATTGGTTTCGAAGTTGATTATAACTACGCACGCCGCTACTATGTAGACCTTGCTCTCACAGGTGTTCACTCATCCAAGCTTGCACCGGGTCACCGTCAGGGATGGTCGCCTACTGCCACTATCGGCTGGAATATTGCCAATGAGGCTTTCCTTGCAGACAATGATGCTGTCAATACTTTGATGCTGTCTGCTTCTGCTGGATTGCTCAATCAGGATCAGGATATCCAGGATTATTACATGTACTCAGCTAACTATACTGAGGGCGGTTGGTATGAATGGGCTATCGGTGGCGGTTCGGCAGCATACCCGAAGCGCGGTCCTAACGAGGGCTTGACTTTTGTGAAGATTAAGCAATATACTGTGGGTCTCCGTGGTGAACTCTTCAACCGTTTGCTTGACTTCAATGCAATGTACTTCAATTATAAGACTACAGGTTTGCTCGGAAGCACATCAACTAAGTTCCCTTCTTACTTCTCTACATACTATCCTGAGGCTTCTTTCGTTCCTTATACGAATATGAACGACAACAGACGCTCCGGTTTTGACTTCGGTGTCAATGTAAAGAAAGACTTTGGTGACTTCGCGTTTAAGTTTGGCGTGACAGGAACTTACTACGATACAAAGGCTCTCAAGCGTGACGAAGTATGGGAAAATGACTATCAATATCGTGAAGGCAAGCCTATAGATGCTATCTGGGGTTATCGTGCTGATGGCTTCTTCCAGACCGACGAAGAGGCTGCAGCATGGGATCAGTCAGCTCTTGGCGGCGGTACGCTGAAAGCCGGCGACCTAAAATATCGTGACCTTAACGGCGACGGTAAGGTAGACACCAACGACCAGGAATACCTTGGCAAAGGTGGTTGGTATGGAAGCCCATTCTTCATGGGTGTCAACCTCCAGTTGTCTTGGAAAGGCTTCACTCTTTTCGTACATGGTCTTGGAAGCTTTGGCGGCCATGGCTTGCTCAATGACAACTCTTACTACAAGATGGTAGGTGAGAACAAGTATACTGCTGCTGCTCGCGAAGCGTGGACACAGGAAACTGCTGCAACTGCAACTCTTCCACGTCTTACTACAGGCAATGGTGCTAACAACTACGTGGCATCAGACTTCTGGATGTATAGCACCGATAGATTTGACATTGATAAGATCCAGCTGACATATGATTTCCCGAAGACTCTTTTCCATGGTCCGGTTATTCATGGACTTCAGCTCTATATCAGTGCAGATGATCTCGTGACATTTGGCAAGAATCGTGAAATTCTTGAAAGAAACGTAGGAAGTGCTCCTCAGTCACGTTTCTATAATATAGGTGCACAAGTAACTTTCTAAACTAACCAAGATGAAAAAATTAATTAAATATATTGCAGTAGCTTCAATCGTGATGGGATTCACTGCTTGTGACGACCTTTTCGATCCGGCCATTGAGAATATCAAGGATGAAAACTCCATTGATTCAGAGTCGAACTACGCAGACCAGATTCTCAGGAGTGCATATATCTTGATGCCCTATCCCGGTGATCCGGAAAACGACGTAGCTACAGATGATGCCGTTTCAAACGACATTAATAACGACTATAGGACTATAGCAGGTGGAGCTTGGACTTCACAGACCGGCGTATCTGTCAATAACTGGCGTGATCGCAACGCTTCAATTCAGTATTGCAACCTTCTTCTCGAACATATCGACAATGTGATGTTTGCTACCAATGAAGCAATCAACGAGATGTTCTACGACCGTCTTAAAGGTGAGGCATATGGCCTTCGGGCTTTGAATATGTATTATCTGCTCCAGAACTACGCCGGCAAGAACAGTGCAGGTGAGCTTTTGGGAGTGCCTATCTGGAATCATTCTTTCAGCGCAACTTCAGATCTTAATGTCAGCCGTGATTCATTCAAAGCTTGCCTTGAGCAACTTCTTTCCGATGCTGATGCTGCAATTGAGCTTCTTCCTAAGGATTATGCAGATATTTCCGATGCTCAAGTGCCTGCTAAATATAAGAGCAAAGGCGTTTCTGCCGCTCAGTATAATCGTGTGAACGGCACCAATACGGCACTCCGTATTTCGGGTCGCATTGTTGAGGCTATTGCAGCTCAGGCTGCTCTCCTTGCAGCAAGCCCTGCTTTCTCCGACCAGTCTGGCGTGACTTGGGCTGATGCTGCCACTCGTTCTGCAAATCTTCTTAAGCAGATAGGTGGAGTTGCCGGTATGGCTCCTACTGGTCATCTTTGGTATACAGCTGAAGAGATCGGAAACGATCCTGCCAAGGCTGATTACCATGCTGAGATTATCTGGCGTGGCAACAACGAGACCAACTGTTCACGTGAGGAAAACAACTTCCCTCCCTCTTTATATGGAAAAGGCCGTGTCAACCCGACTCAAAACCTCGTAGACGCTTTCCCGATGCTTAATGGCTATCCTATTAGCAATGCCAAGTCCAACTATGATAGCAAGAATCCATATGAAGGTCGCGATCCTCGTTTGCAAGCATATATTGTAGTCAATGGAAGCACCCTTGGAGTCAACAATGATGTTATCAATACTACAGCTGATTCTGATAATAAGGACGGTATCGACAAGGAGTCCGGCATATCCACTCGTACCGGATACTATCTGCGCAAGCTTCTCCGCAGCGATGTCAATCCTAATTCAACAAGCAAGGTTGAGAAACCTCATTACGCTACTCGCATCCGCTATACAGAGATTTTCCTTGCATATGCTGAGGCTGCCAATGAGGCTTGGGGCCCAAAGAGTGATAATGGCAATGGCTTCTCTGCTTACGATGTCATCAAGGCCATCCGCAACCGCGCCGGTATAACCGATACTTCTTATCTCGACGAATGTGCTGCATCGAAAGAATCAATGCGAGAACTTATCCGCAACGAGCGCCGTATTGAGCTTTGCTTCGAAAACAAGCGTTTCTGGGATTTGCGTCGTTGGAATGCTAATCTCAATGAGACGGCACGCGGTATGAAGATCAGTGGCAACAGTTATGACGCTGTTGATGTTGAAAAACGCGATTTTAGAGACTACATGATCTATGGTCCGCTTCCATATTCCGATGTCCTGAAATTCAGCAACCTCGAGCAGAATGCAGGATGGTAATTAACCTATTAATTCAAACAAAATGAAAATAATTAGAAACAGTATTATAGCCGGACTCTCGTTGGTATTGTCTGTAGCTGCTACTTCCTGCCATAATCAGGATAACGAGTTTCCTGACTATCAAGGAGGCGTGACAGTCTACTTCGCAAACCAGTATCCCTCGTCAATCCTCGTTCTCGGGGATTGGCCAGATGGAGACAATTCACTTGCTCTCCAGCACAAATGCCAGATATTTGCTACTCATGGGGGTGCTTACAAGTCGAGAGATGTCAAAATTGATGTCGTTGTTGATCCAACTTTGGTCGATAACCTTTCTTTCCCTGATGGGAGCCCTGTAAAAGTGATGCCTGAGAATTATTATTCTCTCGCTTCTACGACTCTGACGAAGAAGAAAGACTATCTTTTTGGTACTGAAGTTACTTTAAGCGATGCTTTCTTCGCAGATCCTGATGCGACTAAGGATACTTATGTGATCCCTTTACGAATGACTAATCAGACAGGTGCGGATCATATTCTTACAGGTGTGCCTAATGTAGAAGGAGACTCTCCGGCTCGTACGGATGCAGGTGCTTGGAAAGTGCTGCCTCAAGATTATGTGCTTTATTGCGTGAAGTATGTTAACCCTTGGGATGCAAGTTATCTCCGCCGTGGCACTGACAAGATAACTGAGAATGGAACTACAACGACCGTAGAGCGTAAGGCTGAATACGTTGAAAAGGATGAGGTGGTAAGACTTACCACTAAGTCTTTGACCGAACTTGTATTTCCTCTTTCTACTGTTGTGCCCGACGGCGAATCTGTAAAGACCCTTACTTGCGACCTTATTCTCAAGTTTGATGGTGACAATTGCACTATCTCTACCGAAACTCCAGGCATGACTGCAAGCGGTAGCGGTAAGTTCGTGAAGAATGGTGAGAAGAATAGCTTCGGTAATCAGGATCGCGATGGCCTCTATCTTGAATATAAAGTTGATTTCGGTCCCCGTCAGTTCGAGACAAGCGACATTCTTGTGCTCCGTTCACGCCAAATCGTGCCAGAATTCAATTTCAATCCAACCTACAATAAATGAATTGAATCATGAAACTGAAGAAAATTAGTTATATGGTTATGGCGCTCCCGATGATGCTTGCGTCCTGTGCTGATTACCTGGACACAAACAATTATTTCGTGGAGCAGCCGGAAGATGATGCCCGTTTGGCATATCTTGCCGAATACAAACCCCTCAAGGAATATGTCAATCGTTCTGCGCACCCCGGTTTCACTCTCGGAACCGGTGTGTCAGCCGACGAATACCTTAAGCAGGGTGCAGCTTATATGCTGACAAACTCTAACTTTGACATGGTCACCACCGGGAATGCCATGAAATATGCTTCTATTGTCGATAACAACGGAAACATGAATTTCGGCACTGTTATGAGCTTTGTTGAAGCTGCCACTAATGCAGGTATGCAGGTGTATGGACATACTCTCGTATGGCATTCACAGCAGAATACTAAATATCTAAACGGTCTTATCGCCGACAAGCAGCTTCCTGCCGACCCTTCTCAGACTCATGAAGAATATGTGGCAAGAGAGTGTCTTCAGGTGATTACCGATGATATGGTTTCTGATCCATGGGATAGCCAGTTCTGGCTGAATTTTGCAGGAGTCTCTTTCAAGGAAGGTGACACGTGGGAAGTCTCTATGGATGTCCGTGCCAAGAAAGAAGCATCTTCCGGTACTCAGGTTCATGGTGATCCAAGTGCTTATCTCCATTGGAGTGCCATTGGAAGTGTAAACTTCACTACAGAATGGGAAACTTATAAAGCAAGTGGCAACTGTACTTCTGAATGGAACGGAGGTCATTCAATCGCATTCAACCTTAACGATTTTACTGAGGCTAACGAATATTATTTCGATAATATCAGCTTCAAACTCAATGGTCAGGAACTCGTCGTCAATGGCGCGTGCGACTTTGGTGGTTCCACCGACAGCTATGTTTCTAAGGAAATGCGTGGTAATCTTGTGCCATCTCGTCTCGTAGAGGGTTACTATATCACGGTCGCCGGTGCCGGTTCTGTTGAAATGGATGTCAACCGCGAATGTATTCAGGTTCAGACAGATGATATGGTTGAAGCGGCTTGGGATAGTCAGTTCTGGCTTAATTTCCCCGGCGAAAGTTTCCATTCAGGCGACACTTGGGAGGTATCTATGAATGTGCGTGCTGACAGAGATGCAAGTGCTGGCACGCAGGTGCATGGAGATCCGGGCAGCTATCTGCATTGGGACGCAATTGGAAGCGTGGCATTCACTAATGATTGGACTACTTATAGCAAAAGCGGCACTTGTAGTTCTGAATGGGAAGGCGGACACTCGATTGCTTTCAACTTGAACGACTTTGCAGATGCCAACACTTACTACTTTGACGATATCAGCTTTAAGCTTAATGGTCGCGAACTCATCACAAATGGCTCTTGCGATTTAGGAGGGTCTACCGATAATTATGTTTCTAAGGAAATGCGAGGTTCTATTGTGGCATCAAGAATTGTCGATCACTATACAATCACAGTAGCGGGTGGAGGCATACCTCTGACTGCAGAAGAGAAGTATGAGATTCTGTCTAATGAACTAAAGCGCTGGATTGTCGGATCTATGGATGCTACTGAAGGTAAAGTTAAGGTTTGGGATCTCGTCAATGAACCTCTTCAAGACACTTGGGGTGAAATCCCATTGAAAACTGACCCATCCGGAGCTGATCCTGATAGCTTCTACTGGCAGGATTATCTTGGTGAAGACTATGTGGTTCTTGCTGAAAAGTATGCACGCGAAGCATTTGCGGCTCAGGAAGAAGCTAATCCGGCTGATCTCAAACTCTTCATCAACGATTATAACCTTGAGGCTGACTACAACAATAATGACAAGTGTACGAGCCTCGTAAATTGGATCAAGAAGTGGGAAGCTAAGGGTGCCAAGATCGATGGTATCGGTAGCCAGATGCACGTCACATATCGCCTTAATGCTCAAGATCAGGCTAAGAATGAGGCTGCAATTGAGAACATGTTCAAGATTCTTGCAAACTCCGGTAAGCTTATCCGCATCACTGAGCTTGATATGGGTATCAGCGATGAAGCAGGCAACACTATCAAGACTTCCGATGTGACATTTGAACAGCAGCAGGCTATGGGTGATTTCTATAAGTTCATCATCAATAAGTATTTCGAACTTATCCCCGTTGATCAGCAATTCGGTATCTGCCAGTGGGCACAGACCGACAGTCCTGCCGGTAGCGGATGGCGTCCGGAAGAGCCAATCGGTCTCTGGAACCTTAACTATCAGCGTAAGCCTCAGTATGGCAAAGTCTGCGAGGCATACGAAAACAATTGATAATTTTGTTTCTACACAAGGGGGAGGTTTCCCCTCCCCCTTGTCTCTATGTAAATATTTTTTTATTAACCCAAATTTCAAAAACATGAAGAAATTTTTACTTTTTGCTGCTGCAGCTCTCGTAGCTTCTTCAGCAAGTGCTAAGTGGGTTTCTATCATCGAAGGTGGAAAAGCTGCCGATGGCGAAACCGCAACTCTCCAAGCAGGCTGGTCCGGACCGGCAAAAGTGGTAGACAATCCTAAGGGCGAAGGCAAGGTTTTCGAATGCCCCATTGCTGAAAACGAGCCAAATGGAGATGGTAATTTTGATGATTGGAAAAGCCAGATGTTCATCTGCTTTGCAGAGCCGGTTCAAGAAGGCGATGTAATCAAAGTTACATTTGACAACTATTGCACTGATACTCGCACAGTCGGTATGCAGGCGCAGGGTGACAGAGGCTCTTATCAGGGCAATTTCCAAGGTTTTGAAACAAAAAGTGATTGGCAGACATATTCTCAGGAAATCACTGTTACAAGCCAGTTCGCAGGTGCAGGTGGTTTCAAGAATATCGCTATTTGCTTGTCTTCTAAAGCGGAGGCTGCGACTTTCTACGTTAATAATGTAGTCGTAGAAAAGCAAGTTGCAGATGATGTCACTCCGGTAGAACCTGAAAAGCAAGTAATCGCTGAAAATGACTTCGCTACAGCTGAGGGATATTATTTCTGGAAATCAGACGTGACTAACGCCGAGCTTAAAGATGGAGGTCTGACTATAACCAATGATGTTGCAACAGCGAATTTCTGGGATGTCCAGTATATGGTTATCGATGGTGTTCAGCTCACTGCAGGTACTGAGTATTATGTTGATGTAAAAATCAAAGGTTTTTCAGGAACTCTCCACTATAATTTTGGAACTTGGAGCAGTAATGTCAATGGAGGCGTAGAAGTTGAGAAAGCTGATGATTGGCAGACTGTGACCTTTAAGGCGGTTCCGGAAGCTGATACCGACAACACAGCTCACCTTCTTCTCCAATCAGGAGATTTCGTTGGCTCCTATACAATCGCAAATGTTAAGCTTTATACATTAGATGAAAGCGCTGTTGAGACAATTGCTCCTGTAAAGGCTAACACTGCTGTCTACAACCTCCAGGGCGTGAAGGTAGCTAACTCCCTCGAAGAAGTAGCTGCTCCAGGTCTCTACATCTCTAACGGCAAGAAGATTATCAAGAAATAATTCTCACATTTGCTTATTATCCAGCCGGGGCGGGTATTCCCCGTCCCGGCTTATCTTATTGATTAAATCCCTTAAAGGCTCTAAGTTGTTAAGACCCCTAAAGCCCTTAGAGCCCCTAAAGCCCTTATACTCTTTTATTTTTTTCAAATTCCATACTCAATAACTCCATGAAATCCCTCACTCTTACCGCAATCCTTTTCTCGATAGGACTCAACTGTGCTTTCGCTGCTAATCCCGCCGAAGGCGTGACAGCTTCCACAAATGTCCCGGAAGCGCAATATCCTTGTGTCGCTTCCGACTCCCGTGCTGTTTTCAAGATCCACGCTCCCGAGGCAAAGGATGTCAAAGTGGATATCTGCAGTAAGAAGTATGATATGGTGAAGGATGCAGATGGAGTCTGGACCGCTACTACAGATCCCCTTGTTGAGGGTTTTCACTATTATTTCCTCATAATTGACGGAGTTTCGGTCATTGATCCGGCGTCTGAGACATTCTATGGCTGCGGTAAGGAATGTTCGGGTATTGAGATTCCCGAATCTCCTGAAGTTGCGGCTTATTACACTTTCAATAAAGATATTCCTCACGGGCAGGTGAGAGAATGCAAATATTATTCAGATACAGAAGGAAAGCAACGCAGATGCTTTGTGTACACTCCGGCTGAATATGAGACAAACCCCAATGCCAAATATCCTGTGCTGTATCTTCAGCACGGTATGGGCGAAGATGAGACCGGATGGTCCAAGCAAGGTATGATGGCAAATATTCTTAACAATGCCATTGCCTCCGGAAAGGCTGTGCCGATGATTGTAGTCATGGACAACGGAAACTGCAGTCACATTTTCGGGTCGAGGAAAGGAGAGACTATGGAGCAGTTTGGTGCTTCATTCACTCCCGTCCTTCTCAACGATCTTATTCCCTACATTGAAAAAACATTCCGCGTAAAGACCGACCGTGACAACCGCGCTATGGCGGGGCTTTCATGGGGCGGTAAGGAAACTTTCGATATAACTCTCGCAAACCTCGATAAATTCTCACATATAGGCAGCTTCAGCGGAGCCTTATTTGGCCTGCATGGCAATCTTGAAAATGCTTATGGAGGTGTCTTCAAAGATCCCAAGGCATTCAACGATAAGGTAAAGGTACTCTTCCTCAGCATGGGTTCGGAAGAAAACTTCGGTGCTCCCAATATATGCAAAGCGCTTACAGACGCCGGCATCAATAACATCTACTACGAATCTCCTGGCACCCACCACGAATGGCTCACCTGGCGCCGAAGCCTCAACGAATTCATCCCTATGCTGTTTAAATGATTCAATTAGTTAATATATCATGATAAATCCTGACAAATCAAGATACATCATGATAAATCATGAATCTTTCATCAATAACGTATGAAAAAACCTATCTTTCTAATTATCCTTGCAATCCTCACAGTTTTTCCCGCCATGTGCTGGCCCGGCATGCCCATGCCGAAGCTCCACGTAGAAGGACGCTGGTTGATGGATGAGGAGGGAAATAAAGTCAACTTGCACGGTTTCGGTCAGACTTACAGCCCATGGTTTAACGAACAGGGCTCAAAATGGAATAACTACGATGTCAATGCTTGTCTCAAATACAACAAGGACATCATGGACGGTGTGCTTGACCGTGCCGGTTGGAAAATGACCTATGTCCGTATGCATATGGATCCATACTGGTCTAACACTCCGGGTATGTGGCCTGATGGCGAAGGCGATATCTCTGCTTTCAGCTTCGATAGATTCAAGAAGTATCTTGAACAGGTATTTATTCCTATGGCGGAATATGCTGTCTCTAAGGGGCTGTACGTAGTGATGCGTCCGCCGGGTGTATGTCCGGAAAAAATTGAAGTTGGTGGCGCTTATCATAGTTATCTGAAGACGATCTGGGGCTATGTCGCTTCACAGAAGTGTCTGACTGATAATTCGAATATCATGTTTGAGCTCGCCAATGAACCTGTTCAAATCAAAGGCACGGATGGTCAATACGGGGCCGGATCTGATGCTTGCAATCAAGCTCTTACAAAATTCTTTCAGGAGATCGTTGATTTGATGCGTGAAGAGGGTTGCGAAAATATCCTCTGGGTCCCGGGAACTGCCTATCAATCTCAATATGCCGGTTATGCCAAATATCCCATAAAAGGTAGGAATATCGGATATGCTGTCCATGTGTATCCCGGCTGGTATGGCAGCGACGCCATAGAGCCAAGCCATGAGCTTGGCGGAAGCTACGGTGGTGGATACGATTCTTTTGCAGCCGGATGGAAGAATCAGATCGAACCTTGTGCTGCCATCGCCCCTATGCTTGTCACTGAGATGGACTGGCTTCCTTCTAAGTATCAGGCTTCATGGGGAAAAAGCATTACCGGCAAGATGCTCGGTCAAGGTTTCGGAGCTAACTTTAAGCTCCTTGCCGACCGTACCGGCAACATAGGATGGATGCTGTTTACAGGTCCGGAACTTCTTGCTCGCTTCGACGGCAAGCCGGGAAGTGCCGGGAATTATACCATGTACAACGATCCCGACGGCTGTATGTGGTCGACATATCACTGGTTTAATGAATATGCCGGCTTTGATGTGCCTGAAGCACAGAGCGTTGACCTCTATTTCTCTCCGCGAGGCATAGATGCATCAGATGAGACAGTCATTCTGACAGGCAGTTCCAAAGGAGCCGCCCTCATAGCTGACCGTGGCATTGGTGTTGATTTCAATGTCAGTGGTGACATTGAGGTGGCTATCTCCAATCCGGACGTGTTGAACTGGGATGGATCTTCTTTTACTGCTCTTCGCCCCGGGAAGACGAAGTGTGAAGTGAAATATTCTCTTGATGGCAGGGAAGAGACCAAGTATCTGACGTTTATCTCTACTCCATTCCCTCTTATCAATGGTTATTTCAATCCTTCCATATGGGAGAATGGAAGTTTCAATGAGCAGACAGGCGAGATCACAACCGGGCAATATGGCTTTGCCGGATGGAAATACGGTAGTGGCCTTGACCTTTCCGAGTATCATTATCTTATTTGCGAGGTTGAGAATCCGGGAGGAGGTCTTTCTCTCCGACTTTTTGACAAGGATAATTACTGGACAGATCCCTATATGATAGATTTCGGCAGTAGATCAAGAGTGGTGGTAGATCTTAAGAATATGAAATCCAGTGAAAATAGGAAAGTGGATTCATCCCACATCTATATTGTTGGCTTCTGGACATATGGTGGCCACAAGTTTAAGGTGAAGAATATCTTTCCGTCAAACGACCCCAACGCAACAGCTGTCGAGTCAATTGCAGCCGAGTTCGAAACCAACGGTCCTGTCTACAACCTCCAGGGCATCCGCGTAGCCTCTTCCATTTCCGAAGTCAACGCTCCCGGCATCTACATCGTCAACGGCAGAAAAATCCTGAAGAAGTAAATCTCCTCTCCTTAAGCCCCTAAAGCCCTTAGAGCCCTTAGAGTCCTTAAAACCCTCAAAAATAGAATATGAAAATTTTAAAATCCATACTCTTAGGCCTTTCAGTAATGGCATCATCCATTACTGCCGATGCCCAAGATCCTAACTTCCACATATATCTCTGCTACGGTCAGTCTAATATGGAAGGTAATGCACTTGTCGAAAACATCGACAAGCAGAATATTCCAGATCGTTTCAAGATGATGCCGGCAGTCAATTACAATAATCCTCAAAGACATATGGGTGAGTGGTATGAAGCTATGCCTCCCCTATGTCGGGAATATACAGGTCTTACCCCGGCTGACTGGTTCGGTCGCACGATGGTTGAGAACCTTCCTGAAGATATAAAGATTGGTGTCATAAATGTCGCCGTCGGAGGTGCTCCGATCGAAGACCTTGACAAAGATCTTGATCCGGCTACGCTTGCCTCTAAAGCTGAATGGTATAAGAACTACATGCTTCAGTATGACAATTCTCCATACAATCGTCTTCTCGAATGTGCCAAGAAAGCTAAGGAAGATGGTGTGATCAAAGGCATTCTCCTTCATCAAGGTGAATCCAACAACTGCCAGGAGGCATGGTGCGGCAAAGTAAAGAAAGTCTATGATGACCTGCTTGCCGACCTTGGTCTCGAACCGAACTCCATTCCCCTCCTTGTTGGAGAGACCGTCAGATCTGAGATGGGTGGCTACTGTGGCGGACACAATACTGTCATAGCCAAACTCCCTAAGACTATCCCTACAGCTAAAGTGGTATCTTCTGCAAATCTCGAACAAAAAGGGGATGGACTGCATTTTACAGCTCATGCTTACCGTGTGTTGGGATGCCGCTATGCGGCTGCTATGCTCGAGACTATGGGTATAACTGATCCAAAAGTGTCTTATTCCGAAGAGATTCCCGAAGTTCCACATCCGGACCCAGCTGAAGGTGATTTTATATTTGATCTGAATACGTTTAACCCGACAATCTGGGAAAAAGGAACATTCGATGTGGGAACCGGTGTCTTCGTAGGAGGGCAATATGGTTTCGGTGGATGGGAATTTAATCCTGCGATCGACTTGTCGGGTTATAAATATCTGGTAGCTGAACTTAACCAGCCTGAAGAGAATGGTTTGGAGCTTCGTGTATTCGACACCGCAAGTTACTGGGAAGAGCCTTACAGTGCAAAATTCGGAGGTGGCGTGATAGTGATAAGTGAACTTGACGGCATGATGAAAAACCTGCCTTCCGGAATAACACCCTTAAATACATCTGAAGTATATAGGGTCGGTTTTTGGTGCTATGGCAATTCTCCGATTCATATCAAGCATGTCTTTGCCACCAACAACAATCCCTATGAGTCGGTAAATGCCCTTCAGTCTGACAAGACAAACGCTGAAGTCTATAACCTTCAAGGAATTAAAGTGGCTTCATCAATTGCGGAGGTCTCAGCCTCGGGAATATATATTTCAGATGGAAAGAAGATCAAGAAACCTTGAATTTTGCCTCCTGAATACGAAAAAATAAGGAAAAGCCACATAAAGAAAAGCCTGTTTCCAATTTTTTTCGTAATTTTACACATGGAAAGAAGGCTGATCTCAGAGCTCTTAGAGCCACTAAAGCCCGTTTAACCCAAAAAAACTATAATTAGACTAATACTCTCATGAAAAGATTGAAATCCCTAATGTTAGGTTCCACTCTGATAATGGCTGCCCTGACAGCCTACGCACTAGATCCAAACTTCCACATATATTTGTGCCTCGGGCAGTCAAATATGGAAGGTAATGCACGCGTGGAAGCTGTCGACCGTCAGAACGTACCGGAGCGTTTCAAGGTCATGTCGGCTGTAGACTACAATCATCCCGAGCGCAAGAAAGGGGAGTGGTATGTAGCAGTTCCCCCATTGGTGCGAGAGAATACAGGGCTTACCCCTGCCGATTATTTCGGCCGTACGATGGTGGACAATCTTCCTGAAAATGTCACCGTCGGTGTCGTTCCGGTTGCTGTAGGTGGATGCAAGATAGAGCATCTGAGCAAAGACTATGATCCGGCTTCTGTTACTTCGGAGGCTGATTGGTTTCAAGGTTTTATGAAAGCATATGACAACAAACCATACGACCGCCTCGTGGAATGTGCCAAGAAAGCACAGAAAGATGGTGTGATCAAGGGTATTTTGTTGCATCAGGGTGAGTCTAACACCGGCGACAAGGAGTGGCCGACTAAAGTGAAGAAAGTCTATGATGATCTTCTCGCAGATCTCGAACTTGCTCCTAATTCAATCCCTTTGATAGCAGGTGAAGTCGTCTCCTCTGATAAAGGTGGTGTGTGTGGCAGCCACAATGCTATTATTGCTACTCTTCCTGAGGTGATCCCGACTGCTCATGTGGTCTCATCTGCCAATCTCCCGCAGCGTGGAGACGGGCTTCATTTCACGGCTTATGCCTATCGTGAGCTTGGCAGTCGTTATGCTAAGGAAATGCTAAAGACGATGGGTATAGACAATCCGGTTCTCAATTATTCCGCTGAGGCTAATTTCAAGCCTGACACTTATGAATTGAAGAGTCCGGACGGAAAGACAGTCGTGACTGTCACTGACAATGGTATGAATGTGACATACAGTGTAGCCTATGATGGACATCAGTTCATACTCCCGTCTCCACTCGGGCTCCAGACCAATATTGGAGATTACACTTCAGGTCTGGATATCACCTCTGCTTCAGGTGTTAAGGAAGTGGCAGACTCTTACTCTCTCTCCAATATCAAGAAAAGTAAGGTGGATTATATAGCCAACGAAGAGACGTTTACTGTTTCGCAAGCCGGGGTGCCTGTCTTTGATGTCCAGATGCGTGTCAGCGACAATAATGTCGCTTTCAGATATAAGGTGCTTCCGAAGGGGGAGACCCTTAGTGCAGTGATAAATAATGAGATTACCGGATTCAATTTCCCGGAAACGACCACTACATTCCTTTGCCCTCAAATGCAACCTATGACCGGGTTTGCAAGAACTGCCCCCAGCTATGAGACTAATTATGACCTCGATGATCAGATGGGCAAGAACGGCTGGGGCAATGGCTATACATTCCCTTGCCTTTTCAAAAAAGGTAATGACGGTTGGACTTTGGTTTCTGAGACTGGAATTGCAGGAAACTATTGTGCATCTCATCTTGCAAATAAGAAAGATGGCGAATATGCTGTGGCCTATCCAATGCAGGCGGAGAATAATGGTTTCGGTTCTTCAGGCGCCCAGATTGCACTCCCCGGTTTCACTCCCTGGCGGACTGTGACAGTTGGCTCTGATCTTGCTCCTATAGTCGAGACTACCATTCCTTTCGACCTAGTGGAGCAAATCTATGAGCCAACCAAGGACTATGATTATGGAAAAGGGAGCTGGAGCTGGATAATTAAGATGGATCCAAGCTGTAATTTCGAAGAGCAAAAGAAATATATCGACTTTTCTGCTGCCATGGGCTGGGATACAGTCCTTGTGGATGCCCTATGGGATACTCAGATAGGATATGATGGTATCGAGAAACTTGCTAAATATGGCAAGGAGAAAGGCGTTGACCTATATCTGTGGTATAATTCCAACGGAAACTGGAATGATGCTCCCCAAGGGCCTCGCGGTGTAATGAACGATATCGTGAAGCGTCGTAGGGACATGAAATGGATGCAGAAAAACGGCATACGCGGCATAAAGGTTGACTTTTTCGGTGGTGACAAGCAGGAGACAATGCGTCTCTATCATGACATTCTTGCCGATGCCAACGATCATGGAATCCTTGTGATATTCCATGGCTGTACTCTGCCAAGAGGCTGGGACAGGATGTATCCTAACTTTGCGGCTGCAGAAGCAGTACTCGCAAGTGAAAACCTTCATTTTTCTCAGGGAATGTGTGATGCAGAAGCCAAGAACGCATGCATTCATCCGTTTGTGCGCAATACTGTCGGAAGCATGGATTTTGGTGGAAGCACCCTCAATAAGTATTATTCAGCCGACAACAAACGTGGCTCAAAACGCATGACAAGCGATGTCTTTGCCCTTGCTACAGCAGTCCTTTTCCAAAGTCCGGTGCAACACTTTGCAATGGCACCAAACAATCTTGAGGACGCTCCCTCTTGGGCAGTTGACTTCATGAAGAACGTGCCTACTACTTGGGATGAAGTGAAGTTCATTGACGGATATCCGGGCAAATATTTGGTGATGGCCCGCAAGAGTGGCGAAAACTGGTATGTAGCTGCCATAAATGCGGAGGAAGCACCGCTGAATACTGAGATCGAGCTCCCCGGCATCAAGGCAGGCAAGCAAATCTCAATGTATAGCGACGACAAAGACCTGAATGGCTCCCTCAAGACTGTCAAGGCCGACAAGAAAGGCAAGCTTAAGCTCAACGTCCCCAAAAACGGCGCCACACTCTTAGTCTACTAAAGCCCCTAGAGCCTTTAAAGCCCTTAAGGTCCTTAGAGCCCCTAAAGCCCTTAAACCCCTTAGAGCCCTTAAAGCCCCTAAAGCCCTTAAAGCCCTTAGAACCCCTAATTTTCTTAAAAAATACTAATAAAACTAACCAAATAACCCAAAATGGAACCCAACAATACCGGAAACAATCTCGAATCCAAAGGATTCTACAAGGTCTCGATGCTAAAGTGCATCGGTTTCGGTTCGGGCGACCTCGCCCAGAACCTTATCTACCAGACCATCAGCATGTATCTGCTGTTCTTTTACACAAACGTCTACGGCCTTGACCCCGCTGTGGCAGCCGTGATGTTTCTTATAGTCAGAATCATTGATGTGATTTGGGATCCATTGGTAGGAACATTTGTCGACAAGCACGAGCCTAAACTTGGTAAATATCGTTCATACCTTATTTTAGGAGGAATTCCCTTGACAGGATTCGCTATACTCTGCTTCTGGAATGGTTTCTCCGGTTCCCTTCTCTATGCATACATCACCTATGTCGGTCTTTCTATGTGCTACACACTTGTCAATGTCCCTTACGGCGCGCTTAACGCTTCTCTGACACGTGACACCGCAGAGATCACTAAATTGACTTCAGTGCGTATGTTTATGGCTAATGTCGGAGGTCTTGCTGTAGGAATGGGTATTCCAATCGTTTTGAAACTTTTCGATCCTTCTGAGACTGAAGACATGTCTACCCACGACTCCGCATGGCTCGCAACTATGACTATCTACGGTCTTATCGGCCTTGCCCTTCTTTTCTTCTGTTTCTTCCAGTGCAAGGAGAAAGTTGTAATGGACAAAGCTGAGACTGAGAATGTAAAGGTATCAGATCTTTGGATGGAATTTGTGCACAACCGACCTCTCCGTATACTTGCTTTCTTCTTTATCACAGCATTCGGAATGATGGCAATAGCCAACTCAGCAGGTGCATACTATATAAACTACAATATGCACGGCAACGCAGGCGAACTTTCCATATTCATGGGACTTGGTTCTATACCAGCCTTTATTTTCATGCCTTTGATTCCTTCAATCAAGAAGAAGGTCGGTAAGAAAGGAATGTTCAATATCTTCCTTGTCACAGCTATTGTTGGTATGACCCTTCTCTATATCGTGACCGTTGTGCCGTTCCTAAAGCATATGTGGCTTGTCTACATTGCTCAGTTCATCAAGTCTACCGGTGTCATAGTTGCCACAGGTTATATGTGGGCTCTCGTTCCTGAAGTTATCTCCTACGGTGAGTATACCCACGGACGTCGTATTTCAGGCATTGTGAATGCCCTTACCGGTATTTTCTACAAAGCCGGAATGGCACTTGGAGGAGTGGTCCCGGGGCTTGTGTTGTCATTTGTCGGTTTCAATAGTGAGGCTGCACAGCAGACGGTACTGGCTCAGCAAGGAATCCTCTGGCTGGTTGCGATTATTCCTGCTATACTTCTTATTCTCGCAATGTTCATCATATCTCGCTATGAACTCAGCGACGAACGAATCGACGAAATCAACCGCGCTATCGAAGCACGCCACAACCAATAATAACCTTCTCTTAAAAATAATCATGAAGAAATTACTGATATTCCCCTCATTGCTGTTAGCCCTGGCATCCTGCTCCTCCTCAAAAGAAGAGCAGGCTCCTGCCACTATTAAAGATGCTTTCAAAGACGACTTCCTTGTAGGAGCCGCAATCAATGTTCCCCTCCTTATGGGCGAGGACCCTAAGGCTGACTCAATTGTAGCTCTCCACTATAACTCCATTGTGCCTGAAAACTGCATGAAGAGCATGGAGATTCATCCCGAGAAAGACCGCTATTTCTGGGATGAAGCAGACGCTTATGTGAAGTATGGTCAGGACCATGATATGGCGATAATTGGCCATTGCCTTGTATGGCATGCCCAACTCTCTCCTTGGTTCCCATATGATGAGAATGGGGAATACGTAGACAAAGAGGAAATGAAAGCCCGCATGAAAGACCATATCCAGACCGTTGTAGGTCGCTATAAGGGTAAGATCAAAGGTTGGGATGTTGTCAACGAGTGCATTGAAGATGATGGCACATGGCGTCACACTCCATTTTATGATATCCTCGGTGAGGAATTCCTGCCTCTCGCTTTCCAATACGCCCATGAAGCAGACCCAGACGCCGAACTTTATCTCAACGACTATTCAATGTACAAGCCGGCGAAACGAGATAAATATGTTGAAATCATAAGTGATCTGAAAAATCGTGGCATCCGCATTGATGGCATGGGTATGCAGAGTCATATTGGATATGAAAGCGATGATCCCGATTTGGAGGAATATCAAAAGGCGATCGATGCTATTTCTGCAACCGGCGTGAAACTGATGGTCACCGAACTTGACATTTCTGCCCTGCCGTTTGTGATGCAAGGAGCCAACACCGATGCTAATTTTGAATTGACAGAGGAGCTCAACCCGTTCCCCAATGGATTGTCGGAAGAAAGATCAAAGGAATGGAACAAAAGAGCCTCCGACCTGATGGCATTCTATAGAAAAAATGCCGACAAAATAGATCGCGTCACCTGGTGGGGCACCCACGACGGAATGTCCTGGCGCAACGACTGGCCCGTCAATGGTCGCACCGACTACCCACTCCCATTCGACCGCGACTACAATCTGAAGCCCTTCATGCAAAAAGAACTCAAAAATTGATATCCCCCCATTAGCCTAATTAGTCCAATTAGCCCAATTAGTCTAATAAACCTCTTAAATACCTAAATAATAATGCAAACTCCCGAAAAAAGATACCTCTTCCCGGCCGACTACATGGCAGACCCCAGTGTACACATCTTCAATGGTAAGATCTACATCTATCCCTCCCATGACTGGGAGTGCGAGAACGTAGAGAACGACAATGGCGACCAGTATGTGATGAAAGACATGCACGTCCTTTCCATCGACGGCGACCCGATGACCGGAAAAGTGACTGACCATGGCAAAGCCCTCGACATTGCCGATATTCCATGGGCAGGACGTCAGCTCTGGGACTGCGACTGCGCTGAGAAAGACGGAAAGTACTATCTATATTTCCCACTCAAGGATAAGAACGATATTTTCCGCATAGGTGTAGCCATTGCCGACCGTCCTGAAGGTCCCTTCATTGCTGAGCCTGATCCAATCCGTGGAAGTTATTCAATGGATATCTGCGTATTGAAAGATGGAGGCGAATATTACCTCTATTTTGGTGGTCTTTGGGGCGGACAGCTTCAGCGTTATAAAGACAACAAGGCCCTCGAGAGTGCATACCTACCAGAGGGGGCAGAACCGTCGCTTCCAAGCCGCTGCGCGCGCCTGAGCAAAGACATGCTTCAGTTTGCTGAAGAACCACGCCCCATCCAGGTTGTGGATGAAGAAGGCAATCCTCTGCGTGCTGATGACCCACACCGATTCTTTGAAGCATCATGGGTGCACAAGATGAACGGTAAGTATTACTTCTCATACTCTACCGGCGATAGCCATCTACTCTGCTACGCAGTAGGCGATAATCCCTACGGACCTTTCGTATATCAGGGTGAAATCCTCACTCCGGTAGTAGGCTGGACCACTCACCACAGTATCATCGAGTATGACGGCAAATGGTATCTTTTCCATCATGATAGCGTTCCATCCGGAGGCAAATCCTGGCTCCGCAGCCTAAAAGTCTGCGAACTCACCTTCGACGAAAACGGCAAAATCCTGACCATCGACGGCGGTGGCAACGCTTAGTAATCAAGTATACTCCGCATGCGCCCCTCCAGGTCAAACGGTAATCTTCCGGTAGCCTCGGAGAGGCGCTTTATGGTAATCTCAATCCAAATATACCAAAAATGAAACCCCTCCTGACGTTTATCCTCTCCCTCCTCACACTGATGTCATACGCACAAATGCCAAAAATAGAATTTATAACTCCTGACATAGTCCGGGTTCGCTGGACTCCCGATGGCACTGTCACAGACAACGCCACAGGAGTTTGCGTCTACCCACAGGTCAACGTGGATGTGGAGGAAACAAAATCCGGCTCTATGACCATCTTCCGTTCCTCTTCCCTCGAAGTCTCGGTAGACAAAAAAGGAGGCGTGACATTTTTTGACCCGATCGAAAAGCGTATACTCCTCAAGGAATCCGTAAATGTCCCTCGCAAATTTGAGAAAGTGGCGCAGGAAAAAATCACCTATGATGAGTCTTCTGCCCACATGGAAGAGACTGCAAACGGTAAGGTTACGGTGAAAGATGTCCTTAGAAGAGACACTTTAGGCATGAAGCAGAGGTTTGCCATCACATTTGACATGTCGGCAAATGAAGCCATATATGGACTTGGCCAGCAGATGGAAGATTATGTCAATCTTCTTGGTAAGACTCTTTATCTCACACAGCATAATCTAAAGGTCTTCATCCCTATGATGGTCTCTACTGCCGGATACGGACTTCTTTTCGATGCCGGTTGCTCGATGATCTTCGACAGCAAGAACAAAGGTCAGGGTATGTGGATAGGAGAGAACTCTTCCGGCTATGAGACGACCCTTACGATGGAGGCTGCCAATACTGTAGACTACTATTTCATCAAGGGTGCGATGCCGGAGAATGTGGTGGAAGGCTACCGCTATCTTACCGGCAATGTGGCTATGATGCCCCGATATATTTTCGGCTACGTACAGTCTAAAGAACGCTATGTGTCTTCCGACGACATAATAAATACACTTAAGGAGTATCGTCGTCGGCATGTGCCGCTCGATGTCATAGTCCAAGACTGGAACTACTGGCCACAGGGATGGGGCTACATGAAGATGAACCGTGAATATTATCCCGATCCGAAAGCGCTCGCTGATTCGGTACACGATCAGAATGCCAAACTGATGGTCAGTATCTGGGCAAATCCCCAGTATTGTCCGGAAGAGGAAGATTTCAGAAGCAAGGGTCTGATGTTGGAGCATTCTGTCTACGACGCTTTCAGTCCCGAAGGTCGCGACCTATATTGGAAATATGCAAATGATGAGTTCTTCTCAAATGGTTTCGACTGCTGGTGGTGTGACAGCAGTGAGCCTCTTGACGGCGATTGGAACCAACTCCCCGAGCCTGAAAACGGTCGTTCATATTCCTGGAATGACCATGAACGTCGATGGCGTCTCAACGATGCGATCCTGTCTGAGGCTTTGGGTGCTGAACGCGCATGCCTATATTCGTTAAACCATGCTAAGGGCATCTATGAGCATCAACGTGCCGCTACGGATAGAAAACGTGTCGTCAATCTTACCCGTTCCTCCTATGCCGGACAACAGCGATACGCCACTGCTTCATGGAATGGCGACACGTTCGCTTCATGGGATTCTTTCAAGAAGCAGATTCCCGGAGGCATCAACTATTTCGCTACTGGCAGCCCTTATTGGACTACTGATATCGGTTGCTTCTTCGTTAAGAGCAGTCCCAGATGGTTTCAGAAAGGCAAATTCCCTAAAGGCGTTGAGGATGATGGCTATAAAGAATTTTATACCCGTATGTTCCAGTGGGGTACGTTCCTTCCTATTCTGCGCAGCCACGGAACAGAGACTCCTCGTGAAATCTGGCACTTCGGAGAAGAAGGCACTCCATACTACGATGCCATTCGCGATATGATAAATCTCAGATATTCGATGCTCCCGTATATCTACAGTATGGCGGATGCCCAGACTCGGAGTGGATTCAGTATGGCTCGCCCACTCGCATTCGACTTCCCGAAAGACAGAAAGGTGTATGATATTAAGGATCAATATATGTTTGGCGATATAATGGCATGTCCGGTGACTGATCCTGGTGTCGACTCCAGAGATGTTTATCTGCCTGCCGGTACTGACTGGTATGATTTCTGGACAGGCAAGAGGTTTGCCGGAGGTGAAAAAATATCTGCCGACGCCCCTCTCAATCGTCTTCCTCTCTTCGTAAAAGCCGGAAGCATTATTCCAACGACTGAAGTCGTTGAATACAGCGCCGATTCTGCAGGAAAGCCCCTGACTATTGACATATACCCGGGTAAAGATGCTGAATTCACACTATATGACGATGATGGTGAAACCTACGATTTTGAAAAAGGTGAGTTCACACGTATCAAAATGAGTTGGGACGATAATAAAAATGAATTGACGATAGCAGATGCTGAAGGTACTTACCCTGAAGCTCCCGCCACCCGAAAGATGACTTTCCGCAAAGGAGATAAATCCAAAACCATAACATACAAAGGAAAATCCACCAAAGTAAAAATATGAAAAAATCCCTATTCTCCCTCTCTCTCTTGCTGGCTACGGCTTCAGCCGTAGCAGATAATCCATGTGTGCAGACAAACTATACCACCGATCCTGCTCCAATGGTGCATGGCGACCGTCTTTACGTATATACCGGACATGACGAAAAAGGCGCCGACTTTTTCTGGATGCAGGAGTGGCGTGTTTATTCCACTGACGATATGGTGAACTGGACTGACCATGGTTCTCCTCTTGCAATCGAAGACTTTTCTTGGGGCGACGACCGTGCATGGGCTCCTCAATGTGTAGAACGCAACGGGAAATTTTACTTCTATGTCCCTCTGCATTCCAAACTTACCGGCGCTATGGCTATCGGTGTGGCTGTAGGAGATTCTCCGACAGGTCCGTTCAAGGATGCCATAGGAAAACCTCTTGCCGACGGAAGCTGGGATTTCATCGATCCTACTTGCTTTATTGATGATGATGGCCAGGCATATCTTTATTGGGGTAATCCGACGATCTACTATGTAAAGCTCAATGATGATATGATTTCATTCGACGGTGAAGTTCAGAAACTCGTGCCGGATGCTGACGGTTTCGGTCCCGGAAAGGAAGTCCCGATGGAGCCGGGTAAAAAATATAACAGCTCTTACACTGAAGGTCCGTGGTTCTTTAAGAGAAATGGCAAATATTACATGTTATATGCCGCAGGAGGAATACCTGAACATCTTGCTTATTCCATGAGCGACAGCCCGACAGGTCCATGGAAATATATGGGTACCATCATGCCGCAGAAAGATGAGACAGGCTCTTTCACCAATCATTGTGGTGTGACCGACTATAAAGGAAAATCTTATTTCTTCTATCACACCGGCAATTTGCCCGGTGGTGGCGGTTTCGGTCGCAGTTTCTGCGTCGAGCCGTTCGAATACAATGCTGACGGAACATTCCCGACGATACTACCTACCAAAGAAGGAGCTCCTGCCATTGGCACACTTAATCCATACAATAGGGTAGAGGCTGAGACAATGGCATGGTCAGAAGGTCTTTCTTCACGCCAGAACGTAAAAGAAGGGGTATATATATCTGACATTCACAACGGAGACTATCTGAAAGTAGCGAACGTCAATTTTAATGACGATAATCCAAAGACTTTCTGCGCCTCTGCAGCCAGTGGCTTGCGTGGCGGAAATATTGAAGTACACTTGGATTCTATAGATGGTCCGCTGGTAGCTGATCTGAAAGTCCCCGGTACGGGAAGTTGGGAAAACTTTGCCTACATTGAAGTTCCCACACAGGTGGAAGCTACCGGAGTACATGACCTTTATCTTGTATTCAAAGGTCGCAAAGGTCCCGAACTCTTCAACTTCGACTACTGGCAATTCAAATAACTATGGAGGGGAGGCTTCCCAGCCTCCGCCCTACAAAAGCCCAGTAGCCTCGGAGAGGCGCTTTATGGTAAAAATTAAAAATAAACGAATATGAAAAAATCCATATTTATTCTTCTGACAACCCTAACCTCATTATCAGCCATCGCCGATAAAGTGGATGTAAAATTCTACACCCCTGAAATCGTCCGCGTCACCAAATATCCCGACAACACCAACGCCAAAGACCGTGAATCTCTCGTCGTGACAGCCAAGCCCGAAAATGTAAAGGTAACTGCTACTGTCGATGATAAAGTCACATGCTACAAAACCTCATCCCTTATCGTCACCACAGACAACAAAACAGGTAATGTGAGTTTCTATACGCCCGATTGGCAACTTTTGGTGAAAGAAGGGAATCATGGTTTCATCCCCATCACAGATGGCATAGATAAAGGAAAATACAAAGTGATGCAGAGTTTCGCTCTTGAAGTTGACGAACCGATTTATGGAGTAGGTATGCTTCAGAACGGCAAGATGTCGCAGCGTGGCGAACATCGCCTGATGCAGCAATCCAACCTTGAAGACTTCGCTCATTTCTTCCAGAGCATCAAAGGCTATGGAATCTATTGGGATAACTATTCTCCTACAACGCTGAATGATAACGAGACTCTCGAACTCGAAAGTCAAGTTGGCGATCTTGTAGATTATTACTTCATGTATGGTGGCGATGCCGACGGAGTGATCGCAGATATCCGTTGGCTCACCGGAAGCGTGCCGATGATGCCGCTTTGGACGTATGGTTTCCATCAGAGCCGCGAACGCTATAAGACTCAAGATGAGCTTCTCGAAGTCGTGAACAAGTATCGTGAACTCGGTGTTCCATTCGACGGCATCATTCAAGACTGGCAGTATTGGGGTAGCAACTACACGTGGAATGCCATGGAGTTTATCAACCCTGACTTCAATCGTGCTCAGGAGATGATCGACAAGGTACATGACAACAATGCCCACATCAGCATAAGCATTTGGCAGAGTTTTGGTCCGCAGACAAAGCAGTATAAGGAACTGAATGAAAAGGGCCTTCTCTTCGACTTCGAGACATGGCCAGAATCCGGTCTCACCGAATGGCCTCCACGTCGCGACTATCTCTCCGGAGTGCGTGTATACGACGCATATAGCCCAGAAGCACGCGATATCTATTGGAACCATCTGAAACGTCTGCACTCGATGGGTATTGACGCATGGTGGATGGATTCTACAGATCCAGACCACATGCAGTACAAGGATTCAGACCTTGACCAACCATCTGCTCTCGGTTCTTATCGCTCTGTACGCAATCTCTTCCCCTTTATGTGTGTAAGTGGCGTTGACACTCATCAGCGTGCTGAAGACAAGCAGAAACGTCCATTTATACTGACGCGTTCTTATTTTACTGGTCAGCAGCGCTTCGGATCTCAGTCTTGGAGTGGTGACGTCGGCAGTTCATGGGATTCTTTCCGTAAGCAAGTTCCATTGGTCCTCAATCATACATTGACCGGCAATCCAAATGTAAATACCGACATAGGGGGATTCTTCTCCGGCAGTTACAATAGAAACTGGGATCCCACTTCAGGCTCAAAGAATCCTCAGTTCCAGGAACTATATACCCGTTGGATGCAGTTTGGCGCTTTCACACCTATGATGCGTAGCCATGGTGCAGATACATATCGCGAACTGTATTATTTCGGAAAGCAGGGAGAGCCCGTCTATGATGCTCTCGTCGATGCAATTAAGCTCCGTTATCGCCTCATGCCATATATCTACAGCACAGCACGCCGCGTAAGTGCAAATGATGACAGCTTCATGCGTGCCCTCATGATGGATTTCAAGCACGATAAGAATACTTGGGACAATGGAAAGGAATTCATGTTCGGACGCAGTCTGCTTGTTTGTCCTGTCCTTGATCCACTCTATACTCAGGAGAAAATTGTAAAGACCAACGAAATGACCGGTTGGGACAAACAGGACGCTAACCTGAACGCAGAAGGTTGGCAGGTTGTAGACTGGACTGCTAAGAAAGTGTACGAAGTATATCTACCTTCAGGCACTGATTGGTATGATTTCTGGACTGGTAAGAAATATGTCGGAGGTGAAACTGTAAAAGCAGATGCTCCTCTCGCATATTCTCCGCTCTATGTAAAAGCCGGAAGCATCATCCCCCTCGCTGAAGATATGCAATACACTTCCGAAAAACCATGGGACTATCTGACACTCAATGTCTATCCAGGTGCAAACGCAGAGTTTGTACTTTACGAAGATGAAGGCGACGGTTTCAACTACCTTGAAGGCAAATTCACCAAAATTCCGATGAACTGGAACGACAAAAAGCGTACCCTCACTATAGACGCCCGCAAAGGCTCCTACGACGGCATGCTCCAGACACGCATCTTCAAAGTAGTGCTCCCCGATGGCACCTCCAAAGAAGTAAAATACTCCGGCAAACGCCTCAACATAACCCTTTAGTAACAAAGCATGCTCCGCATGCGCCCAACCGAGTCAAACAAGTCATTAGGTCTCTATCAAATGAATAAAAAAAATCAAATCCTATCGATATGCCTTATTCTCTTCTCAATCTTTTCTGCAGAGTCTGCCATAATTCAATTTTATGAAAGTTCTGAAGGAATGACATTCCTTTGCATGAAGGATAACAAAAGTAAGCCTCTCAAAGTATTAACGCTCCAATGTGGTGAAGCGAAATCTATAGGCGTACCTTCAAACGTTGAGGTCAACTATGAGATGCTTACCGGCAAGAAGAGTCATTGCTTTAACTTCTATGAAGAACATAAGTATCTCCTTTCCGATGGAGATACCCTTTGCGTAAGAACTTATAAAGACGGTTTCGCTTGGAAAAAGAATGGCTCATCTAAGATAGAACTCATCAATCCAGAACATACTTGGCTTCAGAACTGGACCGACTGTTACGAAGGATTCTTTCCTAAAGATCAGGAATTGAAAGTAGGACAGCGTATAGGATACCCTGCCCTCGTAGAATACAAGAATGGAATCTTCGGTCTTCTGACAGAATCCGGTCTAACTTCCAAAGAAGCTGGCGTCAGCATGTATGCCCTTGGCAATAATAGTTTCGATCTAAAACCTGACGGACCTGAAAACGGTGGTTGGCAGACCTTCATTGTTGGCACTCTCTCAGATATCGTGGAATCCACTCTTGTTACAGATATAGCTTCCCCCTCCAAGCTTGATGATACATCATGGATCGAACCTGGAGTAGCTTCATGGGTATACTGGGCTTATAACCATGGTTCTGATGATTTTAACATCATAAAGAAGTACATTGACCTCGCATACGAGCTGAAACTTCCCTACGTGCTTATAGATGCGGAATGGGATAGAATGAAAGACGGTAAGACTGTTGAGGATGCTGTGGAATATGCGATCTTAAGGGATGTCAAGCCGATGATATGGTACAATTCTTCTATCGGTTGGGTTGACGGTGCCCCCACGCCCAAATACAGACTCAATACTCCGGAAGATCTTGAGAAGGAATTTGCCTGGTGTGAGAATATAGGTGTCAAAGGTGTCAAGATTGACTTCTTTTCGGGCGACACAAACCGCAACTGGAAATTTATGGAAGAACTTCTCGAGGCTGGCGCGCGTCATCACCTCCTCGTCAACTTCCATGGCTCTCCTCTTCCAAGAGGTTGGCAACGCACATATCCCAATTTCATCACTACAGAATCAGTATATGGCGCTGAATGGTACAACAACGTTCCTACATTTACCGATAAGGCAGCTACCCATAATGCGACATTGCCTTTCACACGTAATGTAATCGGATCGATGGACTATACTCCTTGTGCTTTCACTGACTCTCAACACCCACACATCACAACTCATGCCCACGAGCTTGCTTTGACCGCTCTATATGAATCAGGCATCCAGCACCTTGCCGATCGTCCCGAAAGCTTCCTTGAGCAGCCTCAAGAAGTAAAAGATTATCTGACAAATCTTCCTACTGCATGGGACAATACTATCCTCCTTGGCGGATACCCCGGAGAATACGTTGTCATGGCAAGACAAAAAGGCGACAAATGGTGGATCTCAGCCATCAACGGCACCGACGCCCCGGTCGACCTAACTGACTTCGACTACACCCGCCTCGGTATAAAAGAAGGGAATCTGAATATCCAACTTTTCGAAGACGCCCCCGCTGGCAGCCACTCCAAATGGCAAATCTCCACGGCTGCCACCCTCCCCACCACCATCCACCTCCAACCACGAGGCGGTATCGTTATGGTAGCCACCCCGAATACTCCCCAATAACCTTATCGGGACGTATCATCCCATAGAATCAAAGATTATGAAGGCATCCATAGGCTAACACCAATGAATGCCTTTTTTATTCCCCCTCATATACCCATTAATCTCCAAAGCAATAGATTGTGGTGCCAACGAAGTGAGCACACCCAAAGCTTAAGCATGCTATGTTGACAAATTCTAACCCAAATGCTACAAATTCCTATCTGATATTACCATTGTCAAAAGATATTGCGACATCTCAATGCTTGCTATTCCAATCTTTATTATTAACTTTGCAAATAAAACAATATAACCCCATAATTCATGAAAATTAAAAATCTAATACTTTCAATTCTAACCCTTGTCAGTATTATCTCAGCTAAAGCTGCGGATGATCTTACCCTCTGGTACTCCAATCCTGCAGAAGCTTGGGTGGAAGCTCTTCCGGTCGGTAATTCCCGTATGGGTGCCATGATTTTCGGTGGCATCAACCGTGAGAGGATTCAGCTCAATGACGAGACTTTCTGGGCAGGTAGCCCTCACAACAATAATAATCCTGAAGGATTAAAACATCTTCAGGAAATACGTCGACTGATCTTTGATGGCAATGAAAAAGAAGCCGAAAAACTGATCGACCAGTACTACATGACTCCTCATCATGGCATGTGCTATTTAACTCTCGGCTCTCTTTTCATAAACTTCAATCACACTGCCGAAGTAACTGATTATCGCCGTCAACTCGACATTTCCAAAGCTGTTTCTGAAGTCAGCTATAAAGTCGGGGATGTAACTTTCAAGCGTGAGACAATCGCCTCACTTCCTGATGGCGTCATAATGATGAATCTTACAGCTGACAAAAGTAAGGCACTCAATATCTCTCTTGAATATGACACTCCCGAAGGTGGTACTGTCAAGATGAACGGCAAGGGAATGGATATCACCGTTCCAGGCCGCGAGCATGAGGGTATCCCCGCCGGACTCACTGCAAAATGTGGTATTCGTGTCAAAAGCAATGGCAAAGTCTTTGCTAAGGAAGGGATGCTCAATGTAGAGGATGCCGACTATATTACCCTTTATATTGCATCCGCTACCAACTACGTCAATTACAAAGATATCAGTGGCAACCCCGAAAAAATCGTGGCAAATCTTCTCAAAAATGCCATGAAAAAGGACTATGCTTCTGCATCGGCTGCTCATACTGATGCTTACAAACAGCAGTTCGACAGAGTTTCTCTGACTCTTCCTTCATCGGGAGCTTCTGATAAGGAGACTCATTTGAGAGTAGCGGATTTCAAAAACAATTATGATCCTTCTCTGCTCGCTCTATTGTTCCAATATGGACGTTATCTTTTGATTTCATCATCGCAACCCGGTGGGCAACCCGCAAATCTTCAGGGGGTATGGAATGAATCTAACTACGCTCCATGGGACAGCAAGTACACTATCAACATCAATGCTGAGATGAACTATTGGCCTGCCGAAGTAACTAATCTTTCTGAATGCCATCAACCGCTTTTCGATCTAATTGAAGATCTGAGCCATACCGGGGCTGAAACTGCCAAAACTCTGTATGGTGCTGATGGTTGGGTGGCTCATCACAATACTGACGCTTGGCGTGTTTGCGGTCCTGTCGATATGGCAAGATACGGAATGTGGCCAAACGGTGGTGCTTGGCTTGCTACCCATCTTTGGGATCACTATCTATACACCGGTGACAAGGAATTTTTGAAAAAGTATTATCCTGCGATTAAGGGTACGGCTGATTTCTATATGTCAGCAATGGTGGAGGACCCTCGTACAGGTTATCTTGTCATAGCTCCTTCGATGTCGCCCGAACACGGCTATGGCAGCAGCTGGATCACAGCCGGATGCACGATGGACAATCAGATAGCTTTCGATGCTCTGAACAATACGTTGAGGTGTGCTGAGATCCTCGGTGAAGATGCTGAATATTTAGCTAAACTCCAGAATACAATCTCAAAACTTCAACCAATGAAAGTGGGTCGCTACGGTCAGCTTCAGGAATGGACTGTTGATGCTGACGATCCTAAAGATCAGCACCGTCACGTCTCACATCTCTATGGTCTTTATCCATCAAATCAGATCACACCTAATTCAACCCCGAATGCTTTCGTCGGTGCTAAAAATTCCCTCATCCAACGCGGAGATGCTGCTACAGGATGGAGCATCGGGTGGAAACTTAACCTTTGGGCTCGACTCCTTGATGGCAATCATGCCGACAAGATTATCAATAATTTTGTGACTCTCCTTCCAGGGTCTGCTCAGATTGACTATTCCGGTGGGGGAGCGGGAAGACTCTATCCGAATCTTTTCGATGCCCATCCTCCGTTCCAGATCGACGGTAATTTCGGTTTTACGGCAGGTGTAGCTGAAATGCTTCTGCAGAGCCATGATGGTGCAGTGCAGCTCCTTCCTGCTCTGCCCGACACTTGGAGCGAAGGCGAGGTAAAAGGTCTCAAAGCACGAGGCAACTATACAGTGGATATGAACTGGAACAAAGGTCAACTTGCTGAAGCTGATATTCATTCCAACATAGGAGGAAAACTAAGACTTCGTTCCTATGTTCCTCTAGAAGGGGAAGGTCTGATTATAGCAGAAGGTGAGACACAGAATCCTCTCCTGTCCCCGGTCAAAATAGCTGACGCAGAAGTTAGTCATGAAACTTCCAAAACCTATCCACTCCTCCTAAAAGTATACGAATACGATCTCGACACAACCCCCGGTAAAACCTACAAAATCACCCGAGCAAAATGAAAAAGTCCATATTCCACCTCTCTCTCTTACTGGCATCGGCTTTAGCCGTTGCCCAAAACCCCATCTGCCAAACCCACTTTACTCCTGACCCTGCTCCAATAGTAGTGGGCGACACTCTCTATCTTTATACCGGCTGTGACGATATTACCGCGGACCCCGATAATTTCGTGATGCGCGAATACTTATGCTTCACTACGACCGATATGGTAAACTGGACTCATCATGCTCCGGTTTTCAATAATGAAGGATTCGGCACAAAAGACTGTGCATATGCGGCACAGATGGCTTACCGTAACGGAAAATGGTATTATTACACATCCACATTCGGAATCCCGGTGCTTGTCTCTGATTCACCCTACGGCCCGTTCACAAATCCCCTTGGTGGCAAGAAATTCCTTATCAATTCAGAAGACACTAATTATAGTGGGCACGGCTGGGAAGATATCGATCCTACCGTTCTAATCGATGATGATGGACAGGCATATATGTATTGGGGCAACAACGCCCTCTATGCCGTCAAACTCAACGATGATATGATAAGCTACGACGGAGACATCAAAGTCTTTGAAATCAAGGATAAGGAAGCTTTCGGTCCTGACTATGAGGAAGCTCCATGGCTTGCAAAGCGGGGTGATAAATATTATCTCGCTTATGCATCGTTCTGTCCGGAGGCTACCGACTGGGCATGGTCAGATTCTCCTCTCGGCCCTTGGAAATACGGAGGTCAGCTTATGCGTGCATTTGAACATGGCGGAATGGGTAATCATACCGGTATGTGCGAGTATAAGGGTCAATGGTATTTCTTTTATATGGACGAAGGGCTTCCTACAGCCCACAGTAAGCGTCGCACCACGAGCGTCATACCCTTTGATTTCAATGAAGACGGCTCCCTCCCTTATATGCATCATGACAAGAGGGGAGTGCTGAAGAGTGCAGATCCACTTAATCCATATGTGCGTCAGCAAGGGGAGACCATTGCTTGGGAAGAAGGCATCAATATCGGCTACGACAACATTGATTGTGTGTATGTGTCCGACGTTGATCCCGGAGATTATATCAAGCTTAGGGAAGTGAATTTCGGTGAGGGTGCAAAAGATTTCACTGCCCGTGTCCGAAATGGCAAACCGGGTTCAAAAATTGAAGTCCGTCTTGATGCTCCCAATGGTGAACTCATCGCCACTCTCGATGCTTCCTCCGGAGCTGACTGGACAGAGAAAAAAGCAAAGACTATAAGGCGCGACGGAATCCACGACCTTTATTTCGTCTTTACAGGCAATGGCTCTGACCTCCTCCAATTCGATTCCTGGAAATTCAATTAAGATTGTATGAGCTCAGAAGCGAGAATCCTCAAATAAGATTGTGTGAGCGCGGAAGCGCGAATCCTATAACTAAAATTTATATATGCTAAAATTAAAACATCTCTTACTTGCTCTCTCTCTCTCAAGTATTTCATGCTGTGCCTTCGCCCAGAATGCCTTATACTCCAATGAATTCCCATTGCAAGATGTGAAGCTTCTCGACAGCCGCTTCAAAGACGCAATGAATCTTAACGTTGAAACCCTTCTCAGCTACGATACGGACCGTTTGCTCGCTCCTTATTTCAAGGAGGCCGGCCTCGAACCAAAAGGCGCTGATTTCTCCAACTGGGCAGGTCTTGACGGACATGTCGGCGGCCATTACATCTCAGCTCTCGCCATCCACTATGCAGCTACAGGAGATCAGCGTCTGAAAGATCGTTTGGATTATGTCCTCTCCCAGCTTGCTCTCTGTGCAGCAGCACGCAACGACGGCTATATCGGCGGCGTCCCTAATGGCGACGTACTCTGGGAAGAACTGCGTAAAGGCAACGGAGGAAAAGTATGGGATTATTGGGTGCCCTGGTATAATGTGCATAAAATGTATGCAGGTCTGCGGGATGCATGGGTCTATACAGGTTCCAAACCTGCACTCAATATGTTCCTGAATCTATGCGACTGGGGTGCAGACCTGATCTCCAACCTTTCCGACGAGCAGATGGAAGGTATGCTCGGCAATGAGTTCGGTGGCATGAATGAGGTGTTTGCCGATGCCTACGCGATAACCGGCAATGAGAAATACCTGAACGCAGCCAAGCGCTTCACCCACCATGCCCTTTATGATAATCTTCACAATGGCGTTGACCGTCTTGACAATATGCACGCCAACACCCAGGTGCCTAAAGTAGTGGGCTATCAGCGTGTGTCTGAGGTAGCAGGAGATGAGGAATATCACAAGACTGCTGATTTCTTCTGGGATACGGTTGTCAATAACCGTTCGCTGTCATTCGGTGGCAACAGCCGTCGCGAGCATTTTGCCTCAGCTGCCGATGCCAAAAGTTATGTGGATGATCGTGAGGGCCCGGAGTCCTGCAATACCAACAATATGCTGAAGCTTACTGAAGGACTCTTCCGTATGAATCCAGATGCCAAGTATGCAGATTTCTACGAGCGTGCCCTCTACAATCATATCCTTTCGACTCAGCATCCCGAGCATGGCGGATACGTCTACTTTACTCCCGCTCGTCCCGGTCATTACCGCGTATACTCTCAGCCAAACAGCGCCATGTGGTGCTGTGTCGGAACCGGTATGGAGAATCATGGCAAATACGGTCAGTTCATTTATACTCATGAGGGAGACTCTCTTTGGGTAAACCTCTTTATCCCATCTGAATTGGATTGGAAAGAAGAAGGCGTAAAGATCACGCAAAACAATAATTTCCCTATTGAAGAATCCACTAAATTGACCATAAGCACTGAATCTCCAAAGACATTTACTCTCAGTCTTCGTCATCCCGGATGGTGTGAGAATCCCATTGTGAAGATCAACGGAAAACCGGTCAAGGTGAAATCCGCTCCCGCAAGCTATATTGCGCTTAATCGCGAATGGAAAAACGGGGATGTAATCGAGATGTCATTGCCGATGCAAATGCGTGTTGAGGAACTCAACTATCTTCCCAATTATGTTAGTGTACTGTATGGCCCGATAGTTCTCGCAGCACGTCTCAAGACCGACGTTCCTATGCCTGGTTTGGTGGCAGGCGACCACCGCTGGGGGCATATAGCAGGAGGCCCGCTTGTGTCCGTATTCGATACTCCTCTCTTGATTGGCGATCGAAAGGCTCTCGTGAAGAAACTCAATGCGTTGAAAACCAAGGGAGAAGCTTCTATGATTTATGATGCGACTGGTATCTTTGAAAATAATGGCAAGGAAGTAATACTTGAACCCTTCAACGGTGTTCACGATTCCCGCTATACTCTCTATTTCCTGTCTATGACACCCAAGGAGTATGCAGCCTATCAGCAGAAGGCAAGAAAGGATGAGGAGTTGCGTCTTGCTCTTGATGCGCGCACTGTAGATGCTGTCAATACAGGCGAACAGCAGCCGGAAGCGGATCATCAGATGAAATCTCGTAGTTCAGGCAGTGGCAACTATAACGGTGAGCCCTGGCGTGATGCTTCAAATGGCGGATTCTTCGCCTACGATATGAATACGGGCGACCGCACCGACCTCACTCTTAGGGTGCGTTACTGGGGCAACGAAAACGGAATAGGGCAGATGTCTATCCTCATCGATGATGTTCCTCTTGCTCAGGTTGACAATGTAGGGCGTTGGAATAAAAATGAATTCATCGACGAGGAATACGTGGTCCCGGCAGATCTTGTCAAAGGAAAGAAGACGGTCAATGTCAAGTTCCAGACTGATAAGGGACAGTCCTCCGGCGGAGTCTATCACATCCGCCTCCTCCACCCATAATGCGATAAATCTTTTATAAAAAAATCAGCCGGGATTTAGATGTCCCGGCTGATTTTATTCCAACATAAAACGTCCAACGTAAAACGCCCAACTAATTCTTCCGATTCTCAACATCATCATTGTCGATCGACTTGTTTGTCTTCTTCACTGATGCATTGAGAGATCCAAACCTGTAGCTGGCAGAAATGCTGAAGTTGTTCGCATTATGATAGTTGTAATATCGATTATATCCTGTATATCCGGTGTTTCTTGGGCTTGAATCAGAAATGCGTACTCTATGCCCTAACGGATTCTGAATGTTCAATGATACATTTAGCCGTTTTTCTTTAAGGAATGCTTTCTGAAGTTCCAATCCGTAATACATCTGGTCTGTTATTCTTGTATTGTCGATCGAATACAGATCCGGAGTCGAACGATAGACTTGTATGTGGCCGGAAAGGGAAATATCCCATGGCAGCTGTTGGCGAACACGGAAGAATGCGTGGCCACCCCACCCGGATGTAGCAATGTCGAGCGATGAATTTGATCTGTGAGAATAGTTGAGGTTGGCATTGATCATAAATGAAGTTTTGCTCCATGGAGTATAGCTCATCCACATCGCAACGTTAAACCATTTGTTATGGCCTGAATTGGCATAACCTGATTTTATGATGTCTCCAGGAAGCAATTCTTGCACTGAGATGACAGCATTGTTCATGAAACTATACGATGTCCCTAAATCGAGACTGAATTTACGCCCGATAAGATTGTAGTTTAAGTTCAGTGACTGATAGCGTGATGAACCCAAGTCAGGATTTCCCGATGATATTGAAGTTGGTGTCTCTACAACTGCCGGATTCAGTTGGCTGATACCCGGACGGTTGATACGGGTGGAATAGGAAAATTTCAATGTATTGGCGTCATTGATATCGTATGAAATGGCAGCATTTGGTACCCAATCGTTGAGATTGCTGCTGAATGGGTCATTACTGCCGTCTTTATACTTTGCGGAAAGTCGTGAATACTCATATCTGAGTCCTGCCCTTGCTCCAATCTTTTTCCACTTCAGTCTGTAATCAAAATATAGTGCAAACACCTGTGTGTTGTGTATGAAGTCGGAATGCAGCTGCTGATAGTTGAAATAGTCCTGGTCATTGATGGAATGGTTGTTGCGGTTGATATATTTTATCCCTACATCAAACTTGTTGATGTCATTGATCGGCCGTGTCCAGTCAAACTGTCCGGTATGCTCGATGAAGTCGAGTGTAAAGTCATTCGATGTTCCCGTATAAAGCACAGGCATATTAAGCTCATCCTCGTATTCCGAGACGCTGTGCTGTTTTTGATTCGTGGATGAAACCCTGTAAGACAGAGTCAAAGATTCACCCTTCTTGCGCGTAGATCGCTGATAATTGAAGCTTCCGTCGATATCAAAGTAGCTGTTTGGATCCGACTTATAACGGGTGTGGTATGAGTAGATTGGAGTTCCTGATCCGCTGGTCATGGCATTGAATCCTATTGAATTGCTCTTAAGAGAGTAAGAGTAGCCATTGAATTCTGCAGTGATCAGGTTGAGTGTATCTAATTCAAGACTCCCTTCAAGTCCGAAATAGCCTAAATTTCCATAGCTGTCTCCTGAACTTTCTGAACGCATTTCATTTCCGGAATCTTCATATTTCATCAAAGATTCCGACCTGTTTTTTTGTCTTCTTTTTGAGATGTTGGAATATCCTCCATATACTGATAGGTTGACTTTGTCAATCTGTGTCTGTAGCCACGCGCTGCCTGATGGAAAGTCGTCATATCTTGAATAAGAGAGCCTGACATTTCCCATTACTCCCTTGATGACGGTATTCTCCATTGTCACAATGTTTAGTATTGCCGTAGTCCCCTCAGCATCTTCGCGGGCTCCCGGATCTGTGATCACCTCAATCTTTTTTATCATTGAGGCGGGAATGGCCTTGAATATGTCTTTGGCATTGCGTGAAAAGGAATTGTTGGGACGTCCGTTTTTATATACCTTGAAGTCAGTAGAGCCCTTTATCTTGATGGTTCCATCCGGATCTACGCTGACAAGAGGCACTTTTTTCAATATTTCATCAAGCTGCGACGTCTTCGCCTCGTCGTCAGCCTGCACGTCATAACCGATACGGTCAATTTCTTTCGTGACAAGTGGACGTTGTGCCGTAACGATCACTTCCTGAAGAAGGTTGGTCTGCTCAGTCATGGTTATAGTGCCCAAATCTACTGTAGGATACTCGTCGGTAGCTGCTATGTTCTTGTTATAGTCTTTTTTACCGAATGAAAGTATATTGACGCGGTATCCGCCGGCTTGAGGCAGTTTGAGGCTGAAAGATCCGTTTTCATCTGCTGTCCCTGTGACTTTGGGTTTTACAGTGTCAGGAAGAAGGTAGACTCTTAATGTGGCAAAGCTTTCAGGCTCTCCGATTGAGTCACAGACTGATCCTTTCACTCTGAAATTTTGTGCAAAGGCAGGAGAGGCAAGCGCTATGGTCAATAGCAACAATGCTATCTTGCTGATTGTTGTCATGTCGTTTTGGGCATTTAGTTAGATATTTATTAAGTAAGACGTATGAATTTCTTAAATATTACCAAATTCCCCAAACATTAGTCTTTTTTAACTATTGTTATCTTTCTTGGTAACTATTCAGCGTAATTCTTTGTGGGCTTCAAGGGCAAGCTAAGCAAAGCCCCTTTGTGGATGATATCAAATATAATAAATGAATATCTATAAGAATAAAAAGCTCCATATTCCCTCTATGAAGTTGTTTCGACTTATTTTTTTATTAAGATTTCGTCAGCTTTGCGAGCAGATTTCGCTTCATGAAGAAGGAG
>JAIDUH010000003.1 GCA_029060285.1 Muribaculaceae bacterium | reverse complement strand
CGGAATTGGTAGACGCGCTACTTTGAGGGGGTAGTGAGCTTTCGCTCGTGTGAGTTCGAGTCTCATTTCGGACACAAAAAGGTCGCAGATTTTTATCTGCGACCTTTTTTAACATTATTGGCTTTATGAAATTTTTACTTTACATAAGTGCTATCATCTTTATGCTAAGTTCGTGCTCAGGATCGGATCATCGTATGCTCAAACAGGCAGACGCGGTGATGGAAGAGCATCCCGACAGCGCCCTAAACCTTCTTCTGACGGTTGACAGGAACGACATTAGCAACCGAGACCTCCCCTACTACGCACTGCTGATGACGCAGGCGATGGTAAAGAATGATGTCCCGGTAGCATCTGACTCTCTCGTTTCCATCGCATACGAGAAATTCAGCGACGACTGGTGGGGCGACAAAGGCATACGCTCCAGCTTCTATATGGGCGAAGTATTCTTCAATCAGGAGAAGCCACGCGAAGCAATGCGGCATTATCTCTCTGCATATGAAGAGGCGAAAAGACTGCACAACCACTACTGGCATGCGAAAGCTGCCGAGCGCATCGCCGACCTGTTTTTCAACGCTTACAATTACGGAGAGGCTGCAAAATACAGAAAGGAAGCTATAGAATATTTCGGGAAAGCTGACCGAGTACGTAACCAGAGATTTGCTGTGGCAGACCTGGCAATCAACTATACCAATGATTCAAAATCTGACATAGCAATGACACTGATTGATAGTTTATATGCTGAGGCTCTTCAAGAGTCTCCGGAAGACTCGCTTCTGTTACTCTATATTCGAAGGCCCAGGATAGATATTCTTATCGATACGAATAATATAGAAGAAATTGACAGCAATGATTTAAGACTATTGGATACGAATGACAATGTCGACCAAATAATAGATGCTGCGATTCTCAAAAGTAAACTTGAATTCAATAATCCTAATTCCTATGGCATTCTTAATTCTTTAGACACTATCGAGGGAGTGTTTTTTTCTCAAGAAAACAAAGCTCTAATACTCTATGCAAAATATAAACAGGCTAAAGCATTAGGAAACTCCAAGCGAGCACTGGATCTCACTGATTCAATTATTTATTATCAGGATGCTATGGCTGAAAACATCATTAAAGAATCAGTTATCGGTTCTGAACGTGACTTCTATTCAAACATGTCAGAAAAGAATCGGAGAAGAGCTGACTATTTCCTAATTTGTTTTATCGCAGTCTGTATAATAACTTTCCTGATTTGGAGGTTATATAGATCAAAGAGTATCGCCAATAGGGCGGAACTTGAATCAAGCATCGAATCCTTCCTTGAACTCAAAAAGCTTACGAACAGATTGGCAATTGAAAAATCAAGCCTTATAGAAAACCTAACCGCCAAATCTTTCACTATAGATGAACTTAGAAATGAAATTATACAATTATATAGCGATATTGACAAACAGAGACAGAACATAAAAGATCTAAAAAAAGACTCAGACATTATGTCCGATACTCTCCGAAATAAAGATATTGTACTGAGCTCCCTGTTCAGACAGAAATGGAGTACTCTCAACATGCTTTGTAACGAATACTATGAAAAAGGAGATTCTCCAAATTTGCGTAGGTATATCATTGATAGCATCGAAAAGGAACTAAAAAAGATTGGAAGCAAAAATGGAATTCAATTGATAGAAGATGAAGTTGACCTACATTATGGTGGAATCATAGGAAATCTTAAAAGAGATTGCTCGAACCTTTCCCAGAAAGATTTTACTTTATTTACACTGATTATCGCAGGAATGTCTGTAAAGACAATATGTTATCTCATGGGAATAAAGACCGGAAATTTCTATGTGAGCAAGCGACGCCTTATCGAAAAAATTAAAGTATCTGATTCATTAGATACAGAAAAGTTCATCTCCCTATTATTATAAACAGTTATCTTATAGTTACTTATATCCTATGAACGCCCTCAATAATAAAGATTTAATTTTCAATAAGTTAACCGATGTTAGAAAATTTATTTTCTAACATCTTCATAAATCGCTTATAAACACATACTTATAATACCAATATGTTAGAATAATAAATAACGTTAAAGTTTGTAGAATCTTATGAATATAGTAATTTTGCTGAGACAAATATCTTTTAATATGAGACAACCAAGACTAAGATTCATGATTCTCGGACTGGTACTGATCAGTTCAGCATTTCTTGTCCCGCTATCAAGTATAGCTGATCAAGGTCAAGAAAAAGTATTAACGTTAGAAAATTAACGTTAGAAAAAAGAAGAGGCAAGGGTGTCAACCCAGGTAGACCCAAGGCTCCCGACCGTCAGCAGGTCACCTGCGCGTATGATGGAGAGGTGATGTACTTTATTTTGCTATTCCTGAGGGAATGGCGACTCTATCTGTCACTGACGATTCATTGCAGGTACTTACCTATGAAGTGGATACCACTCCCTTGGAGGTGTACGTAACAACAGGAGCGCTATCAGGGACCGTCTATATCGAATTGGAAACAGAAAAAGGAAATACATTCAGCGGAACAATAGAATAATATGTTGATATGGTGCATTGCGATTTTGGATGGGGTGGAGAATGCAACGGATATTATGTCTTCGGAGTGTTCAAACTTAATGATCCTAATTCAGAAAAGGATTCGTATTCCAATAAAAACCAGAAAAAGAATTTTACTTCTATGATAACTTTGATAACTTATGATAAGCCATAAACTATTGATAAGTGGAATTGTCAGTCTTCTTTTGATTATTTTATCTATTAGTTCTTGTACAAGATTTACATATAATCAAAACGGCTATCCGAAAAAGGTCCACTTCTCATCTCAAGGTGGTTCTGAGATTATCTCAGGAAACTATGATGCTTACTTATATATAAACGATGATAACGATGGAAACAGTCTGACATATGAAAACGACACGGTTGAGTATGCTTGGCTAAAAGTCGTAAGGATAAGAGGAGGAAAGCCCAGTTTTGAATTGACTGCCACACCTAACGAAAATCCCACACAACGTAAACTACAGATTGAATTATATTTAGGAACGGAGTATGGAGAAATCACAGTCACCCAGAAAGGAAGATGAAATATAAGTTGATTTTTAACATATAGATTACGATTTTATGAAAAGATGGCTAATTTCAATTATGATCCTGATGTGCTCGCTTGGATCATACGGTCAGTTCACTGTCTGCAATGGTCAAACGGAGTTTCCTGTTCCAACCGATGACACGGACATACTCTATTTAGAAAGTCTGACAGACAACGAATCCATAGCTGGGGAGTCCCCCTGCATTTCGGAAACCAGGGAAGAAAATGATATCACAACAGCAAGCATGGAAACGACCGATATCATGACATTCGACTATAAGCAGTCGAAATACTGGAGACGCTATATTGATCTAAGGACAGCAGGATGGATCACCTTCGGCGTAGGAGCCGGATTCTTTATAGGAGGATATGCGGCAGTTCTGGGTGCCTGGGTCTCGCCTTCCGAAAAGATCGGTAATTTCCTTGCTACACCGGGTATAATCATGCTTATTTCAAGCCCTTTTCTTGTCGTCACCAGCATACCGCTGCTTGCCTGCGCCTATTGGAACAGATATAAAGCAAAAAAGATGACCATTGACGTTGGAATGAACCTGATTAATTCCGGTGGGAGATCCTCATTCAAAATGACCACCCCTGCCCTCGCCCTTACAATGAATTTTTGACCGGAATTAGCCACAAAAACAAATAGCCCCGAGAGCTACCGCTCCGGGGCTACTTGCTTACTATTGAGTAGGGATTGATGGCGTCTAATGCAGTGCCATAGTAATCTGCCTGATTACTGATACTGATAGGAGGCTGCGATCTCGTCAAGAGCATCCGGGTCGATTTCCCAGGCACCGGAATCGTCAGATGCCATCTGCAGAAGGTCCATCACTTCCCAGTAGTCTTTTTCCGAAGATTCTATATCCGCATCATCCTCATCATAGAGACGGCAGTCGAGAGTCTTGGGATCCACTTCTATCATCACATTGTCGCTCCAAGCCTCAGGAGCGTCGAGATACTCTTCAAGGAGAGCCTTCACTTCTTCTTTAATCATATGTGTATAATTCTTTAATCGTTTAGTTTAACACTTCGTCAAGTTGCGAATGCAAAATTAATAAAAAATTCTAATAACCCAATACCATAACACTCTTTTAAACTCTTAACCATATAACCCCATACCCCTCAACTTTCGCAACCGAAAGTTGAATAAATATTTGTGGATTTGTGAATTTTTTTGTATCTTTGCGCGTTAATTCTCGCCCGGAAATGGCCCAATGCCGCTTTTGGACCATATAAGCGTGTGATTAGCAAACCATTAAACTAACAAAAAGAACATATTCAACATGATCACCATAACCTTTCCAGACGGATCGAAAAAGGAGTTTGAAGCAGGCGTGACCCCGTTTCAAATAGCTGAGAGCATCAGCCCGCGTTTCGCAGCCGACGTGCTCGCCTCCAAAATCAACGGTCAGGATTGGGATATATCCCGTCCTGTCAACGAGGACGCTACAATCGAACTCTTCAAATGGGATGACCCGGAAGGCAAGCACGCTTTCTGGCACTCTTCCGCTCACCTTCTCGCAGAAGCACTTCAGGAACTATATCCGGGTGTCAAATTCGGTATCGGCCCTGCAATCGAAAACGGGTTCTACTATGACATTGATCCGGGTGAGCACAAGATAACATCAGAAGACTTCCCGAAAATCGAGAAGAAGATGCAGGAACTCGTGGCACGCAAGGAAGCCATCGTTCGCAAAGACATCTCAAAGGCTGATGCACTGAAGATGTTTGGCGACCGCAACGAGACCTACAAGTGCGAGCTTATCAGCGAACTCGAAGACGGCCACATCACAACTTACACACAGGGTGAATTCACCGACCTCTGCCGCGGTCCGCACATCCCTAACACCGCACCTATAAAGGCTGTGAAGATTCTCTCGCTCGCCGGTGCATATTGGAGAGGCGACGAAAAGAGGGATCAGCTCGTGCGTGTATACGGCATCTCTTTCCCCAAGAAAAAAATGCTTGATGAGTATCTTGCTCTCCTTGAAGAAGCTAAAAAACGCGACCACCGCAAACTCGGAAAGGAAATGGAACTCTTTGCCTTCTCTCCGAGAGTAGGCCAGGGCCTGCCGCTATGGCTTCCGAAGGGTGCAGCACTTCGCGACCGTCTCGAGCAGTTCCTCCGCAAGATACAGAAAGAATACGGATATCTGCAGGTGATCACCCCGCATATCGGCAACAAGGCACTTTACGTGACTTCCGGCCACTGGGCTAAATATGGCAAGGATTCCTTCCAGCCAATCCACACTCCGGAAGAGGGCGAGGAATACATGCTGAAACCGATGAACTGCCCTCACCACTGCGAAATCTACCAGGCTGCTCCACGCAGCTACCGCGACCTTCCGATGCGTCTTGCAGAATTCGGCACAGTATACCGCTACGAGCAGAGCGGTGAGCTCCACGGTCTGACCCGTGTACGCGGATTTACTCAGGATGATGCTCATATATTCTGCGCTCCGGAGCAGATCAAGGGCGAGTTCCTGAAAGTGATGGACATAATCCTTTATATCTTCAAGGCTCTCGATTTCAAGAACTTTGAGGCTCAGATTTCACTCCGCGACCCCAACAACAAGGAGAAATACATCGGTTCGGACGAGAACTGGCACCTTGCTGAGAATGCCATCATCGAGGCATGCGCCGAGAAAGGACTAAAGGCAAAGCAAGTGGAAGGGGAAGCCGCTTTCTATGGCCCTAAACTTGACTTTATGGTCAAGGATGCCATCGGACGCCGTTGGCAGCTCGGAACTATCCAGGTAGACTATAACCTGCCGGAGCGTTTCGGACTTGAATATACCGGTGCTGACAACCAGAAGCATCGTCCGGTGATGATCCACCGTGCACCGTTCGGATCTATGGAGCGCTTCGTGGCCGTACTTCTTGAGCACACTGCCGGCAAACTCCCTATCTGGCTTATACCTGACCAGTGCGTCGTGCTTCCGATTTCAGAGAAGTATAACGACTATGCGCGTGAGGTGGTGAAGAAGCTCGACAAAGACGGTGTCCGCGCCATCATCGACGACCGCAACGAGAAGATCGGCAAGAAGATCCGCGACAATGAGCTTAAGAAGATCCCTTACCTTCTGATCGTAGGCGAAAAGGAAGCTTCAGAAGGAGCAGTGGCAGTGCGCAAGCAGGGTGAAGGCGACAAGGGAGCGATGAGCATCGCTGACTTTGCAGCCCTTGTCAACAATGAAGTTAAAGAAGCCACTCATAGAGATGAGTGAAAGTGATAACCAAAAAAATTATAAGTTAAACTAACAAAACCACACTTTGGAGAAAAAACCCCAATTTACCGGACCACGCCCCCAGCCGGGAGCCAATCGTCCGAAGCCGGGACAGAAACCTGCTCCCGGCGACAGAAACAGCAACGGAAACGGCAAGGATCAACATGTCATCAACGAAAGGATCCGCGCTCGTGAAGTGCGCCTTGTAGGCGACAATGTCGAACCCGGCATATACCCTATTGAGAAAGCCCGCCGACTTGCTGAGGAACTGGAACTTGACCTTGTAGAGATCACTGCCCAGGCAGATCCCCCGGTATGCCGAATCATCGACTATCAGAAATTCCTCTATCAGCAGAAGAAGCGCCAGAAGGAGCAGAAGGCTAAGGCAGCCAAAGTTGTGGTGAAAGAAATACGATTTGGTCCTCAGACCGATGACCATGACTACAACTTCAAGCTGAAGCATGCCATGGGATTCTTGAAAGATGGATCAAAAGTGAAAGCATACGTTTTCTTTAGAGGACGCTCCATTCTTTTCAAGGAGCAGGGAGAAGTGCTTCTGCTTAGATTTGCCAACGACCTGGAGGATTACGGCCGATTGGAATCAATGCCGGTGCTTGAAGGGAAACGAATGACCATCATGATGGCCCCCCTGAAGGCAGGAGCAAAGAAACCTGCTCAAAAGCAAGACAACCAAAAGCAGAAGGCTCCCAAGGAGACTCCCAAGAACGAAGCTCCGGCTGAGGAAACTGATACAAAGGAATAAAGAAACGTTCGGAAGAACCATTTAATAATTAGAGACCGTAGGCACGCCCACCCTCTATCGGCGACGGGCGATGCCGAGGTAAAAACAAACAACTAAAAATTTAAAGAAAATGCCAAAGGTAAAGACCAACTGCGCGGCGAAGAAGCGT
>JAIDUH010000029.1 GCA_029060285.1 Muribaculaceae bacterium | reverse complement strand
ATTTCTGTCAACTTATCGAAAAGACAAGAGATGCAATGCTCATCGGAGTAACGAAACCTTTGGCATAAGAGCAGTTGCGTCTGAAGCTCTGCGGCGGATCCCCTGGATATTGAAAGGAAATGTATGAATTCCTTGTTGGAATTCCTCCTTTGGCCTTCAGCTATATTTGAAGGTATCGATATGACACATCTCCGCATCTGATCGCAAAGAGCAAATCTTTCTTTACCAGGAAGAGTGTCAATGAGATCGTAGATTTCCTCAGAGATATCCATGGCTTTCTGCCAGACTGAAAGCTGTCGAAAATCACTGTTTACCATAATGTTTATCTTAGGGTTAATACGCAGCAATACATAATTCATAATGCATAATTCATAATTGTCTGTCACTGAAATTAAGTCAAAAACATATTCATGATTATACATTTAATTTGATCTACTGCTTATATAAATAACAGCTAAACCTTAATTTTCAGATATTCATTAGAATTTATTACAAGCGGCTTGTCCGCAATCTGACAACTGACAACTGATAACTGATAACTGAAGACTCATGAAAACCATAATAATTGCGGCGGGGTATGCCACGAGGCTCTATCCGCTTACCGAGAATTTTCCCAAGCCTCTCCTCAAAATAGGCGACTCGACGATACTTGACCGTATGATGGCGGACATCGATGCTATCCCCGAAGTCGATGAGCACATAATCGTTACCAACCACCGTTTTGCCCCAATCTTCGGGGAATGGAAGTCAAAATCCGGTTATAAGAAGCCGATCACCATCATCGACGACGGGACGTCGACAAACGAGACGCGTCTCGGCGCGGTCCGCGACCTGCTGCTTGCCATCGAAACGCAGGACATCGACGACGACATCATGGTGCTTGCCGCAGACAACATACTCGACTTCTCGCTCCGGGGGTTCGTTGACTATTTCAAGGAGAAGGGGACATCGGTGATCATGTGCCACCATGAGCCGGAGCTCAGGAAGCTCCAGCGCACCGGCGTGATAGCGGTGGACGGCGATATGAAAGTGCTCGAGATGCAGGAGAAGCCGGAAAAGCCGGTGTCGAACTGGGCAGTGCCACCGTTCTACATTTACTCCAGGAAGGACCTGCCGCTTATACGGGAGTGCATGGATCACGGCTGCGGCTTTGACGCGCCGGGAAACCTTGCGCATTACCTGACAGACGTCACTGCCCTCCACGCCTGGCCGATGGCGGGGAGCAGGTTTGACATCGGGTCGATGGATTCGTACCGGGAGGCGGTTACGAGGTTTTCTTAGTTTTCATTGTTTTCGCCGTTTTCAGAGTTGCCATCGATACTCTGAACGACAACAACTACTAAGACGATGAAAACAGAGAAAATGACGAAAACGAAGAAAACATTTGCAGGATGCGGAATTTTTTATTATCTTTGCGGTGCGAATTGAAGCACCCATAGTTCAATGGATAGAATAATGGATTCCGGTTCCATCGATTGGGGTTCGACTCCCCATGGGTGTACCAATTGAAAAAAGGGCTTTTTTTAAGGAAAAAGCCCTTTTTTAGTTATATTTTGCCGACGTGGGACGCGCACGGAGTGCGCTTACTACACTGGGAACACTAATAACAACTTGGACTTATGAAACGTAATGGATATCTGGCGGCTGTGGCTGCCATTGCTATAGGATTTGGTGCGATTGCATTTTCTGCAGAGGCACAAAGCTATAAGGATGCTTCCCTGTCTCACAAAGAAAGGGCTGAACTTCTGCTTAAGGAACTGACTCTTGACGAGAAAATTGCGATGATGATGGATGACAGTCCTGCCATCGAACGCCTTGGCATCAAGAGATACAATTGGTGGAACGAAGCACTGCATGGCGTAGGACGCGCCGGATTTGCCACGGTTTTTCCACAAGCAATAGGTATGGCAGCAACATTTGATGACGGTCTGGTATATGATGTGTTCAACTGCATCAGCGACGAAGCTCGCGCCAAGTTCAATACGCTTGGTGATGAGGACGTGACACGCTACAAGGGACTGACATTCTGGACTCCCAACGTCAATATCTTCCGAGATCCACGTTGGGGACGCGGCCAGGAAACATATGGAGAAGACCCCTATCTATCCTCTCAGCTCGGAAAGGCAGCAGTAGAGGGGCTTCAGGGTCCGGCGGACGCCAAGAACATAAAGACAATTGCCTGCGCCAAGCATTATGCCGTCCACAGCGGTCCGGAATGGAACCGCCATTCGTTTGACGCGCGCGACATCGATCCCCGCGACCTTTGGGAAACATATCTTCCGGCATTCAAAACACTTGTGGATGCCAACGTAGGACAAGTGATGTGCGCTTACAACAGAGTGGAAGGCGAGCCCTGCTGCAGCAACAAGCGTCTTTTGCACGACATCTTGCGCAACAAGTGGGGATATGACAAGATTGTAGTGTCAGACTGCTGGGCGATACGCGACTTCTACAGGCCCAATGCGCATGCCACTCACCCATCGGCTGTAGAAGCAAGCGCAGATGCCGTGATTTCAGGCACGGACCTGGAGTGCGGCTCATCATACATGAGCCTGAGTGAGGCATATGACAAGGGTCTTATCTCTGAAGAAACGATAGACAAGAGCCTGCTGCGACTGCTTGAAGCGCGATTAAGTCTCGGTGAGCTTTTTGGAGAAAACACCGAATGGGACGGACTCGGGCAACCCGACATATGCAGCCCGGCACACAAGGAATTAGCTCTTCAAGCTGCCCGCAAGTCGATGACACTCCTAAAGAACAACGGCATCCTGCCTCTCAACCCCGAAGCAAAGATAACGGTAATGGGTCCGAATGCCGCTGACACTGTGATGCAATGGGGCAACTATAATGGTTTCCCTACACGCACCATAAGCATGCTTGAAGGGATCCGGAAAATAGCACCCGAAGCAAAATACCTGAAAGGATGCGACCATGTGAAAAACAACAACACCATATCCACCTTCAACATGCTTTCAAGCAACGGACAGAAGGGCATCTCAGCTACATACTGGAACAATCTGACCAAAGAAGGGGAACCTGCGGCGAAAGAGACAATCAATTTCCCAATCAACAAGAGCACCGGGGGTGCAACCGTTTTTGCTCCCGGCGTAAACCTTGAGGATTTCTCAGCCATCTTCAAGACACAATTCACTCCGGAAGAAAGCGGGGAATATATCATCAACATGACGGCGTCAAGAGGTCTGAAAGCAATGAAAATAGACGGGAAACAAGTGGCAAAATCATATGGGTCGAACCCTACCAATGACTATGCCTATGCAATCCAGGCCGAGAAGGGAAAGACTTACGACATCGAAATAGACTGGGTAAAAGACAGACCCGGCATCGCCGTACTCAAATTTGACATCGGACGAAGCATTGAATATGACACAGACTGCGGAGATTCGGATGTAGTGGTGTTTATCGGCGGAATCTCTGCAGCCCTTGAAGGAGAGGAGATGCCGGTGACGGTAGAAGGCTTCCGCGGCGGCGACCGGACCTCGATAGAATTGCCAAAAGTGCAACGAGATCTAATCAAGAAACTTAAAGAGCAGGGGAAGAAGATAGTATTCATCAACTGTTCGGGAAGCGCGATGGGGCTTTCGCAGGAAGATGAGCTATGCGACGCAGTAATCCAGGCATGGTATCCGGGAGAAGCCGGAGGACAGGCTGCGGCAGAGACCCTGTTCGGCATCAATAATCCCGCCGGACGACTTCCGGTGACATTCTACAAGGATGATTCGCAACTTCCGGATTTCGAAGATTACGATATGGAAGGACGCACCTACCGATATATGACAGAGAAACCACTGTATGCGTTCGGACACGGGCTCAGCTACACCACCTTTGACTATTCGGAGCCGACATACAAAGGAGGGAACGGACAGCCGGTCAATCTCACCGTGAATGTCAAGAACAACGGCAATCACGACGGTGAGGAAGTGGTGCAAGTATATATAAAGAACAGGGCTGACAAGTCGCTAAACAAGACATTGCGAGCCTTCAAGCGCATTTCTTTGAAGAAAGGGGAAGAACAGGACGTGACGTTTGAACTCGGACCGGAGGCTTTCGCCTTCTATAATCCTGAGACGGGCTCCATGGAAGCTCTCGCCGGCACATATGACGTGGAAGTGGGAGGCGCTTCTGACAGAACCAAATCATTAACAATTAACTATTAATGATGAATGATTAATGATTAATGATTAATGATGAATGATGAATTATTAATGATGAATTATTAACTATAAATTATTAATTATTAATTATTAACTACACATTTTTAATGATTAATTATCATAGTGTAACTTTTCGGGCTTGTGCCCTCAGCATAGCTTTATTATCAGCATGGATTCTCAGTTTCCCTGCTTCAGGGGAGAGATTCAGGACCATGAAGGTAATGAAGGACGGGGACTTCATGGCTGCGCCCACGATAAGGCTTGACAGTGACGAGCGTCTGATTGTCAATTTTGATGAATGGAGCGAGGATTACAGTGACTTGCAATACAGGCTGATCCATTGTGGCCCTGACTGGAAACCATCCGGACTATTAGAGTCGGAATACCTTAACGGGTTCAATATCGCCGACATAGAAGACTGGGCATTTTCTTCGAATACCTTCGTACACTTCGTGAATTATCGTATTGAAATTCCCAACGAGGACATGCAGCCACTGCTATCGGGCAATTATATACTACAGATTTTCGAGCGTGACGATCCGGACGAGACCTTGGGCGAGGCCCGGTTTTCGGTTTCAGAGCATTCCGTAGATATATTCGGAGGAGTATCGACACAGACCGACCGCGGACTCAACACGGACTGGCAACAGCTGGAACTTGATGTGAAGCCTACGAATGTCAACATTGACGACCCTTATTCGATGATACGCGTAGACATCACTCAAAATAATGCCCCATATACCACATCCACGCTCCGGACACCATCAAGAGTAGAAGGAAAAGACCTCATATACTCGCATCAGCCGGAATTGATATTCAAGGCTGGAAATGAATTCAGGAGGTTTGAGACCATACGCACGAACTACAACGACATGCATGTGGACTCAATGCGATTTCTGAGCCGAAACTACCACGCATGGCTGACCCCTGACACAGAGCGAGCATCCAAACAATACAGTTATGACCAGACGCAACAGGGAAGATTTCTGATAAGAGAGTATAATTCCACAGATTCAGACCTGGGAGCCGACTATGTCACAGTGCATTTTTTTCTTGAAAGCCCGGAGGCTATCGATGCGGACGTGCATGTGGAAGGAGAATTCACGGAATTCAAGCATAATGACTCAAACAGGATGCATTATGATTACAACCAAGGGGCTTACATGCTTGAGATGCCGTTGAAACAGGGAAGCTACAACTATCGCTATGTGGCAGTTCCGCGCAGAGGAAACCGACAGGCGGATCCGAGCCTGATTGAGGGGAACAAGCATGAGACGAGAAATGAATATCGGGTGCAGGTATGGTATCGGCCTATCGGAGGAAGATACGACCGCCTCATCGGAGACCAAATAATAAGAACAAGATGATACAGATAAATGATACATTGGTATCGCTCGACGTAGTAGAAAGATATTTTGAGTGTGATCTGGACAGTTGCCTCGGGGAGTGCTGCATAGAAGGAGATGCCGGCGCCCCACTCCTGCCTGAAGAAAAGGAACGCCTGGACGCCCTACTGCCCGAAGTGATGCCATACCTTTCACCGGCCGCCCGGGAAGTGGCACAAGAGCAGGGAGCATCATACGTGGATGAAGAGGGGGATTTGGTGACGAGCATAGTGAATGGAAAAGATTGCATATTCACATGCTATGCACCTGGAGGGAAATGCCTGTGTGTCCTCGAGAAACTCAGGCGGGAAGGGCGCACGGAATTTTTCAAGCCGATCAGCTGCAGCCTCTACCCTATCAGACTAAAGGATTATGGAGGGATGACCGCCGTCAACTACCATCGGTGGAAAATATGCAAATGCGCAGAGATATTGGGGAGAAAAAACGGAGTAAGGGTATATGAGTTCCTGAAGGAGCCTTTGATAAGGAGGTTTGGAGAGAGATGGTATGAAGAACTTGAGCTTACTGCCAAGGAATGGCTCAAGCAGATGTGAAGTCAATCGAAGATGATCGAGAGTTGCTTCTCGAGGTCGGAGCTGGTGATGTTGGTGTTCATGACGCCTTCTTTAGCGACAGAGATATTTCCGGTCTCCTCGCTGACTACTATGCATATGGCATCGGAAGCCTGACTCATGCCGAGAGCGGCGCGGTGACGAAGCCCCAAATGCTTGGGTAGGTGCATGTCATGGCTAACCGGAAGGATGCAACCGACAGCTGTGATGCGCCGATGGGCGATGATCATCGCCCCGTCGTGGAGCGGGGAATTCTTAAAGAATATATTCTCTATGAGGCGAGTGTTGATGTCAGCGTCGATGATATCGCCGGTCTTTTCATAATCACCGAGAGGCACTTTCCGCTGCACACAAATAAGAGCTCCCGTCTTGGACTTTGACATTGACAGGCAGGCATAGACGACTGCCATGACCAGGCCATGGTCTGATTTGGAATCTTTCGGGGCATGATGGAAGATACGCTTCAACTGACTGATGCTGCCCCGGGAACCGATCTCAATCAAGAAACGCTTTATCTGATCCTGGAAGAGAATAACAAGCACTATAAGGCCGATGCTCATGAATTTATCGAGGATCGTGCCGGTGAGCTTCATGTCGAAAATCTCAGCAGCCACGACCCAGATCATAATGAAGAGCAAGACACCATAGAAAAGGCTTATGGTGCCGGAGCTCTTCATCACTTTATATATATAGAAGAGCAGGGCTCCTACGATGAGGATGTCGATTAGGTCTTTTATTCCGAAGGATATCATTTAATTGTAAGTTTTGAGTTTTGAGTTTTAAGTTTTAAGTTTTAAGTTATAAGTTGGCAGTTGGCGGTTAGGAGGTTGGCAGGATTGGTGGCGAGGAGGAGGGCATCGCGTGCCTGGACCGCTTCCGCGACATCGTGGACACGAAGTATGGAGGCTCCTTGAAGGAGCGCGAATGAGTCCAATGCGATTGTAGCGGGGAGAGCTTCTGCAGGAGTGATACCAAGCGGACGGCATATCATGGACTTACGTGAGATGCCGACAAGGACCGGAAGACCAATGCGGCAAATCTCGCTGAGAGAAGCAAGAAGCTGATAGTTTTGCCCTACATCTTTTGCAAATCCGAAACCGGGGTCAACAATAATATCGCAAACTCCAAGCTGACGCAGATCCCTTATGCGATATGCCAGCTCAGTGATCACGTCAGCCACCACATCATCGTAGTGCGCAAGGGAAGACATTGAAGCAGGAGTGCCACGCATATGAGTGAGTATGTACGGGACCTTAAGGTCGGCCACAGCTGCAAACATATCAGGGTCAAGAGACCCTCCGGATATGTCATTTATAATGTCGGCACCTGCCTCCACACATCGACGGGCAACTGAAGCACGGAAAGTGTCGACAGAAATCACGGCATCGGGCCATTCGGCACGAACTATGGAAATAGCTTCGACAAGGCGCTTTAATTCTATTCCGGGCTCCACGGGGAGAGACCCCGGACGTGTGCTGCAAGCACCAATGTCGATGCAATCGGCACCTTCATCGCGGACTGCACGGACACGAGCCCTCACCTCTTCGCAACAATCCGCACGGCAACCGGAGAAAAAGGAGTCGGAAGTGACATTTAGAATGCCCATAACCCAGGGCCGGCAGAAGTCGAGGAGCCGTCCGCCAATGTTAATAGTCAGGTCGTGATTTTGTTTCATGATGCAAATTTAGCATTTTTTTGGCAGTTACGGAAATTTTTTGTAATTTTGCATCCGGATTTGCAATCGCTGGCAGGAAGGATGCGAGAGTGGCATCCGGAAAAAGGATACCTGTTATGTTGCAAATATAATTTAAATATATCAACTACAATGGATTTAATCAAAGTTGTGGAGGAAGCATTTGCAACTCCCAAAAAAGAATTCGACACATTCGGCCCCGGCGACACAGTGACTGTAGCATACCGAATCAAAGAGGGTAACAAGGAACGTATCCAGCAGTATCGCGGTGTAGTGATCCGCATCTCCGGCCACCAGGACAAGAAGCGCTTCACAGTGCGCAAGATTTCTGACGGCATCGGCGTAGAGCGTATCTTCCCTATGGAGTCACCCTTCATCGAATCAATCACAGTCAACAAGCTCGGTAAGGTAAGACGTGCAAAACTTTATTATCTGCGCAACCTCACCGGCAAGAAGGCACGCATCAAGGAGCGCTTCGTAAAGAAGGCAAAATAAAAGACAGCAAGCCTCGGAAGATAAAGATCGGGACGGAAAATAATTTTTCCGCCCGATTTTTTTTATTTACATAGCAAGATTTTTTGTCTGAATTGGAATTATCGGGGATGTTTTTTGTTATATGATTGTATGGCAAAGAAAGAAAAGAAAAAGAAAGTGACATTGACGGCTGAGGCAGCCATGGGACTCGTTGTGAAAAACACAGGGAGCGCCTATGATGTGCGTCTTGACGAGGGACCGACTGTAAGCTGCCGCATCAAAGGGAACTTCCGCATCAAAGGGATACGGACCACCAATCCTGTTGCTGTCGGCGACCATGTAAAGGCAGTCAGAGCCACTGATGACGTATGGTATATAACTGAAATCATGCCACGCCACAATTATATAATAAGAAGGGCATCCAATCTGTCAAAGGAATCCCACATACTTGCGGCAAACATCGACAAGGCTCTTCTTGTAGTGACGTTGAGAGATCCGGCTGTGCCATTGACATTCATAGACAGGTTTTTGGCTACTGCCGAGGCTTACAGGATTCCAGCCGGGATAATTCTCAACAAATGCGACATGTGGGATGAGGAAGACCGGGAACTCGGAGAGGCAATGAAGTATCTCTATGATTCATTAGGATATCCGACCCTTATCATGTCGGCAGCGACAGGTTTCGGTCTTGATGCCCTACGGGAAGAGACCGCAGACAACATATCACTCCTCGCGGGAAACAGCGGAGTAGGAAAATCCTCAATCATAAATTCGCTCATCCCGGGGATTAATCTCCGCACGGGAGAAATTTCAGAACTCTATCATACGGGAACGCACACGACAACCTTTTCGGAAATGCTTGATCTTCCTTATGGAGGAGAAATCATAGACATTCCCGGAGTGAGGAGTTTCGGGACCATCGACTTCACGGCAGAAGACACCGGACATTTCTTTCCGGAGATTTTCAAAGCCTCACACGACTGCAAATATGGCGACTGCAGGCATACGAATGAACCGGGTTGCGCCGTAAAAGAGGCTGTAGCCGAGCATCGCATAGCAGAATCGAGGTATGCCTCATATCTTAATATCCTTGAGGAAGTTGAGGCAGGCGACAGCGACAAGTACCGGAAAGGGAATTGAGGCGTTTCAATAATTTAGAATTTAGAATTGGGTGTTGGGAATATTATAGTTTTGGATTTAGAATTAATTAGATATGAACAAGACGATGACTATTCTTTCTGCCGCCCTAATCGTGAGCGGCATGGGACATATGTGCCACACGGCATCGGCACGAAGCACATATGATCAGAAGTTTGCTGATTATCCCACTTACAACGGTGATGACCTTGAGTTGTCGGTGGATGCCACAGGGACTCATTTCAGATTGTGGAGCCCGAAGGCTGAGGAAGTGGTTCTCAACCTTTACGACACAGGTCTTAACGGATCGCCATATGAGACCATACCAATGACATTCCATAAAGAGAACGGGACCTGGACTGCCAGTGTAAAAGGACAATTGTATGGGAAATTCTACACATTCAAGGTAAAACAGTACGGGAAATGGCTTGCGGAGACACCGGGAGTCTGGGCTAAAGCAGTTGGAGCAAACGGCAAACGTGGAGCCATCATAGACTTCTCCAAGACCAATCCGGAAGGCTGGAGCCAAGACAAGGGACCCAAAGTGGATAATTTCAGCGACGTGATCGTCTATGAGATGCACCACAGGGACTTCTCAATGTCACCTACATCCGGCATCGCCAACAAGGGAAAGTTTCTCGCGCTCACAGAGCATGGCACAACATCACCGGAAGGCGAGAAGACCGGAATTGACCATTTGAAGGAACTCGGGGTGACACACGTACACATCCTGCCGAGTTATGACTATAATTCTGTAGACGAGACCAACCTCCAAGACAACACATATAACTGGGGCTATGACCCTCAGAACTACAATGCCCCGGAAGGAAGCTATTCCACAAATCCATCAGACCCGGGAACAAGAGTGAGGGAAATGAAAGAGATGGTAAAGGCCCTGCATGATGCAGGCATCGGCGTGATCATGGACGTAGTCTACAATCACACGGCTGAAAACGACGGATCAAACTTCGAGCTCACAGCTCCGGGCTATTACCATAGACATTGGGACGACGGAAGATATTCCGATGCCTCGGGATGTGGCAACGAGACCGCTTCCGACCTTCAGCAGATGCGCGACTACATCATCAATTCAGTGAAATACTGGGCTAATGAATACCATATCGACGGATTCAGATTCGACCTCATGGCTATCCATGACACCGAGACAATGAACCAGGTGGCAGCAGAATTAAAGAAGATCAATCCATCCATTTTCGTATACGGCGAAGGATGGACCGCAGGGGACTCGCCGCTGCCGGCAGAACAGAGGGCACTGAAAGAGAATGTAGCGAAAATGACAGACATCGCAGTCTTCTCAGACGACATCCGAGACGCTGTCAAAGGGCACTACTCCAATGCCGAGGACAGAGGATTCGCCACCGGCAAGCCCGGGAATGAAGAGACTGTCAAGATAGGAATCGTAGCAGCGACAGCCCATCCGCAAGTGAATTACTCAAAAGGGAATAATTCAAAATTTCCTTATGCCGCATCGCCGGAGATGATAGTGAACTATGTCAGCTGCCACGACGACCTTACGCTGACCGACAAGCTCCGCAAATCAATGCCCGATGCCACTGACGAGGAAAGAATGGCGGCAGCCAAACTTGCACAGACAATAGTATTCACGTCACAGGGAACGCCTTTCATGTTTGCAGGGGAAGAGATATTCAGGGACAAGAAAGGAGTTCACAATTCATACAAGAGCCCTGATTCCATCAATGCCATCGACTGGAGCCTCAAGGCAGCCAACAGAGACCAGATGGACTATTACAAAGGACTCATCGCCCTCCGCAAGGAGCATCCTGCATTCAGGATGACCTCAGCCGACCAAATAGCGAAGCACTTAGTGTTTGACAAGATCGACTCTGAAAAGACACCCAACCTCATATCCTACACCCTTAAGGACAATGCCAACGGCGACTCCTGGAAAGAGATAAAGGTGATTTTCAACGGCAGCGACCAACCGAGGGAGGTGAAGCTACCCAAAGGAACCTGGCAAGCAGCCGTCAAAGACGGGAAAATAGATCCTAATGCGGGATTAGGGACATTAAGCGGAAATGTCACTGTTTCACCGAGAAGCGCACTCATAGTGAAACGTTAATTTCCATTAATCTAAATGAAATTTTATGAAAAGCTTGGCCTCTGATGGGTCAAGCTTTCTTTTTTGGCATAAAAATCCCAAAAAAGCATCAAAAATAGCAATAAAAATTGCATATTAATCTTTTTTTTAGTAATTTTGCGCAAAGCAAATTCAAGACTTGTCTAACTATAAGTTATGAAAAAGATTTTTTTAATGCCCGCGCTATTATGCGCAATACTCAGCCCTCTTGGAGCCTATGCTCAAGAAGATGCAGATGAACCCGTAGTCAAGAAAGACTACTATTTCAAATCAGCCAACCCGCTGACGCAGATAGAGTCTTTGTATTCAGCCATCATGGCAGCGACCCCCAAAGGAGTGCAAAACACTTTAGGACTTGAGCTCGTCGCCAGCAAAGACAGTGTCAGGCGCATGGCCTTGAACCCCACAGGAATCAATGTAGCCTTAGTGAAAAAGGACAAAAAGGGAAAGTTTTATCTCGAGACACTCAGCACAGATGGAGAAGCTGATAAAATCATGAGCTTTGATTCAAAGCGCTACGGCATTCCATATGCAGCAGCCTTCACTCCGGATGCACGTCAGCTCGCAGTAGCCACAGAAAGCGGAACATATCTTTTCGAAACCAAGAAATTCAAGCCAGCCGGAGAGCTGCCAGCATTCACATGCAAGCCTGACATGCTCGTGTTCAGCCCGAACGCTTACTTCCTGGCTGCCGCCGGCGACGAAAAGGTAGAAGTAATGAACTTCGAGGACAAAACGATGCGCCGCACCATCAACCCGGGAGAAAAGGTCACAGACGTGGTCTTCTCAAAATCAAGCGAGGACATGGCAGTGCTCACAGCCGACGGAATGGTAGAAATCTACGACACGAGGACCTTCAACGTGAAGCTGATGCTTGAAGATTTTGACAATGGCTATGCATGCGACTTCAACTTTGACGGCAAATATCTGGCCGTAGCAGCCGACAACGACAAGGTGACAGTAGTGAATCTTCTTAAGCCTGAAGACCGCATAATAATGGAAGTGCCTGACGCAACGATCAGCGACGTGCTTTTCATAGTGGATGCAGCCGAAAATCCGGTGCTTGCCGCTGCCACTAATGCAGGCATACGTGCGCGCCGCCTTCAGCTTGAGCCCTATTATGCGAAGCTCATGAGCGACGAGGTAGACATGAAGATGAGCGAATGGTTGAAAAAGATGCCAAACGAAACAATGGAAGAGTATCAACTTCGTGTCAACGACGAAACAAGAGCAAAGCAACGCCGACTCTTTGAGGATGAAATCTCGACCCGCCTCGCAGGGAACCTCACAGCAATGTCAAGCGTAAGCCTTGGCCAGTATGACGCCGACAACGAAGTGCTTGCCGTGAACTTCGACAATATGCCCACCATCTTCCTCCCCATGCCACGTGAAGACCTCGGAGGCATCAATTCAGCCGACGACCTGTCCATCAGCGACCAGCAGTATGGCCTGCTTGGTGACGATTCATTCGAACTTATCTATGCAAAGTTCACCAACAAGAAAACGGGAGCGGAATACATCTACGACAATGTGAACCGCAAACCGATGGAATTCATGAACAACGACAATGTGGTTTCGATAGAACTCGTACAGCAACAAATGATGGAGGAAGTGAAACTCGAGGAGCTGAAGGAGCAGGTGATACAGGAAGCAAAGAAAGACAACATCATTTCAGACCGCACACAGATTTCGGTCAACTCCGAAGTGATTCCTGAATATGATGCCAACGGCAACAAGATCCTGAACTACAACGTAAACTTCACCTACCAGGTGGATCCGGAGTTCTCCGCACAAGAAGATTTTGCACCGGGCAAATACCGCGCAGAGCAGTCTGGAGCAGCCTCTTCAATGCTCAACATCGTCAAGAACGCATTCGAAGGAGACTTCTCCAACTATGTGAAATCAGGGAAGCGCCTCAATGTCAAGATTTCCGGCACAGCAGACTCAAGCCCCATCAGAAACACCATCGCTTACGATGGAGCCTACGGAGACATCGAAAACGAGCCGATCTACCAAGACAACAAGATGAGCGCCATCACAGTGACCCAGAAAGACGGCATCAAGACAAACGAACAGCTTGCCTTCCTTCGTGCCTATGGCGTAAAGGAATTCCTCGACAAGAATGTAGAAGGCATCAATGATATGGATACCCGCTACACATATAATATCGGAGTAAGCGAAGGGAAAGGATCCGAATTCCGCCGCATCACTATAGAATTCACCTTTGTAGACGCATTCTAAGCTTCAAATCAAAACAAAATACCCTTCCGGGCCGGCCTGACCCCCGACCCGGGAACCAATAAAAAACTGACAATTAAATTTCCTAAGAAATGAATAAGCAACATAGGCTTAAAACGATTTTTACATTGGCTGCGGTGATAACCGCAGGACTTCTTTATGCAACCGGGCAATCTCCGGAAGAACCGAAAGCTTCAGAAAACCAAATGCCAATTGAAGCAAGCGAAACTCCGGCCGGCGAAGACGGAGAGATGCTTTCTCCAGCCCAGATTGCGATGAACGCCATGACGGAAGAATACAAGATACTTAAGGAGCTCCAATATGACGGAGAAGAAGAGTCATCGCTCTACCCCAAGGTGATGAGCATGTATCTGACAGCATCCAAAGCGCTTGAATTAGCCGAAGACAACGACCAGAAGATGCAGATCAAAAATGTCTTGCTCGACATCAACGGGATGCTTCTGAAAGGTGCGTTTTTCTATTCCAATTCAGGCGACCAGGCTCAGCTTGCCAACTTTGCGAGAGCCTATATAGACTCCCAACGACTTCCAATTTTTACAGAAGGCGATTTCAAGAATGACCCCCGCGTCTATCCCACACTTGTCTATGTGGCTGCATCGGATTCATACAATTCGGGCAACTATGACCTGGCAAAGGAATATTTTGACATGTACCTCGCCACCGGAGAGGAGAAAATGCGCCATCAGGTGAGCACTTTCATGGGCCAGGCTTGCATCAACACGAAAGATTATCTCAAAGGAATCAATACCCTGAGCAATGCCGCCATCCTTTATCCTGACGACTATCAGCTCGTGGCCATGGGTATCCAATGCTGCATCGACGGAGGATATGCCGACCGCATCCAGCCACTGCTTGATCGCGCCCTCCTGATGAAGCCGGGAGATGACCAACTGCTCAATGTGCAGGCACAGGTGTATGAGTCAACTCACGACTATAAAAAGGCTCTCGACATCTACAACCAGATTGCAGAGTTACATCCGAACAGTCTTGAGAACACCCAACGTATAGCCACATGCTATTACAACCTCGGTGCAGACTTCTACAACAAGTCGATCATGGAGGAAGATGAAAAGACCGCGAAGAAAAACAGACGCCAGAGCCGAGCATACTTTGAGTCAGCCGCGCAATATCTGGAGCAAATCATTGCCACCAAGCCAAACGACAAGCAATACCTAAGGGCCCTCGGCATCACTTACGGGTATCTTGACAACAAGGATAAATTTGATGACATCAATATCCGACTCGGTGCCCTCGGAGAGAAGCCGCTCGCTATGGGAGAGGTGCCGGAGGTCATGAATGGTCCGCTTGCCGTGAGCGGCGGGGGCCAAGGGACCGCATCATCAATCGCAGCACCTTCATATCAGGAATTTGCCAAAAACTTCATTGAAGGAAAGCTTGGCACATGGGCAAAACGAGGAGAGTTTGAGAAAATCGAAGACTACCAGAAGCGTGTGACAGAAGGTGGACTTCAGAATGAATATGAAAAGCTGAAGACGCAAGCTGAAAAAGAGTATCTCGACAAGTACGCATTCTCTTTCGTGCCCCGCGACCTTGAGCTTCAACCATATGACGCTACCAACGAGACATACCTGATCACCACCCCTTATGGAGACGCCACCATCAAGGTGCCTCTCAAAAACAAGGAAGCAGAGATGTTCAAGAGCGCATGGACCAACAACAACGTCGAAATCAGAGCACCCCGCTATATGATCGACAATGACAAGCTCGCGATAGCTTCGATCACATTCAAGACAGCGGCGGGAAAATCATATTCTTATGATTCCAGCAAAGCAGTGTCATATCAGGTGCCGGACGTCAAGATCAACCTTGACAATTATCTGAAGCAGACAACACCGACACAAACCGCAACCAACAAGCCGGGCAACACGAAAATTCTTGCCAAGACTTCAGACGTAGATAAAGACATTCCGGAATCCGGAAAGAAAAACAACAATACTTTTGCCTTCATCGTGGCCAACGAAAACTATAAGAATGTAGCGAATGTGGCCTCAGCCCTGCATGATGGACAGACATTCAATGAGTATTGTGAAAAGACGCTCGGAATACCGAAATCTCAAATAGTCTTCCTGACTGATGCGACTTCCGGCGACTTCTGGAGTGAGTTTGAAAATCTAAAAGGACGCATCGCCAACCGCGCGGAAGACGTAGACGTGATCCTTTTCTATTCCGGCCACGGTCTGCCCGACAATGACACTAAAGAAGCCTACCTGGTGCCGGTTGATGCACAGCCCCAGCATTCCCGCACGATGATCAAGCTGCAGGAAGTCTACGACGGACTTGGCAAATTGCCCAACGCTTCAGTGTATGCCTTCATGGATGCCTGCTTCTCAGGATCAGCCCGAGAGTCAGGACAAAAAGACACTCCTATAGTAGCAGCAAAGGGCGTAGCATTGAAGCACAAGGACGTAGAACCAGCAGGCAACGTATTCGTGCTCTCAGCAGCATCAGCGCAACAGACAGCCTTCCCATACGAAGAGAAAGACCACGGAATGTTCACCTACTGGCTTCTTAAAAAACTCCAAGAGTCAAAGGGAGGAGCTACCCTCGAAGAAATTTCATCATTCGTAAAGGACAAGGTTTCTGCCACTTCGCTTGAAATCAACCGTCGCGAGCAGACTCCGACAAATAAAGCAACAGGAAAACTTTCCGGCACATGGAAATCAAAGAAATTAAAACCATAAACAGAAGTCTGTTAACACTCTTGGCAGCCATCGTCATGATGGCTGCCAACCCAATATCTTCACGAGCAGCAGATGACAAAGCTGTATCGGGCACCTATACCTATTACGGTCATCAAGGCATGTCGATGATCGAGGCAAAAGAGAAAGCGCTCGAAGGAGCACAAAATGAGGCTCTACGCAATGAATTTGGAACTCTCGTGAGTCAAGATGTTGTCCAGACGAATGAAATCGTCAACGACAAGGAGAAGATGGCATTCCTTTCAAGCACGCAAAGCACCGTAAGAGGCGAATGGCTTGCCACCACGGGCACACCCCAATACGAAGAAAGATATGAGAACGGAGTGCCGGTAGTGACCTGCAAAGTGACGGGACGAGGACGCAAACTTTCAAACAAGGCTCCGGAACTCATTGCCAACGCTCTCTCAGCTCCCGATAAAAGATCCGTATGCTCGGAATTTACAGATTCTCAAGACATCTACCTCTATATCAAGAGTCCGGAACGGGATGTGTTCGTGATGGTCTGCCTTGAAGATGAAGACGGGACGGTCTACAAGATGTTTCCATTCGAAAACACCCCTCCGCAGGCTACGCTTAAGAAAAGATTTGACTACATACTCTTCGACCCAAACAGATATGAAGGAGACTTAGGCACATTTCCAAGCGATGGAGACGGACTTATCATCACAACAGACAAGCTGGCACTCAACCGCCTGTATGTAGTATATTCTCCCAACTATTTCAGGAAAGGGAATTGGGGATATATGGAAGAGGCGGAACTTGAAACCATGTCGACAAAAGACTTCAACAAGCTGATGATAGAGCTACGACGTGCTGATGAAGAGATGGGGATGAAAGTAATCAATCTGAGCGTGAAGCCTGCAGGCGACAAGAATTTCGATTACGAATAAACCATTCACCCTGACACTTGTCAAAAAGAATAAAGAAAGTTAAATACTGACAACAAAAGAAAAAAAATATACAATAACCAAAAACACTTAAAGCAATGAAAAAGATCATCATGATTCTCATGGCGCTATGCCTGATCGCCCCAGCAGCTGTAGCACAGCAGGCACTCACTCCCAAGCAGGAAAAAAATTGCAACAAGAATGCAAAGGACCGTGCAAAACAACTTAAAAAAGAGGGATATGAAATCATGGGCAGCCTCCCACTGCAGGATGCCCTCTACAAGCACTTCGCCAAAATGGAACTTGGCGCAACAGAGCAGATGGGCAATGGCCACTCCAAGTCAATGAACAACGGGCGCCAGATGTGCCTTACATATGCAATGTCAGAGTATGCTTCCAAAGCATCTTCCCAGATCAAGGGACGCAGCGTGACAGATGGCTACGGAAATGAAATCGACACAGAGAACGATCCGGAATTCGCTCGCTTCTATGCAGCTTATGAACGTCTGACTCAGAAAGAGATAAAGGGAGAACTGCAGGAATCATTCACTATCATGAAAAAGAATCCTGATGGATCTACTGATTTCCGCATGTATTTCCTTGTAGACGAAGACAAAGCCAAGGCACGTCGCCAGAAAGCTCTCAAAGAAGCAGCAGAAGAGACAAATCTCGCTCAGAACTACGCAAAACAAGTATCTGAGTTTGTTAACGAACCTATAAAGTAACAAACTATGCGCAAAAGCATAACTTTACTTTCAATATTTCTTTTGCTCGGCGGGACTATGGGTAACTCACAGTCCCGCTTTACCAAATTTAATGAATTCAGGGAACAGATCCTCAACGACTACCAGAAATTCAAGTCGCGTATCCTTGAGCATTATGGAGATTTCCTTGATGGAGAATGGCACGAATTTGAGGCTATCATAGAAGAAGATAGTCCTTATTCCCAACCTAAACCGGCATCACTACCCGTCTATGAGGGGGAGATAGAGACTCAAGAAACCAATATGATGATGACCCGCCTTCCGGATGCAGTGGTCAGCGACAAATCACTCGGCGGCATTCTCTCTGCCATCCCCGGGCGCAATTTATCATATGGCCTTGACATGGACACTGACTATGAACCGATGAAGGTGGACATTCCGGCTAATTTTGGACCTTCGGGTGCGCCTAAGTCCCAAGCCAAGATATCCGGCATCGGCAATATGTTCTTTGCCGTTTCTGAAGCTGAAGGGAAGACCAACTATGAGCTCTCCGTGATGCGCATACCTGATCCAAACTTCGCTTTTGGTTCGTTCCCGGGTCAGATAAAAGCACCGGCACCAGGGGAGTCTGGCATCACCAACTCCGGAGATGCTGAAAGAGCAATGTCAACCGAAGACATGAACCGCGCCATCAAGGGAAGCGGTTATGCTTCAGAAGCTACATTTGCAACCCCGAAAGGTGACGACAAATTCAAGTTCGATTTCTATGGCATGGAAGCTTTCCTTCCACAGATAGACTTCAAGATAGCCGAAAACATCACATCTTCGAATGAAACCGGCAACAACTGGAAGGCACTTGCAGCACAAGAAGGAGGCGTGGAGACAGCGCGCCAGCTTTTCGGACTTGCCCAGCAACTCGGACTCAATGGCTACCTGACCTTCCGTCTGACTGAATCTTATGTCAACCAGAAGTTCAAGAACAGCAATGACCGCGCACGTATGTCGGCAATACATTTCCTGATGTCGAACATGGGTTATGATGTAAGATTGGCTGATATAGGCGACACATTCACAATAATGATGCCTTTCGACCAGAAAGCAGTATACGGAGTATTCTCCAAGACAATAGACAACAGAAAATATTGCATGCTCATGCCCGAAGGATACACTCCCCCTTCCCAAGCTTTCAGATTCACCACCTGCGCACTACCGAATGACGCATTAGGCAAGACTTCAGATCTCAGGCTTACCGGCCTCAGCATACCTTTCAAGCCAAAGGAATTTGAAATCACACGCAATGGATTGACCATTAAAGGAGTAGTAAATGAGAATCTGAAGAGTCTTCTTCACAGGTATCCCCAGATGTCGGCAGGAGACTTCGCGTCATCTTGGATCGATCAGAGCCTTAGAGAAGACATCGTCAACCAGCTCAAGACCCAAATGGAAGGGATGGGCGAGAAACAGGCAATCAACACGCTGATGTCGCTCTGTCATTATGGATTCAAGTATTCGACCGACCAGGACTATCATGGATTCGAGAAGCCATATTTCTTTGAAGAGAACTTCCTGTATGACTACAATGACTGCGAGGACCGTGCAATTTTCTTCTCATATCTTGTTTGGAATGCCCTTGGGCTTCCATGCCAGTTGATACAGTATCCTGGCCACGAAAGCGTCGCCATCGCTGCCGTGTCGGATATCAATGGCTGCTACTATGATACAGAAGGAGTAAAATACTACAGTTCCGACCCTACCTACTGCGGAAGCAGCATCGGACAAGTAATGCCATCGTTCAAGACTGCCACTCCAAAGATAGACAAGCATTATAAGTAAGCAATAAAATTGGTATCACATGCGAAAAAGCTTTTTTATAATAATATCAGCCCTTCTGTTTGGAGGAGTTTCCGGAGTCTCACAGTCTCCATCATCGGAATTCAACAAATTCCGTGAACAAATATTCAACGACTACAACAACTTCAAGTCGAGAATACTGGAGCACTATGCCGACTTCCTAAACGGCGAATGGCATGAATTTGAACCGCTATGGGAAGAGGAGAGTCCGTACACGGAACCGAAACCCAAGGCACTTCCCCAGCCACCCGCAACACCGGAACCGGCACCACAGCCGGCTGTGGCAAAACTCCCGACTCCACGTTTTGGAGAATCCTCGACAGGAGGAGTGCTTGCGGCAAAGCCAGGCAAGGAACTCGCAAAGGGATCCATCACGGACTTCGACTATTCTTCCATAAAGATAGACGTGCCTAATGGAGGAGGAAGCTCACTGCCAAAAACGATGGCGCAGAGTCCTAATGCATCGTCATTTAAGGCATCGGAATCAGTGGGAAGAAGCAATTATGAGCTCGCAGTGCTGCGTCTTCCGGATCCAGGATTCATGTTCGGCTCATTTCCCGGACAGACAGCAGCTCCTAATCCCGGAGAATCAGGCATCGTCAACATCGATATGTCTGACCGCAGGATGAGTCCTGAAGACCTTCAGCGAATAATCGATGAAAGCGGTTATGCGACAGAGGAGACCTTCACCATTCCAAAGAATCAGAACAATTTCATGTTTGACTTCTACGGCATGGAGGCATTCATTCCGCAAATAGATTTCCAAATCGCGTCTTCGATAAATGGTCCGGAAGACACCGGAGCACACTGGAACAAGATGGCTTCACAAGAGGGAGGAATCGAGACTTCCCGCCAGCTTTTCGGGCTTGCCCAGCAGCTTGGACTAAACGGCTATCTTACGTATCGTCTTGCAGAGTCGTTCGTCAACCAGAAATTTAAGGATTCCAATGCAGCTGCCCGCATGTCGGCAGTTCATTTCCTGCTCTCCAACATGGGATATGATGCGCGTCTGCTAAAGCTGAACGATACTTTCATGGTGATGATGCCTTTCGACCAGAAAGTGGTCTACGCAACAATGTCGCAGACAATAGATGGAAGAAAGTATACCATACTTTATCCCGATGGCTACCAGGCACCGAAAGCAGGAGAATCAATGCGGCTTATGACCTGCAATCTTCCAGCCAGCTCCCTTGGCAAGACCTCCGATCTCCGCCTTACAGGACTCAGCCTTCCAATGAAAGCGAAATCTTTCAACCTGACCAACGGCAACCTGACCTTAAAGGGAGAAGTGAATGAAAATATTCAGAAGATCCTGCACCATTATCCACAAATGCCAACCGGCGACTTTGCATCTTCTTGGGTAGACAGTCATCTGCGCGAGAGCTTGGTAGACCAGCTTAAGGAGCAGCTCGCAGGCAAAAGCGACCGCGATGCAGTCAATTCTCTGATGTCGCTTTGTCATAAAGGATTCAACTACTCCACAGACCAAGACTTCCATGGGTTTGAGAAGCCATATTTCCTGGAAGAGAATTTCATCTATGACAAAAACGACTGTGAGGATAGAGCCATCTTCTTCTCGTATCTTCTCTGGAATGCTCTTGGATTGCCTTGCCAACTTGTGCAATATCCGGGACATGAAAGCGCGACTGTTGCTGTCAACGAGGATATCTCAGGATATTTCTACAATACAGATGGCATCAAATATTATAGTGCAGACCCAACATATATAGGAAGTTCGATAGGAATGGTGATGAAGGCGTTCAGGTCAACCACTCCGACTGTCGACAAGCACTATAAATGACATTGAAGTGATTTAGACTCAAATATTGAGGCTTAAACATCATCAATCGCATGGCTCTGAAAGCGGATCTCTTGTGGGATAAGCTTTCAGAGTCTTTTTTTTGTCTTTTTTCGATTTCCTGGAGGATTTTGTGCGGGCAGAAGAGACAGATAAGGAGTCAGAAGCAGTGGAGACGGAAGAAGAATCCGGCGCAACGGCTGAGCCGGAGACTTGCGATGGAAGCGAGGCGCCTGCCCCAGTGCCTTCCGAACGGAAGGAGCAATTGCGGAAGATGAACCCGGAGGAAATGCATAAGAGGGCTGCAGCCGCAACGGCCAACAGCCCTCTACGTTCTTTTGATGTGAGAGGATGTTTCATTTATCCTTCATTGCGATTTGCACGTTTGCGCTCATTTTCATCAAGGATTATCTTGCGGAGACGGAGATGATTTGGAGTGACTTCCACATATTCGTCTTCCTTAATGTATTCAAGTGCTTCTTCAAGAGAGAATACAACCGGGGGCACTATCTTAGCCTTATCATCAGCACCTGAAGCCCGCATATTCGTGAGTTTCTTAGATTTGGTAACATTGACCACGATATCCTTGTCTTTGGCATTCTCACCTACTACCTGTCCTGCATAGACTTCATCTTGCGGGAAGATGAAGAAGCGGCCTCGATCCTGAAGTTTGTCGATAGCATATGCATATGCAGTGCCGGCCTCCATTGCGATAAGGGATCCATTGGTGCGACGTTCGATTTCCCCTTTCCATGGTTGATATTCAAGGAAACGGTGAGCCATGATAGCTTCTCCGGCAGTAGCAGTCAAGACATTGTTGCGCAGACCGATGATGCCACGGGATGGGATATGGAATTCGATGTTGATACGGTCGTTCTGAGTATCCATACTTATGATATCGCCTTTACGACGAGTCACCATATCCACAACTTTTGAACTGTATTCTTCAGGGACATTTATGGTAAGAGCTTCAATAGGCTCGCATTTCACGCCATCGATCTCCTTTATGATCACTTGCGGCTGACCCACCTGCAGCTCATAACCTTCACGACGCATCGTCTCAATGAGGATTGACAAGTGCAGGACACCTCTGCCATACACGGTCCATTTATCTTCAGAATCCCCTTTGCTGACACGGAGCGCGAGATTGCGATCGAGCTCTTTCATGAGTCGATCATGGATATGGCGAGAAGTGACATATTTACCATCCTTGCCAAAGAAAGGAGAATTATTGATGGTGAAAGTCATTGACATTGTAGGCTCATCAATGGCAATTCTCGGGAGCGGTTCAGGATTTTCAACAGAAGATATAGTGTCACCGATCTCGAAATCTTCAAGACCCACGATGGCACAAATATCACCTGAGCTCACCTCAGAAACTTTTTTACGGCCCATGCCTTCGAAAGTGTGCAGTTCTTTGATGCGCTGCTTCTTTACGCTGCCATCCTTCTTGCAAAGAGCTATGTCCATTCCCTCACGAAGAGTTCCCCTATGTACGCGGCCCACAGCAATTCTTCCGACATAGCTTGAATAGTCAAGGCTTGTTATGAGCATTTGAGGGTCACCATCCAATTGAGTTGGAGCAGGAATATTCTCGATAATAGCATCAAGCACGGCAGTGATATCGCTGGTACGCACTTTCCAATCTTTGCTCATCCAGTTTTCTTTTGCACTGCCATAAATTGTAGGGAAATCAAGCTGGTCTTCAGTAGCATTAAGGTTAAACATCAGATCAAAGACCATTTCGTTTACTTCATCAGGACGGCAATTAGGCTTATCCACCTTATTGACGACCACTACAGGCTTGAGGCCCATCTGAATAGCCTTTTGGAGAACAAAGCGGGTTTGGGGCATAGGTCCTTCAAAAGCATCGACAAGTAGCAAGCAACCGTCAGCCATGTTAAGCACACGTTCTACCTCGCCACCGAAATCAGCATGACCCGGAGTGTCTATAATATTAATTTTAGTACCCTTATAATTGATACTGACGTTTTTTGACAGGATTGTAATGCCTCTTTCGCGCTCGAGGTCATTGTTGTCGAGAATAAGTTCACCGGCATTCTGGTTTTCGCGAAAGAGATTACCGGCGAGGAGCATTTTGTCGACGAGGGTAGTCTTACCGTGGTCGACGTGAGCGATAATAGCTATATTGCGGATGTCTTGCATAGTTTGTACTGCTTCCGGGGAAAAGCCCGGGTTATTTCAAACTGCAAAGTTAATACTTTTTCAGGTAAAAGTCAAGTTATTTTGCTTAAATGTCTGAAATAGGGTGTGCGTTTAGTGCCAGAATCGAATTATGAAGCCCTTTATAGAAAGGATGCCTCTCCAATGTAGCAACATTACCGATAATGATGAGCTTCATGCGGGCCCGGGTCATGGCTACGTTCATGCGACGGAGGTCGCGCAAAAAACCGATATTGCCTTCGTCGTTGCTTCTTACGAGAGAAATCATGATTACATCACGTTCCTGTCCCTGAAAACCGTCGACGGTGTTGACAGATATTAGATGACGGAAGGGCTTGAAGAAGGGAGTGCGTTTGATTAGACCCCGGAGGTACTGAACCTGCGCACGGTAGGGTGAGATGAGACCAACGTCGATACGCTCGTCGAGAAAGCGCCGTCTGCCTATTTTCTCTATGTATGCCCACAGGGTGCGGACAGAAAATTCTGCTTCGTCGCGGTTGATGCGGCCATGGCTTTCTCCCGCAAGGGCTTCCTTGAAGGTTGGAAGATCAGGATCCGGCTCTATCTGGATGCTTGAAAGCGTCCCCTCCATGGGGTCGATCCATTCGATGGGAGTGTCGAAATCGAGGATGCCTCGGTGGCGCACTTCAGGAGCGGCTGTCATTGCACCTCCATAGAACCAATCGTTGGAGAAACGCATTATCTCGTGGTTCATCCTGTATTGCATCGTAAGCAGGGAAACTGCCTCTGGGTGATTTTCCACCAACCGCTCCATAAGAGATTTTGCAAGCCCCGCTTTCATGGCTTCATACGATTTCACAGTTGGCGGAAGCTGACAGTGGTCGCCTGCAAGCACTACCCTGCCGGCACGTCTGACAGGAATCCAGCAAGCCGCCTCAAGAGCTTGGGCTGCCTCATCAATGAAGAGAGTGGAAAATTTCATGCCGTCGAGCAGACGGCTGGAACTGCCTACAAGCGTAGAAGCGATGACATGTGCAGAATTGAATAGATCCTGATTAATTCGGATTTCAAGTTCAGTGGCACGGCTACGAAGGCGATCCAGCTTCTGATGCCACTGGTCGGAGCCTCGACGCTTGGCACTACGGAGTTCACGTATAGCCTTTCTGATGCTCCAAAGGTCGGGATAATCGGGATGAGATTCAAATCGTCGTTCATAAGTAAATGAGAGCATCTTGTCGTTGACGCGGGAAGGATTGCCGAGACGCAGCACATGCACTCCCCTATCGACAAGTTTTTCGCAAATCCAATCTACAGCCATATTGCTTTGGGCACACACAAGCACCTGAGGTTCGCGACGCAACGTTTCAGCAATGGCTTCCACAAGGGTTGTCGTCTTGCCTGTGCCGGGAGGGCCATGTACGATAGCCACATCTTTAGCACACAGCACCTTGTTGACAGCAGCTTCTTGGGTCTTATTGAGATATGGGAATCCAAGCGGAGCAAAAGTCAATTCTGAAACTTTTCTACGGGAATAGAAAAGATCACGGAGTTCGGCAAGACGTCCTTTTGCCTTCATCGTGCGGTCGATGGCTTCAAACATCATCCTGTAGGATGTTTCATCGAATGATATCATGATTCCTGCCGAATGTGCTGACGAAAGGGAGGATACATCTGCATTTTCTGGAATAGCTACCACCATACGTTCACCATCCACAAAACTAACGGTTCCGGTGAACGGAAATAAGGGGCGCTCAGAAGCCTTGTCAGAAGAAGTGAAGAAAGCAACCGGTTTTCCATACTCGAAATTATGGTCGACATCTGAATCAGAATCGGATCGAAAGATTTCAAGGACTCTTTGGTTGAGAGAATTGAAGAAAGTTCTGCCCACGGAAATCCCGAGCCAAGCGTTGCCACGCTCAGCAAGACGAGAGAAGCCCATCTGGGTAGAAAGCTCAGAGAAAGCACGTTTCTCTTCCTCATATTCGATTTGAAGGAGCCGGCGTTGCTCCTGAAGTGACTGGATAGGTGAAATCATGATGCAAAGATAGTAAATTTATTTATAATAATTGGGAATTGAGAATTGAGAATAATAGAGAATTTTGAATTCTTGCTTATCATGCTATATAACATATAGGGGAATGCAGATTAATTGGACTATTTTTTGTAATTTTGTAAAGTCAAACAACGAAGTTGTCGTGACTTCTTCGGACTTACCTAACAATCAATCGAAAATACCTAATTAACATTATAATTAACCTAATTATGAACATCAACCGATTTATTCCGAAGGCGATCATCGCATTGATATCGATAGTCGCCTTGGTCTGTGGCCTGTCAATGAAGGCACAGACCTACACAAACGAACCGGCAAAAGCGTTCTGGCCCATGGACAGCATGGACGATTACGAATTGCCGACTATCCTGAGCCCGGAAGGGGCTTTCTCGATCGCCTCCCTTGACCTCAACGGAGTGACTCCGGTAGGCACAAGCGGCGTGAACTGGTGCGACTACCAGTTTATCAAGCTCCAGACACCAAATGACGAGAGCGATGCAGTCAACTGGTTTGTGAAGCCAACGAAGGGTCTTACTTTCACCCCGACCAAGATTTCTGCATACGTGGCTAAGTTCGGCACGGATGCCATCCCTCACAACATCCTCGTGACAGGCAAGACAGCTGAAGGGAAATCTATACTTCTTGGCACTTATACTTCGGCGCGAAATAACCGTGACAAGGAAGATGATGCACGTGGAAACGAGGAAGACTATGCACAGCATTTCACTATTGAACTTACCGCTGAACAGCAACAGGAGCTTTCCACTACCGAAGGATTCACCCTTGAGATGACTGTAGGTACAAACTCATCAAAGCAGGGTGGTTTCAGCCAGGTATCGATCGAGGGCGTTTTCAACGGACAGGTTTACAGTGCACCTTCTTTCAGCAATGAGCCAACCAAGGCATTCTGGCCTATGGACTCAATGGAAGACTTCGAGACCCCGACAGTATTGAGCCCGGAAGGAGCATTCTCTGTCGCTTCACTCGACCTTAACGGAATTGCAGCTGTAGGCACAAGCGGCGTGAACTGGACCGACTACCAGTTTATCAAGCTCCAGCCCGCAAACGGCGAGAGCGATGCAGTGAAGTGGACACTCAAACCTTCAAAAGGACTGACATTCACACCGGCCAAGATATCTGCTTACATAGCGAAGTTCGGAACAGATGCAGCCCCACACAACGTAGTAGTGACCGGCAAGACGGCCGAAGGAAAGTCTATCGTCCTCGGCACATACACTTCGGCGCGAAATAACCGCGACAAGGAAGATGATGCCCGTGGCAACGAGGAAGACTATGCACAGCACTTCACCATCAATCTCACCGAAGAGCAACAGCTTGAACTCGCCACCACCGAAGGATTCATCCTTGAGATCACAGTAGGCACAAACTCCTCAAAGCAGGGTGGTTTCAGCCAAGTATCTATCGAAGGCTTTATCGACGGACAGGCAGAAGACGTCTCCAAATGCCCTGTGACTATCGCAGCTTCTCCGGAAGAAGCCGGCACTGTGGCAATACGTCCTCTTGCTGACGAATATGACCAGGGTACTGAAGTGACACTTGTAGCAACAGAGAAATTCGGCTATGACTTTGTAAACTGGACAGATGCTGACGGCAATGTGCTTTCAGAGACTCCGGAATTCAAATACGTCATCAACAAGGCAGAGAACCTGACTGCAAACTTCAAGGCAGTAAACACCTATTCACTCGCCACCAGCGTGACTTCAGGAGCCAACGACTATATGGTAAGCTACAATCCTGCTCCAACAGTGATAGACGGCAAGAATATGTACGAGGAAGGTACAGTTGTCACACTCAAAGCCTCGTCAAATCCTATCCTCACCTTCACCAACTGGAGTGACGGACAGACATCTTCTGAAATCTTAGTGACTGTAGATGAAGACATCGAGCTGACTGCAGAATATTCAGCCCTTGACTACATCGTAGGCTGGGACTTCTACCGTCAGGGAGGCAACGGGCGTCCTGCTGACTTTGCATATGAAGAGAACGACGCTGCAACTCTTAATCTCCGCACTGCAGACGGCGAGACATCTGCTTGGCTTGACAAGAGCCAGCTTGGTGCCGGAGGCTATGAAGGACGTCCCGGTGCTGTGAACTGGCGCACCACAGGCCTCGGAGATTACTACTGGCAGACGAAGTTCAACGCTTCAGCATTCAAGAACCTGAAGGTGGTGACCTCAATGGTCTACAACTACAATGCCTACACAAAGCAGAATGTAGAATACTCTCTTGACGGTGAAAACTGGGAGACAATCGGCACCGTGACTCTTGAAGGAGCCAAGAACTGGGCTGATGCAGAATTCGCATTCCCGGCTGCAGCTGACAATCAGGCAACCGTCTACCTACGCTGGATCGCAGACAAGAGCTCCAAGATAGACGGCACAACGAGCGACAACGACGGAATCTGCCTGGGCGCATCGTACATCTACGGAGAGATGGAGCTCATCAACGACGGCAAGGCACCTGTAGTCGTGTCTACAGTTCCTGCAGAGGGAGCCTCATCAGCTTCAATCAACGGCAAGATCGTGCTCAATTTCGATGAAAAGATCAAGCTCGCAGAAGAAGCCACCGCAACTCTCGGCGACAAGATCCTGAAGGGCGAAGCAAGCGGCAAATCCGTGATCTTCACATACAAGAACCTTGCATTCAATACTCCTTATGAATTTACACTTGCCGCCAACAGTGTAGCCGACCTCACAGACAATTATCTCGACACTCCCGTGAAGATCGCATTCACTACCCGCAACCGTCCGGAAGTGGCTAAAGCAACTCCAGACTTCATCGTTCCAGACGACGGCGACTTCCGCGCTGCAATCGAGGCTGCAAATTCCCGCGAAGACAAGACCCGCAGATACCGCATCTTCGTAAGAGACGGCGAATATATGATCCCGATGGATGCCGACCACACTGTCAATGTCAATGGCGGCACATTCCCAGACGTGACTCTCAGACTGAATGCTTCCAACGTCTCAATCATCGGCGAAAGCATGGAAGGCACAGTCATCATCAACGAAGTGCCTGACATGGACGGAATCGGCAGCCACCCGATGGAGGGTATCGGCAATGCTGACCTTCTCCAGATCCAATCCGGAGTAAGCGGCACATATTTCCAGAACATCACACTCAAACATGGTATATCTGACAACCGCGGACGTAACATCGTGCTTCAGGACAAGGGAGACAAGACCATAATGAAGGATGCATGCCTCTGGGGATATCAGGACACTTACACATCCAACAACCAGAACGCACGCTACTACTTCGAAGGCGGCGTATTGCGCGGACGCACAGACTTCCTCTGCGGCAAGGGAGATGCATTCTATAATGGAGTGACACTTCAGATGTGCGCAAGCGGAGGCTATCTGGCAGTTCCTTCCGTTCCCAAGCAATATGGCTATATCTTCAAAGATTGCGAAATCGTAGGAGAAAACAGCACTATCGACGGTAACTACACATTAGGACGTCCTTGGGGCAGCGGCACTCCTATCGCTCTCTACATCGACACCAAGATGACAGTGAAACCTTCCGCAATCGGCTGGAATGATATGGGTACAGACGGATTCCCCGCCCGTTTCGCCGAATATAATTCAATGACAGCTTCCGGCACAGTCATTGACCTTTCAGAGCGCAAGAAGAGCTTTGGACCCGGCAACCACCCGAACAATCCTATCCTTACCAAGGAAGAGGCTGAGGCACACGATTACGCTACTGTAATGGGTGGCGATGACGATTGGGATCCTGCCATGGATTGCGAACAAGCACCGGCAGCCTCAAATCTTGCCATGAACGGCAACACACTCTCTTGGGATGACAGCAACTATACACTCTGCTGGGCAGTTTACGCAGACGGCAAGCTCCTCGGATTCACTACAGAATGCACATATGTGCCTTCAGTAAATGCAGTGACCTATGGAATACGCGCTGTCAACGAGATGGGTGGCCTTGGCGAGATGGTGACCACAGGATCCACTTCCGGAATTGACACAACTGTAAGCGGCGAGATTGCAAATGTGAAATATTACAATCTCCAGGGTATCGAAACACGTCCGGGCAACCAGCCAACATCTTTGGTGAAAGTGATCACTTATTCAGACGGTACTACTAAGGCTGTCAAGGTTGTAGAATAATGCCATAAAGCGCCTTTCCGAGGCTGCTGAGCTTTTCGAAGAAACCCCGGACTGAAATCCGGGGTTTTTAGTATAAATCCAGCTCTCAGAGCCGGAAAGTGAATTGGGCCCGCGATTGCTCGCGGGCCCAATATATTTTAAAGCTAATTGATTTTGCGGATCAGCCGAAGTAGCCGTTGGAGAAGATGCCGTTGTAAGGAGAATCCTTGGGGAGATTGGGAGTCAGGTCAGGCTTGCGCTCCGGCTGCCATGTGCGCACCTTGATGATGGGTTCGTCAGGATTGAGGAAGTCTACCATCAAATAGAGATAGCCGACATCACCGTAGGAAGAAGAGAAATATTCCTGACGGAGCTGGATGCCGTAGGTGTCCTCACCTACATCGACAGCGCCGACATCTGTATTGGCGAAACGGATATTGATAAACTGGTTGGAAGCAAAGCAACGCTTGAGCTGGTCAATGTATTCAGCCTTGGTCTTGCGGGCATAAGTGACGTGCTCTTTGTTTTCGATGATGTCATGGTCACCTTCGCGACGCTTCTCAAGTTTCTTGACCACATGACCGACTATGATGACTGCATCATCGTCAAACATAGTCTCGATGAAGTCGAGACGCTTTAGTGCGAAAGCCGTCTTATAGTTTTCAAGGAAAGTCACCACAACCATCTTCATATAGTCAGTCCAAGCCTCACCTTCCATAGAGAAAATATCCTTGCGAGCAACGCTTCCAAGTCCGAAAGCAAGGCTCTCGATGAGTCCGTCCTGATTGAAAGTGAAAGTCACATCTTCCGTAAACTTACGCTTGCCCCCTTCAAAGCTGAACTGCATTGGGATCGAACGGCATACAGTACGCTCTTTCATAGGATAGAAGTCATAAGTGTCGCGGGTAGCCTTACCAAGAATCTTGGCGTTGCCGTAATGGATAAGGCTCTCAAACATCTTGTAGCCTTCTTCCGTGAAGAGATCTTGAAGTCCAGTATATTTCTTGTTGACGATGGCATATACGATCTTCTCCATAGACCCCACTAACGGAGAACTTTCCTCCTTGGAAGTAACTTGTATACCCTCGTGAGCGCCGGCGGAAACAGCCTCCTTGAAAGCCTGAGCTTCCTTCTTGTCGCTCTTAAGCCCTTTGGCATTCTCAGTCAGAGACACATGGGCATTCGGCACCATACCCGCTCCATTGAATGCCTCGAGCAGAGGCTGGAACTCAGGCACAAGATGGTTCTCGTCAGGAAAACGGTATTCGATATCAAGGGCGAGAGGATCAAGCGGCGTAGTAGGTGTCACTTCAATCTCTGCCATGCCGTCGCGTGCAGTAATGACAGGAGATTGCCCCTGCGATCCACGCCAGTAGCTGAATCCGATGCTCGTGGCAGGTTCCCCCTTATAATGAGCCATGATTGACACAGTCTTTCCACCGGCATCGTCAGGCTTGGAAACCTCCGCGATACCGAAGCGCACGTTGGCGCAGATGTCGCGCATCTGCTCCGGAATCCAAGTAAAGAGAAGTCGCGGCGTGCCATCAATTTTTGCCTCAAAAGTGCGGGCGTCAGGGAGACTGCCGAGGATAACGTAGGCCTGGTAGAGATAGCGCAGGGCAAGGTCGATCTTTCCACCCTCCTCAGCGCGTATACCCTCACGCACGAGGTTTGCCACATTATCGCGGCGACGCTCAAACATTTTCTCCACCTCAGAACGTTTCAGATACGTCATCACACGAAATTCAGGAGCCTTATCAGATAGCCATACGCTTTCCACCCCCTCAAGATTGGCAGGAGCAGAGTAGCTCTTGATGACAGTCTGCATGTTAATCTTTGAGTCGGTAGAACCGTCGGCATTCAGCGACTCACTACCGGTAAGGGATGTGGAAGATGAGATGTTGACGGATATCTTGGCGATCATATCTGCAAGAGCACCTTGCATCGCCTCCTGACGATCTGCACCTACACCGGTGCCATAGAGGTAATTGTCATCCTCCATTATTTTCTGCGCAGTCTCCTCAGCTTTCGAGAGATGCGCGGCGAAAGCCGTGCCTCCCCAGAGGGAAGGCAGGGTAATCGCCAAAGCAAAGGTCAATAATTTCCTGTTCATTATTTAACTGTTATCTTGCGGCCTGCTACGATATAGATGCCGCGTGTTAGATTTTCGATTCTATATTTCACGCCTGCCTTGACTTGTGCATGACGGATTGCTATGCCATCCATAGTGAAGACATCCACCATACGGTCTCTGTCAGACGAAAGTATGATCACGCCAAGATCAACGGCGATCCCGAGTCCGTCTTCAGTGCCCATCATCGTCACGAAGCTCTGGTCGCCACGTACAGGCATTGCACGGCGTCCGTCAATGCGGGTCACGTAAGCCTCGAGAGGCAGCGGAAGCACATCTGTATGGAACGCGGAGCCCGGAGCGAGCAGTTTTCCATCATCGCCTGTAAGGTTGGAGATTCCGACATTGAGTCCCATTGCATTGTTTGCTTCAGAGGCAGAAAGCGGGAGCCAGAGCGAGCGGAACTCGCGTCCGGAATTCCAAGTCGTCACGTATGGAGCGCAGGTTTCGGGAGCGATCAGGGTTTCCTCATCGGTAATGAATGTAACGTCACCGTCTACGCGATACTGCTCGGAATATTCGTCATTGTTAGGCATTGACAAGATATATGGCACTCCCTGGCGGATAGCGGAAGCCTCTTTCCATTCTCCGTCGGCATCAGCCTCGTAGAGCCAGAACGGACACTGGGTGTCAATGTCTGTGAATACCGAGAACGGAACGAGGGCACGACCGTCGGAGACAGTGATGGATGTAGGCTCAAACGGTATTGCAAGCGTCTCCCAGCCGGCACATCCACCAACGGGAGTCTGCTGGGTGAACGACTTCGTGATCTCGCTATGCTCGGCAGTGAAGGCTGTGAGCGGAGTGAAGGCGTAGCCCGGGGTAAGCACAAGGTTGTCGCAGACTCCGTCAGCCACTATGTTATGGTCAAGCCATTCGGGAGCGTACTGAGCATCGTCGACATAAACGAGGATATTCGGATTGTCGATTTCATCGATCGGAAGCGGGAAGTTACCCTGCCAAACTATTGATGTCAGACGTTCGCAACCGGCGAATGCATCTGCCGGGATATTGTTGACAGTTCCGGGGATCGTCACTGAGAGAAGGTCATGATTGCCTGAGAAGCTGCCACTGCCAATTTCTGTCACGGTATATTCATAGCCGTTGTAAGTCACAGTCTCAGGAATAACCAGATTTCCTTCAGCGATGTTTCCGGGCTCACCTGTTTCGAGATTTCCGCTCTTCGTCCTGAGGAGACGGTTTTCTTCATCGATAACGGTATAGTTGATGCCATTTGATGCGAAGTCCTCACCCATTTCTGCAGGAGCAATGGAGCCGTCAGCCGCATTTATGTGGAGGAACTTGTTCCATGGCACAGTAGCCTTAACAGATGTAAGCGTCGCGTTGGGAGTATTCAACGTTCCATATCTATAACTGTAAACATTAAACAGATCTTCATCGGCTGTAATTGGGTTCTCAGCTCTATAAGTGACAACCACATCAGCTGAGCAACCTCTGAACACTCCATAATCAAAGGATTCCACAGAAGCCGGAATATCAATTGACTTTAAGTTGGAGCAGTTGACAAATGTCTGATTCTGTAAATAAGTCAAGCTTTCCGGAATAACAATTGAAGAAAGACTTGCACAACCTCCAAATGCAGCATAGCCAAGATTAGTCAATCCGGCCGGAAGTTTGATATCTGTCAAGGCCACGCATTCCCAGAAGGCATACACATTTATGGAAGTGACAGTCTCGGGAATCGATACAGACACAAGATTCGAGCAACCATTGAAAGCACTTTCAGGAATCGAATTGATAGTTTCAGGAAGAATTACAGAAGTGATGCCTGGGACATTAGCAAATCCGTATCTACCAATTTCTATTACGGAGTAATCGGAAAGACCGTCTGAAACAGTTGCCGGAATTACGAGTGCTCCATTGACGCTATTGCCTGAAACAAAATGATCATTTTCCATTCTTCCGTCTTTGGTCTTGACAGTCTTGGCGGTTTCATCAATGACTGTATACCATAAGCCGCCGTATTCGAAATCGTTGCCATTTCTGACAACTGTCACATTGCATGTTGCGGTCTTGCCGTTGGATGTGGTTGCTGTGATAGTGGCAGTTCCAACCTTGACAGCCATAACTGCACCGTTTGCTGAAACAGTTGCTACAGAAGGATCGGAGGATCTCCATGTCACGGTCTTGTCGGTGGCATCAGCCGGAAATACTGTGGCAGTCAGTATCCATTCATCGCCTTCTATGAGGGTCAAATCAATATCGCTTATCGATATATTTGTCACGGGGATTATATTAGATGCAACTGTCACAGTACAAGTGGCAGTCTTGCCGTTGGATGAAGTTGCAGTGACGGTGGCAATGCCCTCCTTGATTGCAACAACTTCGCCGGATTGTGAAACTGTAGCGACAGAAGCATCAGATGATGTCCATGTCACGGTCTGATCGGTGGCATCGGCAGGAGCTACGATAGCATTCAAGATCGCGGTCTCTCCTTCAGTAAGATTAAGTGCAGTATTGCTTAATGTCACACTTTCTACAGGAGTTGGAACGACTGTCACCTTGCAAGTGGCAGTAACTGATCCACATGTCGCAGTAATTGTAGCCTCACCGATAGAGAAGGCTGTGATTATACCGTCGGCATCCACAGTAGCCACATTATCATTGTCGGAAGTCCATGTGACTGTCTTGTCAGTGGCATCTTCCGGAATAACAGTCGCTTCTATGGCAACTGTCTCGCCAACCTTCAATTCAGCGGAAGTCAAGCTGAGAGTCAAATCAGTTGCATCGATGATCTTGGCGGCTACTGTGACAATGCAGGTCGCAGTCATTCCGTTGGAAGAGGATGCAGTTATGATGGCAGTGCCTGCTTTGAGAGCAGTCACTTCCCCATTTTCCGAAACCGTCGCAACTGAGGCATCAGAAGATGTCCATGTCACGGTCTGGTCAGTGGCGTCCGCCGGGGTTACAGTTGCAGTAAGGGTCGCAGTCTCACCTTCAATAAGATCCAATGAGATATTGCTTAAAGTGACACTTTCGACAGGAGTTTCAACTACAGTCACTTTGCATGTCGTGCTAACCGAACCACAGCTGGCTGTGATAGCAGCCTCGCCAAGAGATAGAGCCGTAACTATGCCGTTGGCATCGACAGTAGCGACTTCCTCATTGTCGGATGACCATGTGACAGTCTTGTCAGTCGTATCTTCAGGAATCACCGTCGCTTCTAATGCGACCGTGTCGCCAACCTTCAATTCAGCGGAGGTCAGGTTGAGAGTCAAATCTGTTGCATCAATTATCTTGAGGGCAACCGTTACTGTGCAGGTTGCAGTCAAGCCATTGGAGGAGGTTACGGTGATGATAGCTGTGCCCTCATTGACCGCAGTCACTTCACCATTCTCCGAAACCGTAGCGACTGAGGCATCTGAGGATGTCCATGTCACGGTTCGGTCAGTGGCATCGGCAGGATCGACAGTAACAGTCAAGATAGCTGTTTCCCCTTCGATGAGATTCAGTGAAGCATTGCTTAATGTCACGCTTTCAACCGGAGTCGGAACCACTGTCACCGTGCAAGTGGCAGTAACGGAACCGCATGTCGCTGTAATGGTTGCATCGCCGAGAGAGATTGCTGTGATGTTGCCGTCGGCATCGACTGTAGCCACATTATCATTGTCGGATGACCATGTTACAGTCTTGTCGGTGGTATCTTCCGGAATCACCGTCGCTTCGATCGTGACTGTTTCGCCAACCTTCAACTCAGCTGAAGTAAGGCTGAGAGTCAACTCTGTTGCATCGATGATCTTAGCATAGACTGTGACAGAGCAGTTCGCAGTCAAGCCGTTGGAAGAGGAAGCTGTAATGAACGCTCTGCCCGCACTGACAGCAATCACTTCTCCATTATCAGAAACTGTAACTACTGAAGTATCGGTGGATGTCCATGTCACGGTCTGGTCGGTAGCATCGGGAGGCCACACCATTGCAATCAGCCTCTCAGCATCACCTTCGATGAGGTGCAATTCTGAAGTATGGATCGATATATTCGACACCGGGATAATATTTAATGCCACGGTAACAATACATGTGGCAATCTTGCCGTTGGATGAAGTTGCAGTGATGGTAGCAATACCCTCATTGACTGCAAATACTTCACCGGATTCTGAAACTGTAACGACTGACTCATCAGAAGATGTCCATGTAACGGTCTGGTCGGTGGCATCGGCAGGTGCAACTATAGCAGTCAGGGTCGCAGTCTCCCCTTCAGTAAGATTCAACGAAGTATTGCTCAAAGTAATACTTTCCACTGGAGTCGGAACGACAGTTACCACGCAAGTTGCGCTTACAGGACCGCAGGTGGCAGTGATAGTAGCTTCTCCAAGGGAGATAGCCGTCACAACACCATTGGAATCGACAGTAGCGACTTCCTCATTGTCGGAAGTCCATGTGACAGTCTTGTTGGTGGCATTTTCCGGGATAACAGTTGCTTCAATTGTGACAGTCTCACCCACTTTCAATTCAACTGATGTCGGGTTTAGTGCTACCTCTGTCGCAAAAGGAACTATTGAGCCGTCGCTTGCGTTTATGCGGAGGAATTTATTCCATGGGATTGTAGACCGGACAGAGGCGAGAGTGGCATTCGGGGTGTTGAGCTTACCGTTTGCATAAGCATCTACACCAAATGCATTTTCGTCAGCAGCAATCGGAGTTTCAGCCCTATAAGTTACCTCTACGTCAGGATCGCAACCATAGAATGCACCATATCCCATTCCTTCCAAGGTAGCCGGAATGTCAATCGACTTAAGGCTTGAGCATCCCGCGAAGACCTGATTATCCACCACAGTAAGCGATTCGGGAATCACGATAGCCTCAAGACTTGAGCAATTAGTGAAAGCTCCATGACCTAAAGAAGTCAGTGTCTCAGGAAGAGTGATTGCTGTCAAAGCCGAGCAACCCAAAAAGGCATTTACGCTTATTGATGTCATTGATTCTGGAAGCACCACTGTCTGTAGATTCGAGCAGCAGTTGAATGCACTTTCAGGAATTGCTGTGATGGATGTAGGTATGCTGACATATGTCAGAGTGGTACAGTTGGCAAAACCGTAGGTTCCGATTTCTGTTACAGAATATTCGTATGTTCCGTCGGAAACAGTAGCCGGAATAGTCAGTTCCCCTTCGAAGGAGTTGCCTGCGACATATGCGCCATCAACGACAGTTCCTTCCTTAGTGCGGCAAGTCTTGTCCTCGACACTGATTACTGTATAGGTCAAACCATCGTATTCGAAGTCCTCCCCTTCCCCAGCCGGTGCTATAGAGCCATCGGAGGCGTTGATTCGGAGGAAGCGATTCCAAGGCACAACATTTTTGATGTAGTCAAGAGGAGCATTCGGCATATTGAGTGTTCCGTTTTCATATGCATTATATGAGAATGTATTGAGGCTTGCTTGAACCGGAGATACGGCTCTGTAGGTAACTTCCACTTTAGGATCACAGTCTAAAAACGCATTTACCCCAATACTTGTCAATGTAGCAGGAAGGTCTATCTTCTTAAGGTTTGTACATGAAACGAAAACCTGGAACGGAAGTTCTGTCACCGATTCGGGGATTACGATCTCTGTCAGGCTGAAGCAATCAAAGAAAGCGTCCCTGCCCAACGATGTCAGACTTTCGGGGAAAGTGATTGCCTCCAGACCCGTACATCCTCTGAAAGCATAATCATCTATTGAAACAAATGAATCATGAAGCGTCACGTTCTTGAGGCCTGCACAGTGATAGAATGCTCCCTGCGAAATGGAAGACATGCTTTCCGGTATGGTGACTGATGTCAGGGTGTTGCAGCTGGCAAAACCGTAGGTCCCGATTTCAGTTACAGTATAATCGTTGAATCCATCAGAAACGGTAGAAGGAATTGTAAAGTCACCTTCGACTGAGTTGCCACCCATGTAGAGTTCTGCGCCGTCCCAAGTACCATCTTTAGTCTTACATGTTTTGGCTTCGGAGTCGATGACGGTGTAGATGATACCCTCGTATTCGAAGTCCTCACCCTGTTCTGCCGGGAGTATTGAGCCGTCGCTGGCAATGATGTTTCGGAATAGATTCCATGGAGTAGTAGCCTGGACATCAGTGAGGGTAGCATTGGGAACATCCAAGGTTGCCGAGAGATAAACACCTTCACCGAAAATATCAGATTCGGCAGTTATGGGGTTATATGCAGCATAATGAATATCAGCTAACGGACATCCATTAAAGGCGAGAGATTCTATTTCTGTGATGGAAGCCGGCAAGTGAATCTCTGTTAAAGCATAGTTCCTCATAAACGCGCCGTAACCAATCTTCGTCAGGTTTTCAGGGAAAGACATTTCTATCAACTTAGAGCAATCAGAGAAAGCAAAGGTTTGTATTTCCCTTAGATTTTCTGGGAGAACTATAGACTGAAGGTTTTCGCACGCTACAAAAGCGCTATTCCCTATTACAGTGACAGCAGCAGGTATTTGAATAGAAGACAGAGAGGAACATGCACCAAGCATACTACCACTAATCTCAGTCAAACCCTGAGGGAGCACAATAGTATTCAAATCAGAACAACGCGCAAAGGCACCTTGATCAATAGACACAACTGAATCCGGAATCCTAATAGACGTCAAACTGACACATCCTTCAAAAGCTCTAAGTCCAATTGAAGTCAGCCCTTCCGGCAATTCAATCGAAGTGAGTGACGAACATTGTCTGAAGACAATTTCATCAATTGCGGTCAAGCCTTCCGGAAGATTGATGGAAGTCAATCCGGAACATTGGTCAAATGCGCCTTGTCCAATTGATTCAATAGAGTTTGGAAGACTCACGGTCGTCAGATTTTTACAGTAACCAAAAGCAGTGGATCCAATTTTAACTACACCCTCTGACAGAGATACGGAAGTGAGCTGTTCATTGTTACAGAAACTTTGGAGACCGACTTCAATAACAGCGTAATCGACAGAGCCATTAAAAACTGTAGCAGGGATGATCAGTTCTCCGGTCCAATTATTTGCGCCAACGCCATCAATTCCTGATTTTGTACGGACGGTTTTTGCTTCAGCATCTATGACGGTATACCAGATACCTTCGTATTCGAAGTCTTCGCCGGCGGCAAGGCTTGGCTCGACCGTACCGTCTTTTGCTACGATGTGTTGGAATTTATTCCATGGCTCTACAGCTTGAATGGATTCGAGAGTGGCATTTGGCATAGTAAGCGTAGCCCTTGCATACAGTTCATCGGTCTGTCCAAAAATCCAAGGACTTGCTTCCAGGGGATTTTCTGCATTATATGTCACAGAGATCAGTTTACCATCTCCTTCTCCAAATGCATCCAGACCAATAGATGTTATAGAGGAAGGAAGCACGATGGACTCAAGTTCATAGTTATGATAGAACGCTCCATCTCCTAAAGCCTGCAGCGATTCCGGAAGCATAACAGAGAGCAATCCTGTTCTGGAGAATGCCCTGTCCCAGATAGCAGTGATAGTATTGGGGAAGGTTATTGAAGTGAGGTTTGTACATCCGGTAAATGCCTCGCCGCCTATGGTTTCTAAGCCTTCAGGAAGCTCTATGGAAGTAAAAGCAGCATCAGCCAACGAAAATCCCCTAATTTCTTTAATAGTACTTGGCAGTTTTACTGATTCAAGTGCCGTACAACCAGCAAACATTCTTTCACCTACATATGTTAGGCCTTCAGGCAAAACGATCGATCGGAGTGCCTTACATTCGTTGAATACCCAACCTTCTACTTCAGAAAGAGAATCAGGTAATTCAACTGAAACCAGATTTTCACAATTTTCGAAAGCCGCGTCCGCCAATTTTCTCACTGATATAGGAAGTGACAATGAAGTGAGTCCTGACTGTGAAGCAAAACTGTGATGACCTATTTCAATAACTGTATAATTATTGTTATCAAAGTTGACAGTTGACGGTATAGTCAAGTCTCCTTCAAAATGATTACCAGGATTATCTCTATCTGAACCATCTTTTGTTTTGAGAGTTTTTTCTTCCGAGTTAATTACAGTATACCAGATGCCTTCATACTCGAAGTCTTCGCCTTCCGGCAATCCCGGACTGTAAGATCCGTCCTTAGCTTCGATATGCTTGAAGTCACGCCATGATTCGGTAGCTCGAACATCCGACAGAGCTGCGTTGGGCATTTTTAATGTGGCATCATCGTATACTTCATCAGGGAAAATTCTTCCACAAGTAATTGGCAATTCAGCATTATAAAGAACAGTGTTAACATTATAACAACTATCAAATGCATTTTCTATTATCTCAATGGAAGAAGGGAATTCAACAGTTTCAAGTCCTATACATCCATAGAAAGCTTTTTCTCCAAGTTTCTTCATGGATTCAGGAAATGAAACCTCTTTAAGAGATTTACATGCGATAAATGCACTATGAACGATTTCTTTCAAAGAGTTCGGTAAATTAAGAGAAGTAAGACCGGCATCTTCAAACGATGCTTCTCCAATTGTTTCCAATGTTTCCGGGAAAGTTACCGAAGTAAGTTTAGAACAATCATGGAAGCCATCAGTACCTATACCGACAACGGTATAATTATTTCCAGAGAAAGATGCAATGGAAGGTATCACGATTTCTCCTTCACAATAGTTGCCCGGGATTGTAATTCCTTCTGCTCCAAAATGACCTGTTCTCATTCTCCCATCGGCTATATAATTTGGACTGTCTTCACGATGACCTGCCTTTGTTTCGCAAGTCATAGCCTCAGCATCAAGCACCGTATATACCAGACCTTCATATTCAAAGTCAGTACCAGCTGCATAATAACTACCATCTTTTGCAGTTATATGCTTAAAATTAGACCACGGCTCAGTTGTTCTGACATCTGCGAGAGAAGCATTAGGCACCGCAAGAGTGGCATTATCATATACTTGACCCTCAAAGCCACCAGTCTCAACAGGTATTTTAGCAGCATATTCTATATGTGTAATTGAGTCGGATCCTGCAAAACAAGAGTATCCGATATTAGCTAATGATGCAGGGAAATATATGGATTTTAGTCCATAGCAATTGCCAAATACCCATTCTCCAAGATCTGTAAGAGTACTTGGGAGATTCACTGATTCAAGTTTTTTACAACCGTTGAAAGAGCCACTACCTATACTTGTCAATGATGTGGGGAAAATAACAGATTTTAGATTCTCACAATTTCCAAAGACATTTTGCCCTAAAGAAGTCAATGTGTTGGGTAATTGTATTTCCTCAATAGCAATACAATCAGCAAATACACCACTACCCATTTCTGTCAAACCTTCATTGAATGTAATAGACGATATTTTTGAGCAGTTGATGAATGAATCATCTCCGATAGAAGTCAAAGATACGGGGAATTTTAATACTTCTATCCTACCGCAATCTTTAAAACATTCATTTCCAATACTTTCCAAAGATTCAGGGAAAGTCAAAAATTCAAGTTTCTCACATCCACTGAAAGCAGCCCCACGGATTTCTTTAAGAGAGCCTGGGAAGGTCACAGACGCAAGATTCGTACAGCCGGCAAATGTCCAGCCTTCAATTACCTCCAAGGCCTCCGGTAACTGTATTGATTCAAGACTTGTACATCCATTAAATGCATTATAGCCAATTACTGAAAGTGTAGATGGCAATTCCACCGTTTTAAGTGAAGTACATCTACCAAAAGCATCCTCACCGATTGATTCAAGTGAATCCGGGAGTCGCACGGAGACAATGCCGGAACAGTTGGTAAATACATGATTATGGATACGGGCAAGAGATTTACCGAAAGTCACCGATTCAATTGCACTACAGTTTTCAAATGACAATTCACCGAGATCGGTAAGAGAATCCGGGAAATCCAATGATTTGAGACTCGTACAGTTCAAGAAACCCCAGAATCCGATGCTCTTGAGTCCTTCATTGAATGTCACAGACTCAAGGTTGTGACACTCCTTAAAGGTAGCTTCTCCAATGTTTTCAAGTGAAGCAGGGAGCACCAAAGAAGTTAGGCTCGTACAAAATGCAAATGTATTCCATCCCAATTCCCTGACAGAGTTGGGAAACTCAATGGAAGCGAGCTTTTCACAACCGGCAAAAGCATAGTTCCTTATTTCTTCAAGATTTTCCGGCAAATCAATGGAAACAAGATTTGTACAATTTTGGAATGCAGCTTCTGAAATATGAGTCACTGTAGATGGCAACGAAACCGACAACAGACCTTCACATCCATAGAAACTATTATTACCTATCTCAACTACAGTAAATTCGACTGAGCCGTTTGAAACAACGGAAGGAATAATCAAATTTCCTTCGTAGTTATTACCGGAATTATTTTCTCCTCCGCTTCTCGTTTTGCAAAGCTTTTCCTCAACATTTGTGACAGTGTACCAAACACCGTTGTATTCGAAGTATTCTCCAACAACCGGTTCAGTAGCCGAAGTAGAGCCATCAGCCGCTATGATTTTAATAAATCTATTCCACGGATGTACAGATTTGACATCCTCTAAAGAAGCATTTGGCATATCCAATGTAGCATTTGCGTAACTTACCTCCTCAAAAGCATTTCCATCCACTTCCACTGGATTCTGAGCAGAGTAGGTTACTTTCTCAAGTGCTATACAGGCACCGAAGCCACCCCAACCAATTGCGGTCAATGATTCTGGAAGACTGACTGTTTTTAGATTCGAACACCTTTCAAAAGCGAAACCTTGAATCTCTTGCAATGAATTAGGACACACAATTGAAGTTAGACTCGAACAATCACGGAATGTGCCATCATATATAATTTCAATTCCTTCCGGAATATCAATTGATGTAAGTTTCTTACACCCTGAAAAACAAGCGCCCAAAGATGTGACAGAGGATGGAATTTGTATCGAAGATAATTCTCCACAATTATTAAAAGCCCCATTCCCAATCTCAACAAGCAACGCAGGCAATTCAACTGAAACCAAGGCTCCACAATCATTAAAAGCATCTCCTCCTATCTTTTTTACAGATTCAGGCAATTTCACAGAAATTAGATTTTGAGAACCAGTATAAGAACATGAGCCTATTTCCACTACACTATATTCTACATTTCCATCTGATACTTTTGCAGGAATTTCGACATTTCCCTCTATATAAGTGTAAGGATAAGGCACTCCTCCACCTTCAGCCGTCTTACAAGTACAAGCCTCTCTATCTATCACAGTATAAAAAAGATCTCCTGATTGAAAGGTTTCACCTTCCATCAGGGGCATATTGGATCTCGTTCTAAAATTAACTTCTGGCAACCCATTTGTAGCAAGATAGGTCACAGCTGGCTCTGCCGTGTCGTCTGAAAACACATAACCTTGACACAGCATTCTTGAACCTAATCCAGAAACGTAATATGAATTACCAGCCGTTACTTTAAAAGTAATATATCCAAGTCCGTAGTCTGGAGAAGACTCCATATTTGAAACAAGATATGGAAATTGAGGGATATGTTTACCATCTTTATTTAAAAAATACCTATCGACACTGGGATCCTCGAAATTTATATAGCCTGCATTGTCACCTGACTCACTCATCGGAAGACAATAATTGATCTTATATTCACCGTCAGATCCTCCCAATGTATATGGAAGAGCGCCTGTATTATTTTCGAATACAACATATTGCTTGGCAGGATTAAATAATATATTGAATACCGTAATCCAACCTGACATCTTGGCATCTATCTTGAATACAGAGCCTGTAGCCATCACTCCATCTTCGTAGCCGGAGAACGCAGGATTCGTTTGCCCAGCAGGACTTACCCCGATAGAAAATACGTCACTGTCTCCTACTTTGAGTTTATAAGAACTTGAAGGGCGATCATGGATTCCATAATTTTCATCAGTTCCCCATTGATCAGTGTAAGCAAGACTAAAGGTTGCTATTTCGTTGTCGAAAATAATTGTACCACCAGGTATTTCTACCGGTTCACTTGAGAGTCCAGCCGCTGCCAGTTGTTCCGGCGTAGCTAGTGCAACCGTACTCTTGGCGGATGCCGGCAGCGCGAGGAGGGCTATCAGCAGTGTAAGAATAATTGAGTTTATATGTTTCATGTATGGGAAAATTTCTTGGAATGAGCAGGATATAAGCTTGAACTATACTATATATTGATTCAAGTTTTGCTTGTTTTTTGATTCAAGTTTCTGATTTAGTAAATACTTTAAATCTCACGCAAAGGCGCAAAGGGCTCATGCAGAGGGGCAGAGAAGGAAATCCTCGGGGTGAGATTTTCGAGCAAATGAAGCTGAAAGAACCATCAGCATTGCGATATAAAGCAATAATGAGATAAGTATATTCATTAGTGGATAGATGTTATTGTTTTTTGTTTGAATGATTGGCTTTATTGGCATTTTGGGCTCAGAATGCCAATAAAATGCAAAGGTACTGATTTTTTTTGATATTTGGAGGATTTATGGGGAAAAAAGTTAGGGCAAAACTTGCTTTGGATGGAGAGATATAGGGAAATCAACGGGATGCTGGCTACAAGCTGCAATCTATAGGAGGGGGATGTGCTCACTGCGTTCGCACCACCATCGTGTGCTTCGGGGAGGGAGGAGACTCAAATATGCACGATGAATTATAACGATGAACTTTGAACGATGAATTATAACTATGAACTTTGAACTATGAATTATAATTATGAACTTTGAACTATGAATTATGAGAATATAGAAGAGCCGGCTTCGTTGGGGGAAGGCGGCTCTTCTGTTGGGGTTGGGTGGGTTTTTATTTGTGGGAGTTTTTAGCGGAGCATTATTTTGCGGCCGGCTATCAGGCAGACGCCTTGGGGAAGACCTTCGACGTAGACTGGGTCGGCGGCTTTGAGTTCTACCCTCCGGAGTAGTGTGCCGTCTGCGGAGTAAATTTCTACGGTGCGGTCTACGTTGCTCTTCAGCATTACTACGTTGCCTTCTTGCGCTATCTTCAGGCCGTCTTCGTCGGGAAGCGTGAGCACTGCTGACTGTGAGCCCCAAATACAGAATGCCCTGGCGTTGTCATTGCTGACTACGTATGCTTCCAATGGTTTGGGAGTGATTCCTGTATAGAATGCGGAGCCGGGGGGAAGGAGTGTGCCGTCGTTGTCGGTGAGATAGTCGATGCCGACGTTGAGACCCATGGCTTTTGCAGCTTCGCTATCATCGAGAGGTAACCACAGTGAGCGGAATTCGCGTCCGGAAGTCCACGTGGAGACGTATGGTGCGGTGGTTTCTGCTGTGATGAGCTGTGGTTTGGGGTTTGAGAAGGTCACAGGTCCCGAGATGTTGTAGGCCGGGTTGTAGCGTGGGTTATTTGGCATTGAGATTATGTATGGCACACCTGCTGCAATGCTGTCAGCGGCTAACCACTCCCCTGTCGGGTCTGCTTCGTAGAGCCAGAAGGGACGTTGGCGGTTGACGTCAGAGACTTTGTTGAAGGGCAACAGGGTATGGCCTTGGGGTGATGTGACTTTGACTACATCGAATGGGAGGACAATTGTCTCCCAACCGGAGCAGCCGTCAGTTCCCGTGATCTGGGTGAAATCCTTGGTCATGCTGCTTGACCTTGCGGTGAAGTCGTTGACCGGAGTGAACGGATAGCCTGGGGTCAGCACCAGTTTTTGGCAGATGCCGTTTGCCACTACGTTGTGGTCGAGACCTTCAGGAGCGTACTGGGCATCGTCGACATAGACGAGGAGGTTGGGGTTGGCTACAGACTCATATACGTCGGTCGGCATCTGTTGGCGACCTCGCCAGATTAGAGATGTAAGTTTGTCGCATCCTTCGAATACGTCCTTTTCAATCCCACCTATTGTAGAAGGAAGTGAAATGGAAGTTAGATCTGAGAAGCCGGCAAAACATTTGTTTCCAATCTCCAGAATCTGGAATTCCATCGAATTGTAAAGAGCCCTATCAGGAATTGTAAGAGACCCATCAACCGTCACGTGATTAACAAGCTTACAAACCATTGCTTCTGCATCGAGCACTTGATACATGCCACCCATAAAATCGAATATTTCGCCAGACTCTACGAAACCTACAGATCCATCGCTTGCCACAATGTGCCTGAATTTGTTCCAGGGCACGGTAGCATCTACTGCTGCAAGAGTTGCATTTGGAGTATTGAGGACAGCATTGGCATATACATCTTCCGGGAACATTGTCTCCACCATAGCAACAGGAGCAGAGGCAGCATAAATCACTTCGGAAATTTCGGAACAATCATTGAAAGCTTCTTCACCTGCAGCCACAAGAGTAGCAGGGAGACTGACAGAAGAAAGGGAATTTCCTTTGAAGCTTCCGTTACCGATTTCAATAACAGCATATTCCGTCTGCTCATAGAATGCAGTCTCGGGAATCACGAGATTTCCTGAACAGTTGTTTCCAGGTACCCACGCATTATGTTCTTGATCATAGTATTGATCTTTGGTCTTACAAGCATTGCGATCCAATTCAAACACTACGTCATCAACATAGAACGTTGCTGCGGCAGAAGAACTGCTCAAGAGGAAAGCTATAGAAATAAAGCCCTCATTATTGACCCATTCAGGGGTGACAGTGCCAGACCAAGAATAATGCTGCCATTCAGTAGTGGCATTTAATGTACCGATACAATCCCAGTGATGATAATTACCGGGTTCACCATGGGCTTGTGTGAGAATTTCTCGATCATCAGAACATTTATACATAAAAGATACACTGATATTATCACCGGCTTTCAAAGTCTCGTTTGACTTGATAAAGAATTGGCTATCCCAAAGATTTTCAGGATCCGGAAGGATTTCACACATAAATACGTTTCCTCTTTCGGCATCCGATACAATTTGGCAAGGTTCAAATCCAGATCCACTTTTTCCTGAGAGGAGATTATCACACAGCACGCTACCGTCAGCCTTACCAATCAGAGACTTCCCATTATTGATGACTGTATACCAGATGCCTTCGTATTCGAAGTCCATACCTTTTGTTCCATCCTTTGCTAAGACCTTATCAAAAAGATTCCAGGGATAAGTAGCATCAATGACTGAAAGAGTGGCATTCGGCATATTGAGGATAGCATTTTCATAAATCTCAGTATCGAATATGTTTTGCTCTGCTACAATTGGAATTTCACCAGAAAAAGACACCATCCTCAGTTTTTGGCAACCACCAAAGGCAAATTCTCCTATAGAAATTACGCTATTGGGAATATCTATAGATGTGAGATTTGAACAATTAAAAAAGGAATAATCTCCAATTTCTGTAACTGAAAAATTATCAATTTCATCCGACACAATAGCTGGTATGAAAACATCGCCCTCAACAAAATTACCGGCAATAACTGCGCCTATGCTATCAACTAACTTTCCATCTTTGGTCTTGCATGTCTTTACATCCGTATTAAGGTCTGTATACCAAATTCCTTTGTATTCAAAGTCAAAGCCATCAGTTCCATCTTTAGACACCACCTTAACAAACTTATTCCATGGTAAAGTAGCCTTAATATCTGCAAGAGTTGCATTCTGCATATTGAGGGTAGCATTTTCATAAACATCAATCTCGAAGATGTTTTCATCTGCAGCAATTGGAATGTTTGCATCATAAGTAATCTCCCTTATTTTTTTACAAGAAGCAAATATGCCTTCTCCAATCTCTCTAACACTTTTGGGTATAACTATTGAAGTGAGAGCTGTACAAGCTTCAAATGCAGCATATTCAATAGAGGTAATTGACTCAGGGAGTTCGATTGATGTCAATGCTTTACACCAACCGAAAGTTAACATTTTTATTGAACTAACACTTCTTGGAATTTTTACTGATTCCAAATTTGAGCACCAAAAAAATGCGCCTTCTCCAATTGAGGTCAATGTTTCCGGGAAATTTATTGACTTAAGGCCGGCCTCTCTAAAGCTATAGTCACCTATTCCAACCACAGTATAATTGTCATTTCCTTGTGAAACTATAGATGGAATCGTAATATTTCCCAAACACATGTTTGCACCCTTAATATTTCCATCTTGGTTGATACCACACTTTGTAATACATGTATGGTCAGTTGCATCAAGAACAGTATACCATATTCCATCGTATTTAAAATCATCTCCAGACGTAAGAGGTGGTATATTTTCTTCATTTTTTGCTACGATATGTTGAAATTTATTCCACGGTTCGAATTCCTGAACAGATGCGAGAGTAGCATTTGGAGTATAAAGAGTTCCATTACTATACACATCGCTTTCATTTTGTCCAGTATCAAATATTCCACCAGGAAAAGCCTTAGGATGACTCGCCAGATAAGTGACTGATTTAAGATTAATCGTATGATGGAACGTACAATCGCCCATTTCTTCTAAGGAAGCCGGCAATAATATAGAAATAAGGTCAGTACAACCCCAAAATGCATAATTATCAATTAATTTTAAATTATTCGGACATTCTAATGTAGTAAGCAGAGATGACAGAAATGCACTATGGCCAATCACCTGAAGAGATTCTGGCAAAGATATTTTTGTTATCCCACATCCCTCAAAAGCGCCCTCTTGAATTGTGATTAATGTTTCCGGCAAGATAATTGAAGTCAAATTATGACAATCAATAAAACTTCTGTATCCAATTTCCGTGACTACCCAATCACTTGTCCCATCTGAAACGAATGACGGAATTATTATTTCACCCTCACAATTATTTCCCGGTGTACGATCATCTCCATCCTTTGTTTTACATGTCTTGGCGTCTAAGTCGAGTATAGTATATTTGAGTCCATTATATTCAAAGTCATCTCCAACCAAAAGTGATGGTTGGTCCTGGCTTTCATTACAGCTGATAATGATGTTGTCTATATCAAAAGTTGTCTGATAACGTGCAAGCATCAAAAACAAGCCTTCTGCATACATACTTATAGCATTTCCTTCAATATCATTTTGAGGCACAGTCCGTATTCCTTGTTTTATAATGACACCATCATAACTTTTAACATTATATTCCACATTACGAGTAACTACATTCACATTTAGAGTAACTGTATACCAAATACCTTCTTCTAAACTTGTAGGATCGGAATAATCAATATCATAATACTCTGCACCCGATTCATATAGATTCTCTAGTGTGCCTCCATCTATAGCGTATCCCAAAGACTCTCCATCCACCTGGGACATATCAAAGATGTAATTCTGCCAGTATCCGGCGGGATTCCAAGGTTTACGATATGGTTGATTGGTATAAGGCATATGATTGGTAAAGACAGTCATACTACTGTTATACTGATTGGTGGATCCCCGCTTTATGCAGAAATCATACTTTATCTGATATTTACCATCCACAAGAAGGCTTTTATCAGAGTTACCATTCTCGAAGAAAATTTCTTTGCCCCATGTCAGATTGGCACTGCGGCCATTACTCTGTCCGAGTGAGAACTCGATGAATTTTCCGACAGCATCAGACTCAATTGATATTGATTGTCCTCCGAATGTCCAACCGGTCTCCTCTACATTTGTTATCGATTCAAAATTCTGCTCAAATAAAATTCGCGTTGAATTTGAATCTTGCGCATTAAGGGATGACGGCAGGGCGAGGAGGGCTGTCAGGAGCGTTAGTATTATTGATTTTATATGTTTCATATATATGGTTTTTTAAGTATGCCCCCGGACAGAAGCCCGGGGTTTTTGTGATGCGCGGGGGCGCATGCGGAGCATGCTCTGTTACTTAGTTTGTGGAGGGAGGGGTGTTGTCGTCTTCGCCGGGTATGCCCGTTCCAGGTTCGCCGTTGGTATCCGGAGTGCGGAAGAAGGTGGAAGTTCCAGCTGCGGCCATTGTGAATCCCGCTTGCACATAGTTGACGTATGCCCTTGCCTCATATTCAGTATCCGGTTCAAGACCTTCTATGTCAACGATAATCATTCCATCGTTGATAGTCTTGCCTTCAACCTTTCGTACATCACTGCTATCAGACACCTTTTGCACGTATGCACCGCAACCCGTTACAGGAATCGATGGGGAGACATAATAGGCTCTCAACTGTGCCCAAGTCTGAGTCCAACCGCTAACTATCCAAGCCCCACTTACTCTTGGTGATTCCTCCGGATTCGGAGCGTCGGCGCTGGCGTTCTGGTTGATGTACACTACCGTGGTGCCCATTTCACCGCTGCGGGTGAAGACAAGGCTCGCCTGGCGTGCTACGGAGGTATTGTTTGCACTTATGCTTGCGCGTATTGTGACGGGGTCAGCGGATGCCTCGCCGGAGGTCTTGTCGAGAGTCACCCAATCGCCGGCTGAAATTGCAGACACTGTCCATGCCTCACGCGGAGAATATACCTGGAATTCTATTGTCTCACCATAGGAAGCTACCTGAGGCACCTGTGTAGGAGTAATGAAGAATGTCTCGGTGGATGCTGTCTGGGTGATGTTAAGACGAATCGGGGTAAACGCAGAAGTCGGGCTACTGATAGAGACTTCCGCATAACGCATGGAAGTACCCGGATTAGCCTCAACGCTTATATGGAATGAGATGGACTTTTCTTCGGCAGAGCCATCTTCGGGGCGGTATTCATCGCCATCCATCTCCGGACCGGGGATGATCTTCACCCATGAGTGAGAGGAAGAAGCCACCCATGCCTGGTTTGCCTTGACTGTAATCTCAGGATATGGACCATTGCCGGTGCCATGATAGGATATTTCATCGCCGGCGTAGTCTACCTGGATGCTCTGGCGGTCTTGCACCACGTTGATTTCCACGCTCTTGCCGGAAATATGCGATCCATCGCTTTCAATGGCATAGACAGTGACGGTACATTCGCGGCTATTGCCACTACGGTTTGCGGCAGCCTCCACAGTGAATGTTCCATCGCCGATATGCCCTGCCCCATCAGAATTGCCTTCACCATAAAGGATCTGGCACCAGGAGCCTTCACAGTTGGATACTTCCACGGTCCAACGGGTGGTACTGCTGACAGTGAACACAGTAGAGGATTGAGCAGATCCTATATCAAGGAGACCATTATGGAACCCCAAAGCATCTATAGAAATGCCGATATTGGAATCATCGGCAGCGTAAAGTCCGTTTTCGATATTTTCTGAACAACCGGATATAATTGCTGAAACAGAAAGGAGGGCAATGCCGCCAAAGAGGGCAACGCCTGCAGTTCGTATTTTATTGAATAGTTTCATAATCTGTAGGATTTAGAGATTTACGGAAAGTCCTATGTAGCCGCGGAAGCCGCCACGAGTGATGCCGGCAAGGCTACATACGTTGGCAATGTCACCCTTGTCGCCGATAGGAATACAGTATTCGGGAGTCAGGAAGATACCGAGATGAGGCACGGGATGCCAGGTAAGGCGCGCACCTACCGAGACATTATTGACTGTGAAACCATTGCCCGGTTTATCCTTCGCAATGAGACGCTGCTGCAGAAATCCTACCTGCGGAGTAAGACCGAATCGCTCGGCAAAACGGAGTCCGTAGCCGATACGGGCTGCGAGTTCATCTACACGGTATGCCACTGCCTGATCGAAGATATTGTCGGTCTCGTTATACCAGTTGACTTCTTTGGATTTTCCGAGTCCGAGATTGTAAGAAACCGAGAGATCAATGCTCTTTATCATTCCTCCTATTGTGAAAGCCACACCCATATTGGAAGCAGCCATAAATCCTACGGATGCATAAACGGTGTTGCTCGGCACATACTGGATTTTCTTAAGGATCACGGTGTCGACGAGTGTCTCGCCACGAGTGATGTGGAAACGGCGAGTCACCGGATTATAACCACGGCGAGAGAATGTCCATTCATAGTTTGCCACTGGGAGCTGCATGTCGGGATTGGTCTCGATTATTGTGTCAGCCTGAGTCACAATCACTCCGTGCTCCGGTTCGGTAGCCAGTTTAAGGTATCCGAGGTGTGGAGTCGGAGCGTTTGCCTGGACATGAGTAACCTGTCCGGGGACTACACGGAAAGTCGTGGTGGCTGGTTCATGGTCTTTCTTTCGCGCCTCGATCACATAGTCGTCGCCACGGAGATGGGATGCAAACTGCCCTACGCCCTCGCGGCGACCCTGAAACCAGAGCTCAGCGCCACCGTCAACGTCGACCACAACATCACCATATTTGAGATTTTCGTCTTCCATCTGGAGGCTGAACTGATTGGGTCCATCGCGTTCGATGTTGATATCATCGTCGAAGAGCAGAGAGCCCAATTTCGCACGGACCGCATGGGTGCCATAAGGAATAAAGGTAGTGATAGGGCTAACGCCTACGCTGTCGCCGTCAATCCAAATCTCGGCGTTGCGCGCAGATGCGGAGAGGGAGACTTCCTTGCCTTCGGGAGAAAGGATCATTGAGTATACGCGTCCTTCCTTGATGTCGGAAGGATAATAGAATGTCAGAGGGTCATATTTCGGATGGGAGATGGTCACCTTCTGCGAGGCGCGTGGTACGTATAGCCACACCTGACCGGGACCATGCTGTTCCTGACCTGCGAAACCTTGCCCGGAGCCACCGAAAGTGAGTTCGGAGCTTGGCAGGGACGTATAAATCTTGATGATTGCGGCTCTTTTGCCGTTACGATCACGTTTTTCGAGAGTGTTGCTCTGCGCATCCATATCTTGCGGGCGATCCTCGAAGTTGCGGACTGTCAATTTCTGTCCAAATGCCGGCAAAGCCAAAAGCATTACGAGAAAAAGTAGTAGTGAATTTAGTCTACTCATTTTGATGTTGTTATGATGTTTGAATTATTTCTTTTAGAATTTTCGGGAATAAAATGCAAAGATATGAATTTTTTTTGGATTATTTAGTTTTTTTGCTAAGAAATGTGAAAAAATGGCATTATTCGGGGATGTGCTCACTGCGTTCGCACCACAATCTTATACTTTGGGAATAGAGGGACGGGGGGGACAGGAGGACGGGAATGTGCTCACTGCGTTCGCACCACAATCTTTTGCTTTTGGGAGGGGATTTTTGCTTTTTTGATGGCTTTTATTTGATGGCTTTTATAGGATTGGGGAGAAGAGGCGGACGAGGGCTTCCATCGTTTTTTCGAAAGTGGGGCGTTTACGCCATTGGGAGAGGGTCAGTTTCTGAGAGAATTGCAAGTCTTGGAAGAAGATGTCGCGCATACGGCGGTTGACATCTTCGGAATATATCAGGAGGTTTGCCTCGAAATTGTTTTCAAAGCTGCGGAAATCGAAATTTACAGATCCTGTGGTGACGAAATCATCGTCGATGATCATTGTCTTTGCATGCAGCATACCGGGGAGAAACTGATAGATCTTCACTCCGGCTTTAAGGCAGTCGTCGATATAAGAACGGCTTCCGAATCCGAGAAGAATCGAGTCGGTCTTCTCCGGAATCATAATCCTGACATCTACTCCTGACAAGGCTGCTCCCTGAAGGGCCTTGAGAAGGGCATCGGTAGGTAGAAAATATGGGGTCTGAATATAAATTCTTTTGCGTGCTGATGCAATTGCCTGCTGAAAACAGAGGACAAGGTTGTTCCATTTGTCGATGGGGCCTGAAGTCACGAGCTGCATGTCTACATTTCCGTTTCCTTCGTATTTCCGGGCGGAAATGGGCTCTATGTCGGAGGCGGGACGAAGGAAATTCCAATCCACAGAGAAACTGTAGAGCATGGACTCAATGACGGGTCCCTGCACACGCAGGTGCGTATCACGCCAGATTCTGCCTTCCGGAGACGTCTCGACATATCTGTCGGCTATATTCATACCCCCTATGTAGCCTACTTCGCCATCAATGATAGCAATCTTGCGGTGGTTGCGCCAGTTTATACGGTTGGCGAGTTTCCTGAAAGTAACGCGGAAAAAAGGGTGACAGTCTATGCCCAATTGACGCATTCGGGCAAAGAATATGTTTTTTGTAGAGAAAGATCCGACATGGTCGTACAAGACCTTCACAACGACGCCTTCACGTGCCTTTTCGGCAAGAAGATCGAGGATTTCGTTGCCAAGGCGATCGTCGTTGTAAATGTAGTATTGGATCAAAATGAAATCTTTTGCATTTTTGATATCCTCCTTGAAGCGCTTGAATTTGCTTTGACCGTCGGTAAAGATTTCCACGCTGTTGTTTCGGTCGAGATGGGCATGACACAGGTTGTGGGCAAGCTTCACCTTTTGTATCTGATCGGCATTAAGGCCGGCATTGTCGAAGGAATGCTGTTTGGGGCGTGACTTTTCAAGGAGTTTTCTTCTGACCTTCCTACTGACCATAGCCTTGCCTTTAAGGCTTCGCCCGAAGAAGAGATAGAATATGACGCCGATGAGCGGGAGGAACAACAAAGCGAGCGTCCATGAAAGTGCGCGTATCGGATTTTTATTTTCCGATACGACGACTACAACGCAGGATATCACCACTACGAAGTAGATTATAAGTAATATGATATTAATCCAGAAGTACAAAATAACTATGAACTATGAACTATGAATTATGAACAATGAACTATGAATTATGAACTATGAACTATAAATTATGAATTATGAAGGGCGACCCGCGGAGTGGCATCGGTGGGGATGCCGCCTCTGCGGGTCGGAAATGATATTTTTATGGCATATGCCATAATTATTTTGGGATTACTCGGCAGCGGGAGCTTCAGCTGCAGGAGCCTCAGTAGCCGGTGCTTCAGCAACAGGAGCTTCAGTTGCAGGAGCCTCAGCAGCCTTCTTGCCACCACGGCGGCTACGGCGGGTCTTAGCCTTAGGAGCTTTTTCAGCGAGCATGTTTTCGTTGAAGTCAACGAGCTCGATCATCGCCATTTCAGCGTTGTCACCAAGACGGTGGCCTGTCTTAAGGATACGTGTGTAACCACCGGGACGGTCGCCAACCTTTTCAGAAACTACACCGAAAAGTTCTTTGATAGCCTCTTTGTTCTGGAGGAAGCTGAAGACGAGACGGCGATTGTTCATATCATCTTTCTTGCAGCGAGTGATAAGTGGCTCAACATACATACGGAGGGCCTTAGCCTTAGCCAGAGTCGTGAAGATTCTCTTGTGCATGATGAGAGAGATAGCAAGATTGGAGAGCAACGCTTCGCGATGTCCTTTCTTACGGCTCAGGTGGTTGAATTTCTTATTATGTCTCATCGTAGTGTTTATTCTTTATCTAATTTATACTTTGAAATATCCATGCCGAACGAGAGGTTGTTGTTCTGGAGAAGATCATCCAACTCAGTAAGAGACTTCTTACCGAAGTTGCGGAACTTGAGCAGGTCGTTTTTCTGAAACTGCACGAGTTCTCCAAGAGTTTCAACTTCTGCGCTCTTCAAGCAGTTGAGAGCACGGACGCTAAGATCCATATCGACGAGCTTGCTCTTGAGGAGCTGACGCATCTTGAGGACTTCTTCATCGAATTCCTCAGGAGTTTCATCAGCTGGAGCTTCGAGAGAGATCTTCTCGTCGCTAAAGAGCATGAAGTGGTGAATAAGGATTTTTGCGGCCTCTTTAAGAGCATCTTTCGGAAGGATGGAGCCATCGGTTGTCACTTCGAGTATGAGTTTCTCGTAGTCAGTCTTCTGCTCGACGCGGAAGTTCTCTACCGCATATTTGACGTTTTTGATAGGCGTGTAGATTGAGTCGACAGCAATGACAGCGGGATCTGCCCCTTGAGCGCGAAGCATCTCGCGATTTTCATCAGCGGGCACCCAACCGCGACCTTTATTGATGGAGAATTCCATATTGAAGGAAGCGCCGGGAGCAATGTGGCAGATAACCAGATCAGGGTTGAGTACCTCAAAACCCGAAAGAGCTTTACCCAAGTCTCCTGCTTTCAATACCTCAGTACCCGAGACGAGGATCTTGCCGGTCTCTTCATCATGGTCTTCAGTGATCTGTTTGAAGCGTACTTGCTTGAGATTAAGGATGATGTTGGTGACATCCTCCTTAACACCGGGGATAGAATCCAACTCATGGGCCACTCCATCGATGCGGATGGAGCAGATAGCAAAGCCTCCGAGTGAAGAGAGGAGAATTCTGCGGAGTGCGTTACCAATAGTCTGGCCATACCCGGGCTCAAGCGGACGGAATTCGAATTTACCGAATTTGGAATCCGCTTCAAGCATCAAGACCTTTTCGGGTTTTTGAAATGCTAATATTGACATGGGTTACAACAGTTTATTATTTAGAATAGAGCTCGACGATCAATTGCTCCTTGATGTTCTCGGGAATATCCTCGCGCTGAGGGAGATGAAGGAACTTACCACCCTTAACGGATTCGTCCCATTCGATCCAAGGATATTTGCTGTGGTTGAAACCAGCGAGATTATCAGCGATCACTTCGAGTGACTTAGCTTTTTCGCGGACAGCGACCACATCGCCCGGCTTAACCTGATAAGAAGGGATGTTTACGACATCACCATTCACAGTAATGTGCTTGTGGAGCACGAGCTGACGGGCAGCGGGACGAGTAGGAGCAATACCGAGACGATAAACTACATTGTCGAGACGGCTTTCGAGCAGCTGGAGGAGCACCTCACCAGTAATACCTTTAGTGCGGGCTGCACGCTCGAAAAGGTTGCGGAACTGACGTTCGAGAACGCCATAAGTATATTTAGCTTTCTGCTTTTCTTTAAGCTGAGTGCCGTATTCGGAAGTCTTGCGGCGACGGTTGTTGCCGTGCTGACCCGGTGGATAATTCTTTTTGGTCAGAACTTTGTCTTCACCATATATAGCCTCGCCGAATTTACGGGCAATCTTGGTTTTAGGGCCTGTGTATCTTGCCATTTTGAAAAAATCTTAGAATGTTTTGACTTTAAATAAAGAGTGTCAAATAAAGAGCACCATTATCAGAAGACGATCCCCTTAGCGCAGCCGCGACCCCTCGAGAGAAAGACAACCGTGAGGGTCATTCGCATTCAGGGAGCGCCAAAAGACAGGATTAGACTCTTCTTCTCTTTGGAGGACGACAACCGTTGTGCGGGAGCGGAGTAACGTCGACGATTTCGACAACTTCGATACCAGCGCCGTGCACTGTACGGATTGCGGACTCACGGCCGTTACCGGGACCCTTTACATAAGCTTTCACTTTGCGAAGGCCGAGGTCGTAGGCGACTTTAGCACAGTCCTGAGCTGCCATCTGAGCAGCATAGGGAGTGTTTTTCTTAGAACCGCGGAAGCCCATCTTGCCGGCAGAAGACCAAGAGATCACCTGTCCTTCAGAGTTGGCTAAGCACACGATAATGTTGTTGAAAGAGGAGTGAACGTGGAGCTGACCCATAGCGTCGACCTTAACGTTTCTCTTCTTAGCTGCGACTGTCTTTTTTGCCATAATTTATGATTATTTAGTAGCTTTCTTCTTGTTAGCAACAGTTTTCTTACGACCTTTACGGGTGCGAGCATTGTTCTTTGTGCTCTGACCGCGAACCGGGAGGCCAAGGCGATGACGGATGCCTCGATAGCAACCGATATCCATAAGGCGCTTGATATTAAGCTGGATTTCAGAGCGGAGGTCACCTTCCACCTTGTATTCAGTCTGTATAACTTCGCGGACAGCAGCTGCCTGATCGTCGGTCCAGTCCTGAACCTTGATCATACCGTCGACACCTGCCTTCTTGAGGATGGTGTTAGCTGCGCTACGGCCGATACCGTAGATATATGTGAGGGCAATAAAACCTCTTTTATTTTGCGGCAAATCAACGCCGACTATACGTACTGCCATACTTTATTGTGATTACGTTAAAAGTGCGTGGGGCAATTAGCCTTGGCGCTGTTTGAGTTTAGGGTTCTTTTTGTTGATTACGTACAATCTACCTTTACGACGCACTATCTTGCTGTCGGCAGTGCGTTTTTTGATTGATGCTCTAACTTTCATATCTTGGTTTCGTATTTATTTGTAACGGAAAGCGATTCTGCCTTTAGAGAGATCATAGGGCGACATTTCGACCTTGACCTTGTCGCCGGGAAGAATCTTTATGTAGTGCATTCTCATCTTGCCAGAGATATGGGCAGTGATCTCATGCCCATTCTCGAGTTCTACCTTGAACATTGCATTGCTGAGGGCTTCGAGAATGACACCGTCTTGTTCGATTGCAGCTTGTTTTGCCATAGATATTGATACAAAGAAATTAAAAATCAGAATTGTCTATCTCCGAGCGCTTCCTCGATATATCTGAAAGTGGTCAGTATCTCGGGACGGTCTTCGGTAATGAGGATGGTGTGCTCGTAATGAGCAGAGGGTTTCCTGTCTTTTGTACGGGTCTGCCAACCGTCTCTTTCGAAGACAATGTTTTTCGACCCCATATTGATCATAGGCTCGATGCAAATGCACATACCGGGCTTCAAAAGAGGACCGATGCCTCGCCTGCCGTAGTTGGGGACCTCCGGGTCCTCGTGCATGCTTTTGCCGATGCCGTGCCCGCACATCTCACGGACAACAGAATAACCATTGTGCTCACAGAATGACTGAATGGCATTCCCGATATCCCCTATCCTCTTGCCAGCCTTGGCAGCCTCTATACCTTTATAAAGAGACTGTCGGGTCAAATCGAGGAACTGATAGATTTTCGGATCTATTTCGCCTACAGCGAAAGTATAGCAAGAATCGCCATTGTAGCCATCGAGCTCCACGACACAGTCAGTGCCGACAATATCACCCTCCTTAAGGACATATTGCGAAGGGAAACCATGGACGACTGTCTCATTGACCTCAATGCAAAGAGTGCCGGGGAAACCGTGATATCCCAGACAAGCGGGACGTCCGCCATTGTCAAGGATAAATTCACGGGCGACAGTGTCGAGCTTGGCTGTAGTGACACCGGGCTTCACCCATTTTGCCACCTCACCGAGAGTGCGGCTTACGAGGTCGGAAGCCCGACGCACTTTTTCAATTTCTTCCTCAGTCTTAATATAGATCATTCTGAAACGCTATTGAAGACATTAATGCAATCAATAACCGGGACCGCCAGCGCGACCCTGAATTCTTGTACCCTTCATCAGACCATCGTAGTGACGCATGAGGAGGTGGCCTTCCACGATACGGAGAGTATCAAGGATCACACCGACCATAATCAGAAGCGAAGTTCCTCCGAAGAAAGAAGCAAAGCTGCGGTTGATACCGAACACATATGCAATAGCAGGCATGATAGCCACGATACCGAGGAAAATAGAACCCGGGAGCGTGATACGCGACATGATGGAGTCAAGATAATCGACAGTCGGCTTGCCGGGCTTGATGCCGGGGATGAAACCGTTGTTGCGCTTCATATCTTCAGCCATCTGGGCGGGACGCACTGTAATTGCAGTGTAGAAATAGGTGAATGCGACAATCAAAATGAAGTAGATGATATTGTATGTCCATCCGTACATGTCGGTGAGGGCACCCCAGACGCCGGTCTGCTTGTTGCTGAAGCCGGCGAGAGTGATAGGAATGAACATGATAGCCTGGGCGAAGATGATAGGCATAACGCCGGCTGCATTCACCTTCAGAGGGATATACTGACGGACACCACCATACTGCTTGTTACCGACAATCTTCTTTGCATACTGCACGGGCACCTTGCGCACACCCTGAACGAGGAGCACAGCACCAGCGATGACAGCAAGCAGGATCACGATTTCAACAAGGAAGAGCACGAGACCACCGCCTGCAGAATTGAGGAGGCGACCGGTGAACTCCTGGAAGAAAGCTTCCGGAAGACGCGCGATGATACCGATGAGGATGATGAATGAAATGCCATTGCCAACACCCTTCTGATCGATACGCTCGCCGAGCCACATGATGAACATGGAGCCAGCAGCAAGCACTATAGTCATGAACGCCATGGTCCATGCAGACATATCAACCATACCGCCAGCAGCCTGCACCTGATATTTCAGGTTGACGAGATAAGCGGGACCTTGAAGCAGAAGAATCAGCACAGTAAGATAGCGAGTATACTGGTTGAGTTTCATTCTTCCGCTCTCCCCTTCGCGCTGCATCTTCTGGAAAGAAGGGAGCACCATGCCGAGCAGCTGGATCACGATAGAGGCAGTGATGTAAGGCATGATACCGAGTGCAAAGATGGAAGCCTGGGAGAATGCACCACCCGAGAACATGTCGAGGAGCTGCATCAGGCCGCCGGAAGTGAAATTCTTGAGTGCCATAAGGTCGTCGGGGTTGATGCCCGGAAGAACCACATAGCATCCGAAGCGATAGATGATCACAAGCAGCAAGGTGATGCCTATGCGCTTGCGAAGATCTTCGACACTCCAGATATCTTTAATTGTTTGTGTAAATCCCATTTGACAGAAAGTTATTTTTTGATTACAGAGCCGCCTGCAGCTGTGATAGCAGCTTCAGCAGATTTGGAGAAGGCATCGGCCTCCACCTCGATTTTGCGAGTGAGGGCGCCGTTGCCAAGGATCTTCACGAGGACATTCTTGGGAACGAGGCCTGCGGCACGCATATCTGCAACTGTAATCTTCTCGAGATTCTGAGCAGTGGCCAGAGCTTCGAGGGCATCAATGTTGAGCGCCTTGTATTCGACCCTGTTGATATTCTGGAAGCCGAACTTAGGAACGCGGCGCTGGAGTGGCATCTGACCACCTTCGAAACCAATTTTACGTTTGTAGCCTGAACGAGACTTAGCACCTTTGTGGCCACGAGTAGAGGTGCCACCATAACCGGAGCCTGGACCACGGCCAATTCTCTTGTCACCCTTGTTGCTACCGGGTGCTGGTTTAAGATTATGAAGTTCCATTGGAAAAATACAAATTAGAGTTTTGTTACTTCTACGAGATGATGCACGGCCTTTACCATACCGAGGATAGCGGGGTTATCCTCTTTGACAACAGTGTGGTTCATCTTACGGAGGCCGAGCGCATCGAGAGTACGCTTCTGAACTGCGGGGCAGTTGATGCGGCTTTTAATTTGCTTGATTGCTATCTGTGCCATATCACTGATTATTTGCCTTTGAATACTTTTTCTACAGATACGCCACGGTTCTGAGCCACCTGTGCCGGGCTACGGAGCTCTGCGAGAGCAGCGATAGTAGCCTTCACGAGGTTGTGGGGGTTGGAAGAACCCTTAGACTTAGCGAGGACGTCGGTGATACCGACGCTTTCGAGCACTGCACGCATAGCGCCACCTGCCTTAACACCGGTACCTTCGGAAGCCGGACGGAGGAAGATTCTTGAGCCGCCGAACTTAGCAGCCTGCTCGTGAGGGATAGTGCCCTTGTGAACCGGGACGCGGATAAGGTTTTTCTTAGCAGCCTCAACGCCTTTAGCGATAGCGGCCTGAACTTCATTGGCTTTGCCGAGGCCCCAACCTATTACGCCGTTCTCGTTACCAACAACGACGATAGCGGCGAAGCTGAAAGCGCGACCACCCTTAGTGACCTTAGTGACGCGGTTGATAGCAACCAGGCGGTCTTTGAGGTCGAGATCATTGGTAGATTTAACTCTATTATTCTTTGCCATGACTTACGATTAAAATTTAAGACCGGCCTCGCGAGCTGCATCGGCCAATGATTTAACTCGACCGTGGAACAGATAACCGTTACGGTCAAAAACAACTTCAGTGATACCCTTTTCCTGAGCCTTAGCAGCGATATCCTTGCCTACCTTGGCAGCGATCTCTGTCTTAGTGCCTTCAGTGATGCCTTTAGAAGAAGCGGCAACAAGAGTATTGCCGGCGAGATCGTCGATGACCTGGACGTAGATCGCCTTGTTTGAGCGGAAGACGCTCATGCGAGGACGCTGAGCGGTGCCTGAGATTTTACCGCGGATGCGGGTTTTGATTTTATTTCTTCTATCTTTCTTAGTTACCATAACTTCCTAAGGATTATT
>JAIDUH010000028.1 GCA_029060285.1 Muribaculaceae bacterium | reverse complement strand
ACGCCTGACGAGCGAAAGGAGCTGCCGGCCATCCTCGACAAGGCTGCCGACTGTGTGTCAGCCTACTGTCTTTCAGGACCTGCTTTTGCTATGAATCATTTCAACTGATTCATGTCATCTTAGATTGACAAAATTTAAAAGGGGTATCGATTGTCTCCAAAAACAAACGCCGCCGGATGATTATCCGACGGCGCTTTTTTATTAATTTCAAATTTAGAAGATACGCTTTGTAACTTTAGAACCTTTACGTTCAATGTAGATCTGACCTTTCTGCGGTTCTGCAACGCGCATTCCCTGTATAGTATAGAATTCAGATGATGATTCAGCCTGAATACCATCCACTGCCATAGTAATGTCTGTCTTATTAGTGAAATTTACAAAGATATGTGCATTGGCTATCTCCTTGCCTTCGTCCGTCACCCTCATCTCAAGCTTTACAATGACTGGAGTAAGATCCGTAAAATTCTTATGTTCGACGTCAAATCTCATATATTCCTCAGCACTTACAGGATCTTTAGGCGTTTCACTGTTAAAATCAAAATCTGGAAGAATGCAGTTACCTTCTCCATTCTGATTGAAGAAACAAAGCTGCGTGAACCCAAGAGCTGAGTTTGCTTCAAATTCCTCAGCTGTAGGGGCAACATTCCGCATACGGAATTCGAGTCTTAGTGGTTCTTCTGAAATATTTGTGGCAAATATTTCTGCTTTGCTTTCGTAATTACCATCCCAGTCATCGCCGGCAAGCTCCGGATACTCCTTGAGAATAGGATCATAATAACATCCGTCAGTCACCGTCTGACCACTTTCAACGGTCTCTCCATTATATGTAATCTTAAAGAGCTTTGAAAAATCTTCAGCACTTGCTGAAGCACATACAGCAACTAACGCTGCACTAAGTAGAAATTTATTCATATATTCCTTTTTTATTATATTGCATTTTTGTCAAGACTATCCTACATTCCACTTTTATGAAGCTATGCTGGCAAATCCAACAACGCAAAATTACTAAAAATTCTCAACATTCCAAAAACTATTTAACATATTGGATTTGATTTTAAGGAATTTTTTGTAAATTTGCACAAAATAGATGAAACAGCAGGACTTTTCCTGAATATATCGTTAATATACTTCTGAATTATGAAATTACTCTTTAAGGCAGGACTCGGCATGTCACTTGCTTTGGCTATGGCAGGGACTGCGGATCTATTTGCCGGGAAACCAGTAGAAATGTTGGCATTCTCAATGCCGGATGGCAATGGAGGGTTGAAAATCGCTTCTCGTGCTGATTCCAACAAGGAATGGCACACCATCGGAAACTTCCATTCTTTCCTCGGCTCTGACTATGGAGCATGGGGCAGTGCGAAAAAAATGTATAATGTGCGCATTGGGCAGGATGACAAGGGAACGTATTGGGTAATTTTCAATCCAGACAAGAACGGAGAAGTCGTAGCTTTTACATCAAGCCCTGACCTTGAACACTGGACACCCCAGGAATACCGGCGCAGCGATTCTGACTATATAAAGGAACTGCCCTCTTCGGTAAGTTTCACCACTCTGACTGATGCCTCAGTACAAGGGAATGACGTTAAAGGGACAGTCCTCACAGTCGACTCGGATCTAATCGACCGTCTTAACGGCTTCGTACATTATCAGTCTGTCAGGAATACAAAGAATGATGAGCGCACCGATCAAGATCCATGGAGGTTTAAAGATTTGAAACCTCTGAAAGCTACTGTGACTCTCGACAAAACAGGAGCAAAACCTATCAGTGACGAATTCATAGGAATTTTCTTTGAAGACATCAATTATGGGGCTGACGGCGGTCTCTATGCCGAACTTATTCAAAACCGTGATTTTGAATATTCAGACAGGGACCGCAAGGAATGGTCGCCAACTTCTTATTGGGACTCATCAGACATGTCTTTCAAAATTGAAACGACAGATCCCATTCATCCCAACAACAGCCATTATGCACTTTGCCAGACATCCAACAATCCAGGAATTCTTACCAACAAGGGATTTGATGGTATTGTATTGAAAAAGGGAGACAAATATCTTTTAAATATCTTTGCTCGCTCCGCAGCCAAAACAAGTCTTAAAGTTTGCCTTACTGATAAAAACGGAAAGATTCTTGCCGAAGGGAAAGTCAATGTGCCTGCCGGAAAAGATTGGTCAAGACTTAACGCAACCCTTACTGCAAAGGCTGACTGCAGCGATGCGATGCTAAAGATAGAAGTTCCGGCTAAAAGCACTGTGAGCCTTGACATGATTTCCCTCTTCCCCGAAAAGACTTTCAAAGGACGAAAGAACGGTCTGAGAGAAGATTTGGCTCAGACTCTCGCCGACCTACAACCTAAATTCATGCGTTTCCCGGGGGGATGCGTAAGCCACGGCAACGGAATCGACAATATTTACGACTGGAAAGGATCTATCGGGCCTCTTGAAGCACGTAAACCCCTGCCTAATCTATGGGGCTACCACCAGAGCCGCGGACTCGGATTTTATGAGTATTTCCTTTTCTGCGAAGATCTTGGAATGCAACCGCTACCGGTGTTGGCAGCAGGGGTGCCATGCCAAAACTCTTCACGCCATTCGCGCTATAGCCACGATGAACTGACATCAAATGGGCAGCAATGCGGCATTCCGTTGGAAGATATGCCGGCATATATTCAAGATATACTCGATCTTGTGGAGTATGCCAACGGTCCTGCAGATTCTGAATGGGGCAAGAGGCGTGCGGAAGCAGGTCATCCGGAACCTTTCAACTTGAAATATTTGGGTATCGGCAATGAAGATCTAATAAGCGAGACTTTCAAGACTCGATTCAAGATGATCCGCGATGCTGTCAATGCAAAATATCCTGATATCACTGTTGTAGGAACTGTCGGTCCTTTCTTTGAAGGTTCTGACTATGAAGAAGGATGGAATTTTGCTAAGAAAGAGAATGTTGAGATAGTCGACGAGCATTATTATGTTGCTCCGGGATGGTATGTCAACAACCGAAATTTCTATGACAACTATGACCGCAAGGGTCCCAAAGTTTACCTTGGGGAATATGCATCCCACTATCCCGGACGCGAGTCAAACCTCGAGTGCGCACTATCCATCGGTCTTTACCTGACGGATGTAGAACGGAATGCTGATGTTGTCACCATGACTTCATATGCTCCACTCTTATCAAAGAAAGGAAGGACTCAATGGCGACCCGATCTTATCTATTTCGACAATGAGAGCATTTCTTTGTCTCCCGACTATTATGTGCAGCAGATGTATGGAGCAAATTCCGGATCTACTTACATTCCTTCCAATATAGAACTCCAGGAGAAATGCTGCGGCAAATGCGGCAAGAATCCAACGAACGTTACAAACGACGATGTTACCAACAGATTCGGGGTCTCAACCGTGATAGATGAAAAGACCGGCGACACTATTGTGAGGATCGCCAATATGCTTCCAGTTGGTATAGAGGTTGACCTTAATGAATATCCTACAGGAAAAGCTGAGTTAACTACTCTTACAGGCAATCCTCGCGACACAGACGTGAAGCCAACAACATCATCTATTGATTTTGCCGGCATGGTAGAGGTCGCTCCATATTCATTCTCAACACTGAGAATATTAAAAAACAATTAACCTTGTAGTGACGCACGGCACTTGCGTCCTAATGAAGTTGTTTAAACTTATTTTTTTATTAAGATTTCGTCAGGTTTTCGAGCGGATTTTTCTTCATGAAGAAGGA
>JAIDUH010000027.1 GCA_029060285.1 Muribaculaceae bacterium | reverse complement strand
CCTTTCTCTATGTAGGGCCGGAGCAATTCTTTAGTGTCATCGGTGCTTCCATTGTCGTAGATATAGAATTTTTCAACACCTATTTTACGGTGCCATTCTATCCACTCCTTGAAATATGGTCCTTCATCCTTTGCTATTGCGCATACTGCTACTTGATGTTGCGGCGATGTATGATCCTTTTTAAGGCGAAGCATGAGTTTAATGGCATTGATAGGACCGAAGCGCAGGATACCACGCCATCTGTTTCTTGCCATTTTTTGAGGTATGATCCCGGCGATGATTTCTGCAGCAACTTTATTCATTGTAGTAGCGTTCAAATGATGATCTTTCAGGAAGAATGCTCTCGAACGCCATCTGCAGGTCAGCCATCACCTTATCGTAGTTGCGTATGTTGGCATGGTCATTAAGGCAGATCAATGAGTATGATTGCTTGCGTATGGCTTCGATAGCCTGTCCTGATTTAATAAGCAAAGGAAACATCTTTGTATCCTGATAAGTATTATATGGCTCAAAGTTGCCCCGGCAAATCTGCCAGGTGCGGAAAAGTTCCGGCGTATAGTCCGTTACCGACCTGAATCTGTTGGCGGATGTTTCCGTCAGTTCCTTTCCGGCTGCGTCCCAAACCTCCCGGAAGGTAGATTTAAGATAAGGCTGCGCATTGTGAGGAGTGCGTAAAGTAATGAATTTTCCATAGAATTTCAGAATATGGTTCCACCTGGCTTTGGAGCCGTAGCTTTTGTCAAACCATTTGTCATGATCTCGTGTCAGAACTTCTTTCTTATCGAAGTGACGGTTGATAATTTCTATATTGTTGTTTAGTGTCTTATACCATTGCGACCATGCGGGATTATAAAGAAATGCCGCAATGTCCCGGGGTAGCCCGTTGAGGAAGAACCTTTCTTCGGATACCGGCCTGATAATATAGAAATCATCGTTGAAATACACAAAATGTTCGCTCAGTCCGGGAATCAGATGCATGTAGCGCTCTATGACGACTGAGTTGAATGTAGGCAGGAATTGGGTTGGTATTATGTCCTTATGTCTTACTATATTAAGTTTTGGATTAGATCTATCAAGCCATTCTGGAGGAGTCCCGGAACTGATAAAGTGGATTTTTCTTACCCACGGAGCAAACTTCTCCACCCCCCTGAACCAGTATTTCAGGAATCCGTAGTCTCGGAACCGGGCATCGATAACCCCGTTTTTTTCAATATCCTTTTTACCGGAATACGTATTGAATTCCTTCTTCCAATCAGGGTCGTCCATGTTGACCCACGTCACAATGAAATCTATATCCATCATTAGTATTCGATCTGAGTTTTCTCGATTCTTCTTATTACGGTGAAGTTGTTTCGACTTATTTACGAATATAAAAAATTTCAAAATAATCTGAAGGATCAATTCTTTTTATTAAGCTTCCGCCATCTTTACGGCATCTTCCGCTTCATTCATCAGTCACGATGCCCGCATCGCTCCTTCTTCATGAAGCGAAATCTACTCGTAAAGCTGACGAAATCTTAATAAAAAAATAAGTCGAAACAACTTCGATTACAAAGTTATAAAAAATACCTTACAACTCCAAATGTATATTGATGCTTCATGAGATTAAATTGTGCCTGTACTGTCAGCTTTTGTCATTTGGATAGAATGGAAAAAAATAGTAATTTTGCAATGACAAAAATCAAATAATATAACTGTGCAGAACTGGAGATTTTTCCTCAATGTTTTAAACGCATATGAATATGACTTTTAAAAAGATCTTAAAATGGATATTCGGATGGATAAAAGGGGAGAATGCATTGATGCTGACGGGGGTGTTTTCTACTTTGCTATGGTTTGTTATTGATTGGTGTCTCTCGACAACTTTCAGACCCATGAGCATCCCCCTGCTTTATCTGGTCAATTTCTTTGCTGCACTTGTCTTGCTTGCTCCATGGATGCTGACAAGGAGCAGAACAGTTGGTATTGTCGTTCTGGTGATTATGATTTTATTTTCAGAGGCAAACCTTATTTATTGCCGTACATATTTTACTGCAATACCACCGGACGGATACCTTTTGGCGGGAAATATGATGGATTTCACAAACAGCATTTGGTTTAATCTTCGATGGAGTGATCTCGGATTCCTCTGTATATTGCTTGTGATTGCCGTCTATAGAGTAAAGTCAGCTTGCCTAAATAAGCGTTACGCTCTCAAATCCTATTCAGCTACCACATGTATTTTTGGTCTGATTTCATATATCTACATATTATGCCTTGGAGGCTTCTACAATGCCTACAACAGTTTGGTGCAGTTGTGGATGACATATTCGTCCGGGGTCCCTACTTATACCTTGGCCGGACATATCGTATTTAAGATTATGGAAGAAATGAAACTGAAGGATCTTAATCCCGAAGAACTCAAAACCGTAGATGAATGGCTGAGTGAACATAAATCCAGGTATGCACCAAATATGTGCGAAGAACCAAGAAAAAACCTTGTTCTTGTGATATGCGAATCTCTTGAAAGCTGGCCTATTGGACTTGAAATAGATGGCAAGGAAATCACGCCCTACCTAAATAGCCTCGTCAACGACAGCACAAACTTTTATGCGCCCAATGTGCTGACTCAGGTTTGCAACGGACATAGCATCGACGCTCAACTTATCTACACCACCGGACTTCTTCCCACTTCCAATACGGTCTACAGCATGAAATACGCTGACAGAAACTATCCGAGTCTTAACAAACTGTTGAAGAAGGATAGGAATACCAAGAGCATACTTATGACCACCGATAAACCCACTACTTGGAATATGCTGGCAGTTGAGAGGGCATTCGAATATGACACAGTGCTACACCGCTACAACTGGGTAAATGATGAGATCATGAACCGCAACATCACCGATGGTTCATTTTTCAGACAGTCGCTTGCCCAGCTTAAAAAGGGAAAGCTTTGGACTGAAAACTCCCCTGCCATGCTTACTTTTATCACTTTTTCAGGGCATCACCCGTTCGTGATGAGAGATGATTTGATGGATCCTGATTTCAATGTCGCTAATAAGGGGCTTCCTCAAATGTTGGAAAATTATATAAAGGTCACTCATTATGTCGATTCCCAACTTAGGACCGTCATTGATTATATTAAGGGTAGAAGTGACTATGATGACACCATGATAGTCATTCTTGGAGATCACGAAGGTCTTGGTACAAGCAGAAAGGAAATCCTTGGAGCCTCTGATTTTGCTCGTGAACATGTGGGAAAGGGGAGATATACACCTATGATCATACTCAATTCTGCAATGAGGGGAAAGCATGAAGGAATAATGGGGCAGGTAGATGTCTTTCCAACTCTACTTGATCTGTTGGGAGTGAAAGAAGAAGTCTGGCGAGGTTTGGGAGTAAGCTTGCTTGATACCTCAAGACTGAGTGTGGCATTCTCAGAGATGCCATTGGAAATGGCAGGCTCCGCAGACAGTTGCTCTGCTGAGGAACTTGAACATTTAAGATCCGCTCAGTCTGTATCTGAGAAGATCATCGCATATGATTTATATGATTCCTTGCCGGCTTTGAAGCAATAAACTTTTCTGTAATGAATAGTTTTAAGGGATTGGACTTATATCATTAGCATAAAAAGGAGGCTGCCGGCAATTGGCAGCCTCCTTTGATTGTGTTCACCCGACATGGGCATAATCTAACGGGAAATACTTTTTTACTTTAAGTATTTGTCAAGGAAGCGGAAGAAGGTGCGTTGCCATAATATCGCATTCTGTGGCTTCAGGATCCAGTGGTTCTCATCAGGGAATACAAGCATCTCTGCTTCCAGACCCTGCATTTTGGCAGCATTGAATGCCATCATTCCTTGTGAGGCAAGGATACGGTAGTCAAGTTCTCCAACTGTGACAAGGATAGGAGCGGTCCAGTTGTTTACGAACTTATGTGGAGAAGTGGCAAACGTGCGTTGTGCTGTCGCATTGCCATTGTCCCAAGGTGCACCACCCATATCGAAGTCAGCAAACCACATTTCTTCTGTTTCAAGATACTGTGCCTCCATATTGAAGATACCGGCATGAGCAACGAGAGCTGCAAAACGTCCCTCATGATGTCCTGCCAGCCAGTAAACAGAGAAACCACCATAACTTGCTCCGATTGCGCCGATCTTCTTCTCATCCACATACGGCTGTGCTGCAATATAGTCGGTAGCCGAGAAATAGTCGCGCATATTCTGGCCACCGTAGTCGCCAGATATCTGGCGGTTCCATTCCTCACCGAAGCCAGGTAGACCACGACGGTTTGGAGCAATTATCACGTATCCTTGTGAAGCCATGATGCGGAAATTCCAGCGGTAGCTCCAGAACTGGCTTACAGCCTGCTGCGGACCACCTTGACAATAGAGGATTGCGGGATACTTCTTGTTGGGATCGAAATTCGGTGGAAGAATTACCCAGCAAGTCATCTCCTTGCCGTCGGTAGTAGGCACAAGGTGCTTCTCAACCTTTACTTCAGCAAGTTGTGAAAGAATATCCTTGTTGATTTCAGTCAACTGCTTCACGTTGCCGGCTTCAGCCACATATATATCATTAGGCTCCAGCATAGAATGACGCATACATGCCACTTTTCCTGTATCCCCAAGAGGTTGCACACCTACATAATCATACTGTCCATCTGCTATTACATCGATTTTAGCGTCAGCCACAGTGATTTTATAAATTGGCATTACGCCATCGCTGTATCCATTGAAGACGATCTGCTTGCTGTCCGGAGTCCATGCTATGCCTTCCGGCCAGCGGTCCCAGCCTTCGGTCAGGTCCCTAACACCACGAGTCGCCATATCCATCACCATAAGACGCTTCTTGTCGCTCTCATATTTGGCAGTCTTCATTGATAGGAATGCAAGGCTCTTTCCGTCAGGGGAGAATGCAGGGTCAGTGTCATAGCCGGGCCAGGCTTCTCCGGGAGTAAGACATTCGGTTTTGCCGCTTTCTGTATCATATAGGAAGAGATCACTATCGGTAGAATATGCATAATCCATCCCCTTAAGCTTACGGCTTACATATACCAGCTGCTTGCTGTCCGGGCTCCATGCAAAAGACTCTGCGCCGCCGAATGGCTTCATCGGACATTCAAATGGTTCTCCTGCCATAATATCCTTTGCTCCGGAAATATCAGCACCGTCAAAATCTGCTACGAAAGGATGGGGAATGGCTTCTACCCATTCGTCCCAATGTTTATACATAAGGTCGTCAACAAGTCTGCCGCTTGTCTTGTCAAGACCTGCAAACAATGTAGAATCTTTTTGATTGAAATCCTTTATGGAAGTTGAATACACCACTTTCTTAGAGTCAGGAGAGAAGAGGAAGCATTCAACCCCGCTTTCTACAGAAGAATGGCAAGATACGTTTCTTCCGTCCGGTTCCATGGAGAAGATCTGCATTTTTCCCTGAGTGTCTTTGCCAAGATATGCAAGACGTTCGCCACCGTTGATCCACTGCAGGTTGCCTTCAGATCCTGCAGTATGGGTCAATCTTTTCACTTCACCCCCTTCTGCAGGGACTGTATAGATTTCTGAGTTCCCTTTGTTTTCCTTAACGTCCTCATACTTGATGGTAAAGGCGATTGTCTTTCCATCGGGAGAAGCTACGGCACCGTTCACCTGACCGAGTGCTTCGAGCACTTCCGGAGTCATCTGGCCGTCAACAATGTTGATTTCGGGCTTTTCGATCACATTCTCTTCCTTGCCTCCTTCTTTACATGAAGAGGCAAGACATAGCGGAAGGATCAGTGCGCCCATTGCTAAACTTGACTTGTTCATTTTCTTGTCTTTTTGTTATTGGGTTTGTTTGAGTTATTGAAATTCTTGTGATTATGAGTTTTATTCATGCTCGATGGTTTATAGGCCGGATACAATGCCCTAATGAGGTCTGGCCGATGCAATTTTTGAAGTTCTTCAGTGATCTGATTCCTCATATCCGGCTTATACCAGAAGAAAAATTGCCTCTGTGCAAGCTTCTCTTTTTCTGTAGTCGCGGTGTAAACTTTCTCGCCGGTGTACGGATGGATTCCCGTATAATATATTTCGCTTGCTACTGTCATTGGAGTCGGAGTAAAGTCTTGCACTTGCTCCAGATGAAAGTTAAGACCTTTTGTGATACATGCTAATTCAGCCATGTCAGTCTCCCTGCATGCCGGGTGAGAGGAAATGAAATATGGTATGAGTTGCTGATTCAGGCCATGCTTGCGATTGACATTATCAAAAATTTTCTTGAAGTCGTAAAAAAGTTTGAACGATGGCTTTCGCATGCAGTCAAGCACCTTGTCGGATGTATGTTCAGGAGCCACCTTAAGCCTTCCGCTCACATGGTTTGCAATCAGTTCTTCTATATACTCTGCATTTGCCCTCGTCTTTTCGGGAGAGTCAGCCGGAGCCATGGCGAGGTCGTAGCGTACACCGCTTCCAACAAAAGATTTCTTCACACCGGGAAGGGCATCAACGCTTCTATATATATCCGTAAGAGGGGAGTGGTCGGTGTCAAGGTTTGGACAAGGTTTTGGATGAAGGCACGATGGCCTTACACATCTTTTGCATGCCTCTTTGTTTTTTCCTCCCATTGCATACATATTTGCAGAGGGACCTCCAAGATCAGATATGTACCCCTTAAAATCCTCCATTTCCGTCACTTTTCGAGCCTCTTTTAAGATCGACTCCTTACTTCTTGACGCTATGAACTTGCCTTGATGGGCTGAAATAGTACAGAATGCACATCCTCCAAAGCACCCTCTGTGCATGCAGATTGAATGCCTTATCATATCGTAGGCAGGAATGGTTTTCCCTTTATAGCGTGGATGAGGCACCCGTGTGTAGGGAAGGTCGAAAGATGCATCAATTTCGCCTTGAGTCATTGGCGGCCACATTGGATTAATGCGTATTAACTTGTCTCCAGTGGCTTGATACAGGGTCTTCCCACTCCATTTATTGCTTTCCTCTTCTACGTGACGGAAGTTTAGTGACTGTTTCTTTTTGTCGGTCAAACACTCTTCATAGCTTGACAGGACAATTGAATTCTCAGTATCTGCATGGGCATCTTTGGGGTCGGTGAAGAAGACGGTCTGTGGGATATCCTTGATATCTGCAATATTTTCTCCGTTGTCGAGTCTTTCAGCTATTACAAGCATAGTTTTTTCTCCCATTCCATAGGAAATCATATCGGCAGCAGACTCAACGAGAATTGAGGGGCGAAGTTGATCTGCCCAATAGTCGTAATGTGCCACACGCCTTAAGGATGCCTCTATTCCACCGGCTATTACAGGCACATCCGGATAAATATCCTTAAGAATCTTCGTGTATACAATTGTAGGGTAGTCCGGGCGCATGCCGTGCTTTCCTCCGGGGGTGTAGGCATCGTCATGGCGAAGCCGCCGGTTGGCTGTGTAATGATTCACCATCGAGTCCATCGCTCCGGCAGAAACTCCGAAAAACAAGCGAGGCTTTCCGAGTTTCTTGAAGTCGCGAAGGTCGTCACGCCAGTTTGGCTGAGGAACAATCGCAACTTTATATCCTGCTTTCTGAAGGGTTCGCCCAATCACAGCCGCTCCGAAAGAAGGATGATCAACATAGGCGTCACCACTGAAAATGATGATGTCTGGCTGCTCCCATCCAAGCATTTTCATTTCGTCTGCAGTGGTCGGCAGAAAGTCAGTCTTCTTATACATTGCTTTCAGTTTCTTTTGCAGTTGAAAGATCTTTCAAGGCAAGGAGTTCATCACGTAGTCGGGCAGCCTCCATAAAGTCCATAGCCTTCGCAGCTTTCGTCATGTCTGCCTGCACTTTTGCGATACGTGCCTTAAGGTCAGAAGCACTCATATATTCTACCACCGGATCCGCAACAAGGGCTGCTTCCTGATGCTCTTCCTCATAATATGGACGGGGTTCCGCTTTCGGTTTGGATACTGATTTAGATGTCTTGCCAGGTTTTGACACCATGGGTCTTTGAGGCATCTGTCCCGTACTTTCTGTGGTAGTTCCCTTATAAAGGTCGATAAGATCTGTGTTGGTTTTCTTTACGATAGGAGTAGGAGTGATACCATGCTGCTCATTGTAGAGCATTTGTTTTGCTCTGCGTCTTTCAGTCTCATCGATTGTCTTTTGCATGGAGTCGGTGACTTTATCGGCATACATGATCACCATTCCATTTACATTTCTTGCGGCGCGTCCTGCTGTCTGTGTGAGGGAACGATGATTGCGAAGGAATCCTTCCTTGTCAGCATCCAGGATCGCAACAAGAGAAACCTCAGGAAGGTCAAGACCCTCCCTTAGAAGGTTGACTCCGATAAGCACGTCATAGGTCCCTTCCCTCAGATCATTCAGGATTCTTATGCGGTCGAGAGTGTCGACATCAGAATGAATATATGCGCTTCTTACTCCAAAGCTCTGTAGATGGGCATCAAGTTCCTCGGCCATACGCTTTGTTAGAGTAGTCACGAGTGTCCGCTCTCCACGTTCTATGCGAAGTTGGATTTCTTCCAAAAGGTCATCAATCTGATTCATGGATGGACGTACCTCTATTTCCGGATCGAGTAGACCGGTAGGACGTATGATCTGTTCAGTCACTATACCTTCTGATTTCTGAAGTTCATAGTCTCCCGGAGTAGCACTGACATATATCGTCTGCGGTGTGAGACGCTCAAATTCATCAAATTTCAGAGGCCTGTTGTCAATGGCTGCGGGAAGCCGGAATCCATATTCCACAAGATTCAGTTTTCTTGCAAGGTCGCCCGAGTACATTCCGCGAAGTTGGGGAAGAGTCACGTGGCTCTCATCGATGATTGTAAGGAAATCCTTGGGGAAATAGTCCAGCAGACAAAATGGCCGCATGCCTGGCTCACGTCCGTCAAAATATCTTGAGTAATTCTCGATACCGGAGCAATGTCCAAGTTCCTTTATCATCTCCAAATCGTAGTTTACTCTTTCAGTCAATCGTTGAGCTTCAAGAAAGCGACCTTCGCTTCTGAAGAATTCAGCCTGTGTGCCCAAATCTATTGCGATCTGGTTGACAGCATTATTGGTTCGCTCTTTGCTTGCCACGAAAATATTGGCCGGATAGATATTGAATCCATCAAGTTCGCTTAGAATGATCCCTGTCTGAGGGTCTACCGTCTGAATCTTTTCTATCTCATCGCCCCAGAACACTACTCTCAGTTGGATATCTTCAAAAGAGAGTTTAATGTCTACAGTGTCTCCTTTGACCCGGAATTCACCGCTTCCAAGGTCAACCTCCGTTCGGCTGTAAAGAGAGTCTACAAGCTGACGCAGGAAGGCATTTCGGGAGATTCTTTGTCCAAGTTCGATCCTCACGACGCTTTTTGAGAAATCTTCCGGATTTCCCATACCATAGATGCAGCTGACTGAAGACACTACTACCACATCGCGGCGTCCGCTCAGCAGAGCAGCTACAGTGGAAAGTCTCAGCTTTTCGATCTGGTCGTTGATCATCAGGTCTTTTTCGATATACTTGTCGCTCGATGGTATATACGCCTCCGGCTGGTAGTAATCATAATAGCTGACAAAGTATTGCACTGAATTTTCCGGAAAGAAGTTTTTCATCTCTCCGTAAAGCTGGGCGGCAAGTGTTTTATTGTGACTGAGTATCAGTGTAGGACGCTTCACTTGCTGAATGACATTAGCCATAGTGAATGTCTTTCCGCTACCGGTCACTCCGAGAAGTGTCTGCGAAGGGTGACCGTCAACCACACCTTCCGACAATTCGGCAATTGCCTCAGGCTGATCGCCCGTAGGTTTATATTTAGATGTTATTTTAAAGTCCATAATCAAATGCCTATCAAGGCCGTATAAGCGTGAAACGTGCATTGGTATCAGTCAACGCACAAATCTCGGCTTTTATCATGAAGTTGTTTAAACTTATTTACGAATTCAAAAAATCAATATAAAATACTAAAAATATGATTCTTTTTATTAATCT
>JAIDUH010000026.1 GCA_029060285.1 Muribaculaceae bacterium | reverse complement strand
TTGGGACGCGACTCCCATCACCTTCGACGTGAAGGTTGCTAACTTCCGCGAGGTGACTGCAAACGCAGACTGACCCCTATCCAGCAAATCTGTTTACACAATTCATACAAGAAGACTTACTGACTTACAAAGCAAAAGAACCGGCTGCCTGGGAAGGTGGCCGGTCTCGACTTATAGAGACCCAGTCTATATGAGGAGGGGTATTGGAGACACCTATTTTGACTTACACATCCTTTTTTTAACATTTATCGTTAGTATTAGAGTTTTTTTTACTAAATTTGCAGAATATTTAGGGTATCCGATTATTTACGTATACTCCGGAAATATCCGAACACTGAATATAATTCTAAATTCAAAATTCTCAATTATATACCATGAGCCGCTTAGTCTCTAAGAAATACCTTCTCCCCTTCATCCTCATCACGAGCCTCTTCTTCATGTGGGGCTTCGCACGCGCTATCCTCGACGTGCTCAACAAGCATTTCCAGGAAATGCTCCATATCTCAATCGGACAGTCAGCACTTATCCAGGCCACTACATATCTTGGCTATTTCCTTATGGCACTTCCAGCCGGCATCCTCATCACCCGGCTCGGCTACCGAAAAGGAGTAGTGACAGGACTGCTTCTATTTGCCGCCGGAGCATTGCTTTTCATCCCGGGAGAGAGCATGATGTCGTTCGGGATGTTCCTTTTTGCCCTCTTCATCATAGGCTGCGGACTTGTGATACTTGAGACAGCAGCAAATCCCTATGCCACTGAACTTGGAGAAAAAGAGACTGCGGCAAGCCGATTGAATCTCGCACAGTCGTTCAATGGACTTGGCTGCATCCTTGCTCCGGTAATCGTGGGAGGATTCCTGTTTTCTACTCCGGAAAGCAGCGTGTCAGTACCTTACGGCATAATGGGAGTTGCAGTGCTTTTGGCTGCGCTTGTATTCTCGCGCGTAAAACTTCCGGAGATCAATCATGATGATGATGAAAATACTTCCTCAAATGAAGGACTTGGGGCCACAATAAAAGGACTCTGGAGCAATTCCACTTTCCGCTTTGGGGTCATAGCCCTTTTCTTCTATGAGATAGCAGAGATCTCCATCAACAGCCTGTTTATCAACTATGCGACCGCTGACGGCTGGATGGACAAGACCACCGCCTCCGTGGTGCTATCTTTCGGTGCCCTCGGACTTTTTATGCTTGCGCGTATCGTGGGAAGCTGGGTGATGAGCAAGGTGGCATCGGAAAAGGTGCTTGTGATTTGCGGCCTGATGACAGTGATCGGGGCATTGCTCGTGGTGCTCAATATCGGATGGCTGTCACGAGCCGGAGTCTTCATGTGCTACGCATTTGAAGCCATAATGTTCCCCACGATATTTGCAATCACTATCGTAGGAGCACAAGGACACAATGTCAAGATAGCATCTTCCTTCCTCATGATGACCCCGATAGGAGGAGCAGTAGGCACTCTCCTTATGGGACAGATAGCCGATATCACCACAATGTCGACCGCCTTCATCATCCCTGCCATAGGCTATGCTTTCGTACTCGTCTACGCCCTCAGCGTCCTTCGGAAAATGCATAATGCATAATGCACAATGCATAATCAGCTACGCAATGATCTATGGCCACATGTGAATTAAAAAAGATAAAAACAATCAATAATGCATTGATGAATTAGATTATGCATTATGAATTATGCATTATGAATTACCTATGAAACTTACCTGTATCGGACACATAACACTCGACAAAGTGATCACACCCCGCTTCACCGCCTATATGCCGGGAGGCACTGCATATTATTTCGCAAATGCACTGAAAAACATAGACCTTGAAGACTTCCGTCTCGTGACATCGCTCGCAGCAAGCGAGATGCATGAGGTGGATAAACTCCGTAAGGATGGCATCGACGTTGAGGCTATAGTGTCTAAGAACTCGGTATATTTCGAAAATAAATATGGTGAAGACATGAATGACCGCAAACAGCGGGTGCTCGCCAAGGCAGATCCTTTCACCAAGGAGAACCTGAAAGATGTGGAAGCAAACATAATCCATCTCGGGACTCTCCTTGCAGATGATTTTGATAAGGAGACCATCAAATATCTCTCCACTAAAGGGACTGTATCGGTAGACGTGCAGGGATATCTCCGCAAGGTGGAAGGAGAGCATGTAGTGGCCGTGGACTATGACGACAAGCTGGAAGCGCTCCCCTACATCGGCATCTTGAAGGCCAATGAAATGGAGATGGAGACGCTGACCGGGACATCTGATCCGTATAAGGCGGCAAAAAAGCTTGCCGGATGGGGAGTGAAGGAAGTGGTGCTGACGTTAGGCGACAAGGGATCGCTTATATATGCCGACGGAAAATTCCACAAGATACCTGCCTATCCGGCAAAAGACCTTGTAGACGCTACGGGATGTGGCGACACATATATGGCCGGCTATCTCTACAAGCGGAGCCGCGGAGCTTCCTACGAAGAAGCAGGAGCATTTGCAGCAGCCATGTGCAGCATCAAGCTCGGCTCCAAAGGCCCCTTCTCCGGCACCATCGCCGATGTCGAGACGCTAATTCATAATGCATAATATAAGACACCGTAAAGGTAAAAGGACGCACGATCAGTGCGTCCCTTTTTTGTCAGATGCGTTGGCCTTCGGCACGGGAAGGGGGAATAAGCATGAATGTGAAGGATGCTGTTTCATAAGGAGGCATTATATAATCAGTCTCGATTTTGGTATCGGGCAATGAAGACCAATGCCAATAATATACCGGATTTATATACACATTCATATAGAATCGATCAGTAGATCCATCCACAGCCTGAGGCACTCCCCATATCCATGAACAACGGAAAGTAAGGTCTCCGGTGGCCAGATCCGGAACAGGAGATTTTCTATCATAAGGGAGATTAGCCACATGAAGTGTCCATGCTGTATTCCTATCTTTATCCACCTTGATTCCAGTAGTGGAATTTTCAGTGAGGTTATTCCATGTCCAACCTCCTTGCTGCAACGGTGTAGGAGTTTCAGACTCCAGACCATTTCCACCTGTGAGCCATCCGTCGAAATTCCATTCAAATCCGCTTTGGCATGCTTCTTCAGCGAGTGTGGAGGCGGGAGCCGAGCCACCTACAACCTTACATCCTGAAGAATTTTCCAGACCATAATGCTTTTTCTCCTGAAGAGAGGCTGCAAAGCCTAAATCTGACAGGTAGAATCCACAAACCTCAAAAAGACCGGCCATCCTGTTGTATTGCCAGCGACCGTTGTAGAGATTGCCGTTGTGTATTGTTAGCTCAGCTTCCACTGCATATAAATCGCCCGTGAAGGAAGTGTTGTCAGCAAATGAATGGAGAGGATATATATCACATTTCAGTTCTGCAGTAGTGCTGAGGGATACGTTGTCAGGAAGGGGCCAGTTGTTTCTTTCCAATATCTCACGAGGAAGATCGATTGGGAAAACATGACTCACGTGCTGAGGGGAGAATCGTTTCCTGATATCCTTGCTTCTGTAGTCCGGGCCTTTGAGATTTGGAGTAAGCATATCGTCGAGCCATCCTGTAAAGATCACCAGAGGGACTTCATCTTCTTCGATCACTTCCCCCTTGTCCTTTTTTTTCTGCAAGCTCATTGATGCGGCCTTGCGGTTGAAGCTTATCAGCATGCTTTTGTCAGCAGAAGTGGGATCACCCGGATAGACCATGCCATGAATGCCACACCATCCATCGACAGTCTCAGGGTTTGGATCGACAATCGTGATAATAATTCCACGCTGGTAGGCAGCTACAAGCTCTTCCTCGTAAGTATCAAGATCTTGGCAAGCCACTATGACATGCTTTGCCTGGTTTGGCTCCACAATATTGGTAAAGGTCCGTGAAAGTTGTTCCGACATCGAACCTCCGGAGCCAAGAATAGCTGTAGGTTGGGTGCTTTCCGCTTTTTGAGCCGGCTTTACGCCGCCTTCCTCCACCACAGTAAGATTCTCTACAGGAGGATTGACATCATTGTCGTTAGAGCAACCTGCAACCATAAAAGAGGCTCCTGCAAAAGCAGCCAATAGTAGTTTCTTATTGTAATCCATACTTTTAATGCTATAAGTATCTGTTCTCGTCATGCCTTATCGGCTAAGAATTGCCGATATTCCTTTATAGATAACGATAAAAATATAATTTTAGTTCTTTACGTAAACTTATGAAGACGTTTAAACTTAGAAGTTGTTTCGACTTATTTGCGAATGAAGTTGTTTAAACTTATTTACGAATTCAAAAAATCAATATAAAACACTAAAAATATGATTCTTTTTATTAATCTTCCGCCATCTTTTGGCTCGTCATTTCCGTTTCTTAAGGAAACTCGCCGATTTTCAATTCGGCGTATTTTCCTTCATTCATCAGTCACGATGCCCGCATTCCTTTCAGGTATTCCAACACGCATGGAAACAGGCTTGGTTTTGAGCAATTCTCGTGAAGTACGTGAAAATGGCAAAGTACGCTATATGCCCATCTACTATGTAATGTTTTTAGATGGGCATGGAAGTAGGGAAACTGAAATTATACTCTAATGGGCCTGACTTTATTGTAAGGCAGTATGCGGCAAACGATATCCATCAAGGGGCTTGCCGTTGAATAGAGCGGTGCCGTCGGAGGATTTCTCTATTGTGAAAGTTGAATCCGGAGAGGTATGGATAGTCACCTTGTCGAAGAGGGGATCTCCGAGCCAGTATTCGGGGAGTCCGGGACAGACGGGATAAAAGCCCATAGCTGAGAAGACATACCATGCCGACATCTGGCCTGCATCGTCATTGCCGGCGAGACCTCCGGGGATATCCTTATATTCAGTATCCATAATATGCCTGATCCATTTGGCAGCCTTGTCAGGACGGTCGACAGCATTATAAAGGTACACTATCTGATGGCATGGCTCATTGCCGTGCCAATATCGTTTCAACTCGAAAAGGGAGTCGAGCTTAGCCTCCACAATCTCTTTTCCACCAAGAATCTCAATCAGACCTTCCGGATCGTGAGGCACATACCATGTGTAGTGACACGGTGCGCCTTCTGTTATAAACGGATTGAATGTAAAGGGATTTATGCTATCTGCCCAAGTGCCGTCTGCATGGCGCCCATTGGCATAGCCGAGCTTAGGATCTATCACATTCCGGTAGTTTTTCGACCGCTTCTCAAGAATATCTGCATCCTCATCATGCCCAAGCTTACGCGCGAGACGGGAAAGGGCGAAGTCATCGAAAGCATATTCGAGAGTGCGCGAAGTCTGCTCCTTCTTGTGGAAAGCATCCTCTACCCCATCCTCAAGAGGAATGTATCCATATTTAAGATAAGACTCAAGGGCACGACGACCTTTTCCATCCACATACTCCTTATGCGTGGCAGGAGATTCAAACGCATTCTTACGCAAATAGGCATATGCCTCCTCCACCGGAAAATCAGTCACTCCCTTAGCCACAGCATCAGCTATAGCTGCGGAACAATGATCCCCTATCATGGCAGCGGTATAGCTTCCCCAACACGGGAATATCGGCATCCAACCACCCTGCTGAGCCTTCAATACGAGAGAATACATCATATCTGCACTGCGCTTCGGATCAAGTATAGTGATAAGAGGATGCTCCGCGCGGTAAGTATCCCACATCGAATAGTCATCATAATATTCGCGACCCGGCTCCATCTTCAATATCTCGCCAGTACCTGCAAACGACACATAGCTTCCATCCACATCGCTTACCACACGAGGAAGCAAAGATGCACGATAAAGAGAGCCGTAGAATTTTCCCTTATCCTCATCCTTACCACCTTCCACCTCTATCTTTCCGAGATGATTTTCCCATACCTCTGCCACTTGCGAACGCACGGCATCAAAATCCCAGTCAGGTATCTCATTTTCGAGATTCAGCCTCGCACCATCGAGCGAAGTGAAGCTGTTGCCAACCTTGAACGTAACCGGAACATCTTTTTTTCTCTTAAATGAGATATATCCACCTATACCCGGAGCTCCTTCAGCCTTGGAGGAACCTTCATATACCTCATCTCCTCTATACACACCGGCAGACACCACATCAAGATCACCCGGATATTTAACTATGAACCAACCCGAGAAACCGGCAGGTTCTCCCCAGCCCTGATAGATACGATGGACGGGATTGCATCCTCGTATCTCCCGCCTTAAAGTGTCTATCTCTATCCATCCGGCACCTTCATCTGTATTTGGATTGACCACGAGGTGTCCAACCCCATCGGAATCATATGAGAAACGGAATATTCCTGAGCGTGAAAGTCCGGTCATCTCCGCTTTCATTCCCTCGTCGGGAAGCACTACGGAGTAATAGTCAGGTCGAGCAGTCTCTGAACCGCGGTCAATCCGGGATGCGCGAGACAACGGGGATGTGCGCAACTTCCCTCCAAGCGCTGCCATAGAAACGCTACCATAGTCTTGAGTGCAACCACCGGATACCCAATGGCTCGCACGAAACCCTTGAAGATCGGTATCAGCATAATAATATGGAGCAATACATTTTTCTTCAGTATCGCGGGTCTGAGGAGTCCAAAGCGTCATTCCATGTGGCACGCAGACAGCCGGCACAGTCTGTCCGTGCTCCTCTGAGCCCTTGCCGAAGAGTCCTGCTGTCATGGTGGAAGCCTCGGCTGTGCCGACACGGGTATCAACGAAATTAATCAGAGATAAAATCAATATGAGACAGTAAGTCATGCGTAAGGTCTTTAAGGTCTTTAAGGTCTTTAAGGACCTTAAGGACGTTATACAGAATTATTTTTATTTGCCGGTCAGCAGCGACTTGAGATCGTGGAGGAGGGTCAGAGACTGAAGGGGGGTGAGATTGTCAATGTCGAGAGTGAGGATTCGGTCGCGGATCTGACTCAGAAGCGGGTCGTCGAGCTGGAAGAAACTGAGCTGATAGCCGTCACGCTGACCGGCTATCTCACCGAGTTTTCCCTTTGCCACGCTATCCACCCCCTTATTGTCGGAATTGCGGGCCGCAGATTCCAGACGCTCAAGCACCTGATCGGCACGCTTCACGATCGAAGGGGGCATACCTGCCAACTTTGCTACATGAATACCAAATGAGTGCTCCGAGCCACCCTTGACGAGTTTGCGAAGGAACACTACCTTTCCCTTGATTTCCTTCACCGACACACTCCAATTGTGAATGCGCTTGAACGATTTCTCCATCTCATTGAGTTCATGATAATGAGTGGCGAAAAGAGTTTTCGGCGCACAGCGTCCGTTTTCATGGATATGCTCCACAATCGACCAGGCAATGGAAATACCATCATAAGTGGAAGTGCCACGCCCCAATTCATCGAAGAGTATAAGAGAACGGCTACTCATATTGTTAAGAATGGAGGCAGCCTCGCTCATCTCCACCATAAACGTGGATTCCCCGGCGGCCAAATTGTCGCTTGCACCTACACGAGTGAAAATCTTATCCACTATTCCTATACGGGCAGACTCGGCAGGCACAAACGAACCCATCTGCGCCATTATCACGATAAGGGCAGTCTGACGCAACAGTGCTGACTTACCGCTCATATTAGGACCCGTGATCATCAAAATCTGATTACGGTCGCAGTCAAGGCGGACGGTATTGGAAATATAAGGTTCACCGGGTGGAAGACGCTTTTCAATGACAGGATGCCGTCCTTCCATGATCTCAAGGGAAGTGGAATCATCCACTATCGGACGTACATAACCATTATCGGCGGCGGCATCCGCCATACTCAACAGGAAGTCAATCTCAGCGGCAGCATTGGCACTCTTCTGCATCGGGGCACAGGCCTGAGCAAGATGATCAAGGAGCTTTGCATAAATCTCACCCTCTATCTGCCCTATACGGTCGGAGGCAGTCAGTATCTTCTGCTCGAAATCCTTTAACTCTTCTGTGATGTATCGCTCTGCATTGACAAGGGTCTGCTTCCTTATCCATTCAGCCGGCACTTTATCCTTATGAGTATTGCGAACCTCTATATAATAGCCGAACACATTGTTGTAGCTTATCTTCAGCGACGAGATGCCGGTGCGTTCTATCTCACGGGCACATATGGCATCGAGTGCAGCGCGGGCGTTATCATGAAGACCACGGTATTCATCAAGTTCCTTTGACACTCCTGCTGCAATAGAGCCACCTTTATTGAAAACGGCAGGGGCATCCGGAGCGATAGTAGCCCTTACGAGTCCGATATATTGCTCAAGGGGCTGCATCTCCTCAGCAATTTTCATTATTTCGGGACAGTCTGCCCCTGAGAGCGACTTTTTCAGGCGCATGCACCCTTCCATTGAATTAGCAAGCGATAGAAGATCGCGTGGTTGGGCACGACGGTTGGAAGTCTTTCCAATCATGCGCTGCATATCCCCTATCGATTGAAGGCAAGTGCGTGTATATTCCCGGCGGTCAGTGTCACGGAAAAAGAAATCTACCATTGCATGGCGCTCATTGATCTTCTGAGGATCAAGCAGGGGAAAACTCAGATTTGAAGAGAGCAGACGCGCCCCCATGGGCGTGACGGTATGGTCGAGTACACCAAATAGAGTCAGACCTTTCGCCCCGCTGGCTGAATATGTAAGTTCAAGATTACGCAGAGTGAACGGATCCATACGCAGGAAGCGTTCGCTGTCGATGCGTGAAATCACGGTGATGTGTGATGTATTGGTATGCCCTGTAATGTCAAGATAATATAGGAGACTGCCGGCAGCAATGAGAGCAAGGGGCATATCATCAAGACCAAATCCTTTAAGTGTGGCAGTCTGGAATTGCTTAAGAAGGCGTTCACGGGCAGAATCTTCCGTGTATACCCAATCTTCCATATCGAAGACAGGACATTTCCAAGTGATGAGTTCGCTACAGAGCTCACGCGTGCCGTTCATGCGCAGAAGTTCTTTGGGTGCGAATGCTGAAAGGAGCTTGTCAATTTCAGAAGGGTCTGTCTCTGCTGCGAGAAACTCACCCGTAGTGATATCGAGAAAGGCAATACCTGCCCTCACTGTTTTTCCTTTCCCTGTGCGTTGGAAATGTATACCTGCAAGATAATTGTTTTCAGCTCCTTCTATTGAAGCATCGTTGGTGTTGACACCGGGAGTGACAAGCTCGGTGATGCCACGCTTCACGAGTTTCTTTGTGAGTTTTGGATCCTCGAGTTGCTCGCAGATGGCCACTCTCTTTCCTGCCCTCACGAGTTTCGGAAGGTAAGTGTCAAGGGCATGATGCGGGAAACCGGCGAGTTCCACCGACTGAGCAGATCCATTGGCACGCCTTGTAAGGGTGATGCCGAGAATAGAGCTTGCCTCAACGGCATCATCGGAGAAAGTCTCGTAAAAGTCACCCACTCGGAACAGCAGGATTGCATCGGGATGCTTTTTCTTCATCTCGAAATACTGCTTCATCAGAGGAGTCTCAACTATTTTTGCCATTTTTAAAAGAGAAATTAGTCTGATTGTTCTAATTATTCTAATTGGGCTAATTAGTCATATTGGTCTTATTAGGCTAATTAAAACATATTATTCAAGGGGGAATAAAGAGAGCATCCAGGTGGACATAGCCACATATATGAGAAGACCTACGACGTCGTTCATGATCTGTATGAAAGGGCCGGTGGCAAGAGCAGGGTTGATCTTCATTTTCTCGAGGGTAAGAGGCACGAATGTGCCGAAGACAGTGGCAAATATCACCACGCAGAAGAGCGATGCCGCGACTGCAAAGGAGACGGCATACATGTGTGGCTGTGTGAAAAGCACATATATAAGCACTACTCCGCTTATCACCACGGCATTGAGGAGAGCCACCATCACTTCCCTGCCAATCTGTTTCCACGCATCCTTTATTTCCAATCGTCCGTTGGCAAGACCTTGCACCACAATAGCTGACGCCTGCACACCTACGTTGCCGCCGGTGCCACCAATAAGGGGGATAAAGATAGCGAGAGCTGTGACCGCTGCTATCTGGGCTTCAAAACCGGTAAGAATTACTGAGTTTATGATGCCACCTATGATGCCTATGAGAAGCCAAGGTATTCGCGCCTTGGTCTGGGCGAATACGGAGTCATCTACATCGACGTCGGAGGAGATACCTGATGCCAACTGATAGTCACGTTCAGACTGCTCGCGTACCTCATCCATAATGTCGTCGACCGTAATCTGTCCGGCAAGACGCCCTATTGAGTCCACAACAGGCATAGCCACAAGGTCGTATTTCTCGAAGTCAATGGCAACCTCGTCGATCGGGGTGTCGGTATGCACCTTGACAGGGTCGGTCTGCATCACATGCTTTATCTTGGATACAGACGGATCTGTGATCATCTTCTTCAATGGAAGTATACCCTTCAGGCGATTGTCGTCGTCGATAACATAGACATAATATATCTCGTCAAGGTCGGCTGCCTGACGGCGCATTTCTTTCAGACATTCCGGCATTGACCAGTTTTCATTGACGGCGATATATTCGGTGCCCATAAGGCCACCGGCAGTGTCTTCGTCATATTGCAGAAGGTCGACGATATCGCCCGCCTGCTCCATATCATCTATATGCTGGATTACTTCCTCCCGATCTTCCTCATCGAGCTCCTGGATAAGGTCGACGGCATCATCGGTGTCGAGCTCGTCGATAAACTCGCCGATCTGCTCGGGCTCCATATGCTCGATTAGTTTCTTACGGTCTTCCTCATCGAGCTCCATAAGCACGTCGGCCTTCTTCTCCTTATCGTCGATAAGGTTGAAGAGCCATTCCGCCTGCTTTATATTGAGCTTTCGTAGGAGCTCCGCGATGTCTGCCGGGTGTAGGTCGGCTATTTCATGGCGTACCCCGGCAACGTCATCGCTGTCGGCCATATTTTCGATTCTTTCGATGTCTTCTTCAGTGAAATCCTTCATAGAGGACAAAGATAATCATTTTTTTCGGATAATTTAGAATTTGGAATTTATAATTTAGAATTTTTTTTTGAAAAAAGTCCATGAGACCGTCACTGACCCCGAAGACTACATTCAAGGATAAAAAGATATCTTTCATCAATTGGCAACACAGCGGATAGTATATCACCAGGGCACACGGTTCCTGTATTTGTATACGTAAGTCTGCACTCCGTAGGAGTTGCGCCATTGCATCCATAGAGTATCAGAGTCACTGAACCAATAGTTCATAGTCGAAGGACTGCCATATTCATATTGGATATTGATCTGAAGCGATGATGTGCCGCTTACGGAACGCTGACACCAATAGGCAAGCCGTTCGGTCTCCTGATAGCCATGATCGTAATAGAAATATGTACCGCGTCCGTCGCCATTGAAGTACATATAATTCACCTCGTCGCCCCTCACATAGTCGGAATTGACCTGATAGAGCTGCCAGCAACCGGTGAGATTCTGGTCATAGAAGGTATCATTCCATCCGCCCGGCGGTTCCGGATCCCAATAATTGATATCGCCGCAGGAAGGAAGCACGAGCAGAAGCATCGCAAGCAAAGGGAGGCAAAGTAGGTGTCTTTTCATAATACTTGTCTTTTTTAATTCTCAGATTATAAATTCATAACAAACTTTAACCTTAAAAGTTAAAGAAAGATATGCAATGTCTATCCATACATCTATGCTCAGATGTATTTTTTTGGGAACTCAGACCCGACAAGAGATAAACTATGTAGAAGAGTAGATTTTTCTTCACGTAAATAAGTTTAAACCACTTTTATTTGCTCATTTAAAGAAAAAAATGTAATTTTAACGCAGTTTTTATATGTAGCTCGCAAATGAAGTGGTTTAAACAACTTCGATACGACAAATGCAAGATAATCTTATTTTCCATATTTTATGATGAAGAAACTAATCATTGCAGGTATTGCAACCTTGATGTCGGTTCCTCTGACTTTCTCACAGCAATTCCCTGAAAAACTCAATCGCGGAGCAGTTATAATGGTGGCAGGCCGCATCCCCTATCTGTCGTGGCGTTCATTCTCCACTGATAGTCCAGATATGTACTTCGATATCTACCGGGATGGAAAAAAAATCAACAAAGCACCCATAACAAACGCTACTGACTATTTCGATTCCGGTGGCAAGCTGACCCAGACATATACAATCAAGGCAATGATCGGCGATAATGTGGTCGAGGAGTTCTCTCCCATGAAATGGAATACGGCTAAACAGTTGCAGCTAAATCTCCCTGATGGTGGCATAACACCTTCGGGCGAAGAATACACCTATACCCCCAACGACTGCTCGGTAGGTGATGTGGATGGCGATGGAGACTATGAGCTGATAGTGAAATGGTCTCCTTCAAACGCCAAGGATAACTCTCAGGGTGGCTACACTGGAAATACTATACTCGACTGCTATGAATTTGATGGCACTCTGCTATGGCGCGTTGACTTAGGCAAAAACATCCGTTCGGGTGCCCACTACACCCAGTTTATGGTCTACGACTTTGACGGCGATGGCAAGGCTGAGATGATTTGTAAGACCGGTCCAGGCTCCGTAGACGGCACTGGCGAATATGTCAACGGCGTAGCTGATATCGAAGCTATCAAAAATGCAAGCAACACTAAGGATTGGCGCAACTCAGGCGGTCGCGTTGACGGCGGTCAGGAATGGCTCACTGTGTTCGACGGACTCACAGGCAAAGCTATACATACCGTATATTATAACCCCAACCGCAATCAGGGTCTCGGCGGCGACGCTGCCGGGACATTCAACTGGGGCACTGGCGGCAAGAATGACACCGGATCCTACGGCAACCGCGGAGAGCGCTACTTGGCTGCTGTCGCATATCTCGATGGCTCCGACGCTAAACCCAGCGCCGTGATGTGCCGCGGTTATTATGACTACGCTTTCTTGTGGGCAGTCGACTTTGACGGCGAGAAACTCAGCACTCGCTGGCTGCATGCCGCTAAGTCATCTACTCAATATACCGTCACCGATGGCGATGGCAAAACTCAGACCTATTCGCCCCCTCAGGCAACACGCGGTGCAGGCAGCCGCACTGCATATAGCAATGGAAACCACAACCTAACCGTTGGCGACGTAGACGGTGATGGTAAGGACGAGATTGTCTGGGGCGCATGTGCTATCGACGACAATGGACAATTGCTCTATGCCACAGGCTACGGCCACGGAGATGCCATTCATTTAGGCAAGATGATTCCGGGTCGTGAGGGTTTGCAGGTCTATGACATTCACGAGGCTTCTCCTTATGGTTGGGATCTCCACGATGCGGCCACAGGCGAAATCCTCTTTAGCGGTACAGCCACCGGAGATACAGGCCGTGGCATCGCTGCCGACATCGACCCTCGCTACGATGGCTATGAAATGTGGTGTTCAAGCCACGCTACACCCCGTAGTGCCGCTACAGGCACTACAACAAGCAGCGCCACCCCATCACAGAATTTCCGCATATATTGGGACGGTGACCTTCAGGACGAACTTCTCGATGGCAGCGGCATCACCAAGTGGGTTGATGGAAAGATCACTTCTTTGGCTTCACTGTCCGGTTCGTCATGCAACGGTTCTAAAAAGACTCCATGCCTGTCGGCCGACATCTTCGGCGACTGGCGCGAAGAGGTCATATTGTGGTATGACAAAGATCCTTCGAAAATCTATATCCATAGCACTACTATCGCATCTGAGCATCGTGTACCTTGCCTGATGGAAGACCGCACATACCGTATGGCAATATGCTGGCAAAACGTGGCATACAACCAACCTCCACACCTTGGCTACTATCTCCCCGAATATGCCAACATCGGCAACACCGGCACCGAAAAAGTCTCAGTCGATAAGGCCACCGGCTCCTTTGAGGTCTATACTACCGACGGCATTAAGGTGCTCGACGGTCAGGGTTCTGTCTGGGCTTCTCTCTCGACACTCACCCCCGGCGTCTACATAGT
>JAIDUH010000025.1 GCA_029060285.1 Muribaculaceae bacterium | reverse complement strand
AATGAAGTTGTTTCGACTTATTTTTTTATTAAGATTTCGTCAGCTTTGCGAGCAGATTTCGCTTCATGAAGAAGGAGACAATTCCATTGAGTGAGTGCAGAAGGCAAGCTTGCTTGCATTATGCCGAACGTGTTGGAATACCTGAAAGGAATGCGGGCATCGTGACTGATGAATGAAGCGGAAGATGCCGCAAAGATGGCGGAAGCTTGATAAAAAGAATTGATCCTTTCATATTATTTTGATATTTTTTATATTCGTAAATAAGTCGAAACAACTTCAATAGTTTTAAACCTGTTTCTTTTTTAATCTACTTTACTACGAATTTCTTTCCATTGAGGATATATATACCTGAAGAAGGATTTTCTATCTTTCTGCCCATGAGGTCATAAATGACACCTTCTTCATGTAAAGCATTGTCAGAGCTAATATCTTCAACTCCGTTGGTATCGCCATCAGCAACCCCGGCAGAAGCCCATATATCTTCATCACTCTTATAGTCTGAACCGAGATAATATCCTGTATGAGTGGGCTGATTATAACCGATGTTTTGGTTCAATGCGCTCATCTCATACACATGGTCAGTCATCAACCATGGTATACGGTGAGCGGTAGGAATCCATGTAGAGAATATACGCAGCTCCTGAGTCTTGTCATAAGTCGGAAAGATTAGTTCCTCACGCCAGTCGCCAAGTATATCTCCGTAGAAACATGGATTTTCCTTGGTGCCATTGATGTGAGTGACATCGTAGCGATAGATCGTAAATACACGACCTTTCTGGCGACTGTCGATTTTAGTTCCCGTAAAGACCTGGCGGTTGAGAGAACCATCAAACCAGATTGCAAAATTGGTCGATCCCGGATAATCGGCACGGGCGCCCGGAAGCTCATTGCCGTTGATGTCATGAACGGTGCTCTTATACCACCACAACTCACAGCCAGGCGAAGCCGGATCTATGTCGGCGATTAAAGCTCGTCCCATATCTCCATCAGTAGCGCTCTTATGGTCGTAGATGATGCTTCCGTCAGCAGCGTCACGGAGAGCTACCTCCGTTTTGCCTGTCTCAAAGCATGAAAATATCTGAAGTCCGGGTCGCGAAGGATCAAACTTACCGAGATGCAGGGCATCGCCATGGCCAAGACAAGAGGAATAGAGACCAATTCCGTCATGATCCACTGTCATAGCGCCATACACTATCTCGTCAAAGCCATCTCCATCCACGTCGCCTACGCTCAGTGAATGATTTCCTTGCCCTGCATACTTGCTGTAGGCAAGACCATCCTTACCTGTCAATTTATCATCAGTATTGAATTGCCAACGGCGTGTCAACTTACCGTCGCGGTAGTCCCATGCTTCGATCACAGACTTGGCATAGACACCTCGTCCCAATATGACAGAAGGCAGTTTCCCGTCAAAATTCCCTACACCAACCCTGAGACTGCTGGCGCGTTTAAAGTAGTTGTCGCCCCAATCCTCGCTTTTGCCACGCTTGATGAAGTCGGCGCGTGCGAGCTCCTTTCCACTTTCCCCATCAACGATAGAGAAGAATTCGGGGCCGGCTCCTATATAATTGCCTCCACCTCGGTAATCTGTCTTGCCATCGCCGTCAGTGTCACCAATCTCCATACCGTCGCCGAAGACTGTTCCCTCTCCGGTCTTTATTGCCATTTCCGCCCGTCCGTCACCGTCAAAATCAGCGATGGCGAATGAGCTGCTGTTGCCGAGCAAGATATTCGGTCCCGAACAGACTCTCCATAACATCGTACCGTCAAGTTTATATGCCTCATAGAGAAGAGTGTGGCGTACCTCGGTAGGAGACTGTCCTCCGCCTGTACCATCATTGTCCCCATGTGCCAACAGACGCTTCACGACTATCTCCATCTGTCCGTCGCCATTGAGATCACCTACGCTGACATCATTTGCCTGATATTCCATCCCCTCTATTGAGCACACATCAGATGTCTCTGTTAAGGGAATCGAGATATATGGAAGTTTACTTACCCTCTGCTTGTTGGGAAGCACGTATAGGCCAATTGTCTCATCGCTACCTGCATAAGTGAGACGATAAGTGGCATCTCCCCCGCCACGACCGCTAAAAGAAAGTGTGAGATCTTGAAAATTAGTTCCAAAAATTGGCTCTTTATTAAGTTTTTCTTCCTTTCCCCCTGTCATTTTACGATAAAGGTCGAAAGCAGTGTCAGAAGAGTCGCCCGGCAACATCCGCCAAGATACAAGCATTTTCTCAAGAGTCTCATTGTAGTAAGTAGCATTAGATGCTCCGCACACTGCACCCCATAGGGCTCTGTCATTGACATCCACATCATGTGCCATTAACATCGATGTCGCAAAAGCAGCAACGGCAAAACTGAATGAAAATTTCTTCATTTGATTGATCGTATAGGTTAGATTTTACAAAGTTAAGAACAATTAATCGAATCTACAAATTTTTGACGTATTTTTAACGAGAAGTTGACTGTTTGGTCTTTCAACTTGCTGAAAAAAATTATTTATGAATTGTTGCACTGTTTATTATTGTAATTTTGTATGTATTGTAGGTATATGAAAACGAACTTCGTAGAAACCAAGGAAGACACTTGAATATCTTGAGCTTCATTTTCGTGTCTTTGTTTATATTAATACATGGTGCTAATAATAAAATTTGACATGTACGAATATGTCAGCAATAAAAATTGCAGAAATCTATCTGTCACACTACTAGCGTTATGTGGATCTATATAATCATAAATGAAAGAGCCGTGAAATCAGATACCATTTACAGTAAAGTGCATCAAGAAAAGAATATATTATGACGTTTATTTAATGATTTCACAAGTAAAATTTTCTTGTCTCGTTTTTTTTTTATAACTTTGCTTTCCAAATTAAGAATCACCCCTTCCTGCTTCAAACTATTGTCTGACAGTGGGAAGAAAAAGTATATATAAGAGTCAAAGGTGTTTTCACATCTATAAAAGCATCCTATTAATTAAGACTCATATTTTTACATTATTTCTACTGCAAAAATTTGTCGAATGTCTATCTGATATTTGACAAGAGTGGAATATGTCCCGACAATTATCGCAATGAAGTCTGCAAACAGCCGCATAATAAAGAATACCGGACTGCTATATTTCCGACTTATATTCTTGACTTTCATCAATCTATATGCTGTTCGTATCACACTTGAGGCTCTCGGGAAAATCGACTATGGTGTATTTAGTGTAATCGCAAGTGTCGTAATGTCACTTTCGATTCTGACCGGAGCCCTCACTTCCGCTAGCCAGCGATACCTGTCTTTTCATCTCGGAAAGGAAGATTACGAAAAATACAGTCACACATTCACATTATTGCTTCTGACATTTATCATATTGTCGGGTATCATGATATTTGTCGGGGAAGCTCTCGGGTACTTTTTCATAGAAAAATGGCTTGACATTCCTTCTGACCGCGTTCATGCCGCATATTGGGTATTCCAGACTACACTCGTTTCCTTTGTATTTGGACTGATCACCATACCCTACACCTCGTCGATAGTGGCAAACGAGCGCATGGATGCCTTCGCAATCTTCAGCGTGGTGGAGGGCGTGTTTAAATTGGCTATAGCATTTATTCTTATAAATTACGGAGGAGACCGGTTGATTCTCTACGGCATTTTTACAGCCTCTATCAGTATTGTAGTGTTTCTTATGTCGATGCAGTATTGCCACTCAAAAATCCATTATTGCAGATATATCTGGAAATGGAACGGCAGTCTCTTCAAGGATCTTTTGGGATATACCGGATGGAATCTTTTCGGGTCCATTTCCGGGATGCTCGACAACCAAGGCCAGAATATATTACTGAATATGTATTTCGGACCGATTCTCAATACCGCCAAAGCAATAGCCGATAGAATTCAGAGTGTCATAAGTGGATTTTCAACAAATTTATATATGGCAGTAAGTCCACAAATCATAAAATCCTACGCTTCAGAAGACTATGGAAGAGCCCACAACTTAGTGATGAAAACTTCCAAAATGTCGTTTCTTCTGCTGTTTATATTATCGTTTCCACTGATTTGCAATATGGACGGACTTCTTTACCTTTGGCTCGGTAATGACGCAAAGACTCCTTTCATGACAGCGTTCTCTCAGCTGATTCTCGTCTATTGCATGGTGATTTCATTGGAGCCTCCTATCAGCCGTCTTATCCAGGCGACAGGAAAAATCAAGAGATATCAGCTGTCCGTGGGTGCGATAACGTTGGCATATATCCCGATTGCCGCCCTTGCTTTTGCCCTGGGAGGGAGCGCAATACTGTCTTTAATAATTCTGATTGCAGTGATGGCTACCGCCCAGTTTGTAAGAATATATGTAGCCAGGAGACAAGTAAATCTCAGCCCCACGAAATATTTCAAAGAAGTGGCTGTCCCGGTTTTGAAGGTATCCGTCATCGGTGGAGCCGCTTATCTTCTCCCCCCCCTGGCGTCAACTTCAGCCGATCCTTTTCTTCTTATACTTTTGCGCACCGCGACAGCGGGCATTTGCGGGCTATTTATCGCCGCAATACTCGGGTTGAGTAGAGAAGACCGGCAATTCATTCTTGGTATGATCAAAGACAAACTCCATAAGACACAAAGTTGATAATGTGGACAATATTTAAAATTGTAAATCTCTGGTGGCTGTTGACTTCGACATATGCTTGGCCAATGTTGTCGGTGCCGTTGCTGCTTCTTTTAATTGTGGCAAACGCCGGCATGATCATATCATTGAGCTTCCTGCCAATCAAATTCAGTGTTGACTCAAAGACCGGATGGATTCTATTAGCCATGCTGGGATTGACACTTTGGTCAACCTGGCTCGACGGATGGTCTAACGGAATGAAGACAGTAATGCAATACTTACCGGTTTTATATTTAGTACAGCTTCCATACGAATATATGAAAGACTTGCTAAAATTCACCACTAAATGGTATGCCATACTTCTTATACCCGGACTACTCCTGTATTGGATCACTTTGTTCATTCCTCTTCCTTCGATTGGTACATTTGTGCATGAAGGATATTTACCATACACAAATTATATTTTCTATATCCAATCGACCTTCGATGAATTCCGAATGGCAAGATTCAACGGATTTTTCCTCGAACCAGGCCATTTAGCAATCGTCAGCACATTCCTTATGATGGCAAATCATTTCGACTTCAAGAAATGCCCTTGGAATATAATAATGGCAGTGTCTGTCCTCTTTTCCCTCTCACTTGCTGGATATCTTTTGGCATCGATTGGCTTTATCATGCTCAAAATCAACAGCATCAGCAAGGGTCTCATTACGTTGGGTATTATCGGAGTCATCGTGGCAGGAGCTTTGTCATGGAGCGGAGGTGATAACACACTAAATGAAATGATCATTAGCCGAATGGAATATGACCAAAACGGTGGTATCAAAGGCAACAATAGGTTTTACAACAATACCGATTATGAATTCAAACGTGTCAAAGGCACTGAATATTTCTGGACTAGTGTAAAAGGTAAGGCTAATATGGATTTGATCAGTGGCGCCGGCTATAAGATATATATTCTCCACTACGGCATGATTGGTACAATTTTAGCTTTACTTTTCTATATTAGTGTAATTCCTTCTAAACCAGACTACCGGTATACTATCAGTTTCTTTATACTGATAGCGCTTTGCTTCATGCAAAGGGCATATCCATTCTGGTATTCATGGTTATTTCCCTACGTAGTCGGTATATACATCGCAAAAAATGACAAAGCCCGACGAATTGAAACAAAACAGGAGTACATTTCATAATAATGAAAACAAAGATAATAGCATTCTATCTACCGCAATTTCACTCATTCAAGGAAAATGATGAGTGGTGGGGCAAAGGGTTCACGGAGTGGACCAATGTTGGAAAGGCTAAATCATACTTTAAAGGGCACGACCAACCACGCGTCCCCACGGAACTTGGCTATTACAATCTTAAGGATCCTGAAGTAAGGGAAACCCAGGCACAATTGGCAAAAGAGGCTGGGATTTCAGGGTTTATGTATTGGCACTATTGGTTTGGGAGGGGACGTCAGTTGATGAACGATATATTCGATTCCGTGCTTGAAAGTGGTCGTCCCGACTTTCCTTTTTGTCTCGGATGGGCTAATCATAGTTGGTTTTCTAAACAATGGAACAAAGATGGGACTTCTGCCAATAAGATGCTCATAGATCAGGACTATCCTGGAGAAGAAGACATACTGCAACATTTCAGTTATCTTCTTAAGGCCTTCAAAGATAAGAGATATATAAAAATTGGCAACAAACCACTGTTTGTTATATATGATCCATCCAGTCTTCCGAAGGAATACCTTGACAGATTTCAAATTCTTGCTAAAGAGGCTGGATTCGATGGCATCTTTACGGTGTGCTATTTGGGGCGCCCGGAATTAGACAAAGATGATTTCATTACCAAAGGATTCGACATGGTTATGTATCAGAGGCTCGATAAAGAACTAAGTCCCATGCTCAAGAAACTTGGTAAATTGGGAAAGATAGTGAAGCATACAAAGAAATATCTACATGGTCTCTTCCACTGCGTAACACCATATGCTATGGACTACAAGGAAGTCTTTCCTAATTTCATCACAGATAAGGAAAAAGCAGACGATGTGGCTCCAATCATTATACCACAATGGGATCACTCTCCTCGCTCGGGCAGAAATGGTATTATTTTATATAACTCAGAACCAGAATTTTTCAGACAGCACACTATCGACGCCCTCAATGCAATAAAAGATAAACCCGAAGATCGTAGGATTATCTTCCTTAAATCCTGGAATGAATGGGGTGAAGGAAACTATATGGAACCTGATATAACCCATGGCAGAGGATTCATAGAAGCACTGCGGGGCGCAATAGACGAGTTCGAAAATAAACAAACTCTTTTGCGTTGATTCCTAAGCTCTCAAATAACGGACAAATGAAAATGATCGACCACAATATCCGGCCGGGACGGTCAATTTACGTCCACAATATCCGACAGATTTTTAATCGTCTGAGAAGTTTTATTAGGTTTAAGATCATGCAACCTTGGATAAAAACACACGGTATGGTGCGTATCCCTTCAGACGTTGAAATCTTCTCGCCCAATAAGGATGTGTCTTTGGGCCATTGTGTCCAGTTCGGTCCTAAATGCTATATTGGCACAGACATACATTTTGGAGACTATGTATTGTGCGCTCCTTATGTTAAGTTCATTGGGAAAAACGAACATTGCTTCGACGATCCAAAGTCAACTATATGGGAAGCTCATAGGGGATCGGACTATCCTACTGAAATAGGATCCGACGTTTGGATAGGTTACGGTGCAATAATTATGGGAGGTATTAAGATTGGTGACGGAGCTATCGTTGCAGCTGGTTCTGTCGTGACCAAGGATGTGCCGGCACGCACAATGGTAGGCGGAAACCCGGCTACTATCATCAAGCGTAGATTTAGATCGGAAGAGGACAACCAAATTCATGAGAAATTCCTTAAGAAAAAACTGAAAAGACCACTATAATGAGCCCTATAATTGTCTTTGCGTTTAATCGACTCGATTCCCTAAAAACCACAATAAAGGCACTCAAGTTCAATCCGGAAGCTAAGGACAGCGATCTCTACATATTCGTAGACGGTCCCCGGCCACAAAAAAAAGACGAGGCTGAAAAAGTCAGCCAAGTGAGAGAGTACGTGAAGACAATAACCGGATTCAAATCCCTTAATTACGTATTCTCTCCTCTAAACAAGGGTTTGGCACCTTCTATTATCGAGGGGGTAACAAACGTGATTAATTCATATGGGAAAGCCATTGTAGTGGAAGACGACCTATATGTTTCGAAAAGCTTTCTACGTTTTATGAATCAGATGCTCAATACTTTCGAAAACGACGAAAGGATTTTTCAAATATCTGGATTCAGCACAAAAATAGCAACACATATAGAAGGAGATGTATATCTTAACGGCAGGGCTCAAAGCTGGTCCTGGGCTACCTGGAAAGACCGCTGGGACACAGTCGACTGGGAGGTCAAAGACTTTGATATATTGTGTGGCGACCGCAACAAGCAGAAAGCATTCAATTCACATGGAAGCGATTTATTCGTAATGTTGCGAAATCATAAACGGGGTATTATAAGTTCATGGTATGTTCGCTTCTGCTATGAGATGCACAAGCAGGGGAAATATACCATCTGTCCGGCCAGATCTCTTGTGCGCAACGATGGGTTCAATTGTGAGGGTACACACTGCAACAACTATAACAGATATAGAATCGAATTCGAGGAGGAGCATATGCGTGAGTTTATACTTCCACCCTTTTTAAAACCTGAGAACAACGTGCTGCAGGATGCAATAAAGTACTGGAGTATCCGTTATCGTATATATGGTAAGTTAATGACTTTTCTCAATAATTTCATCTCAACATTAAATGGGAGATTGAGAAAAGGAATAAGGAAGTAACTGCTCCATAAAATATTAAACAATGGAATCATTCTTCAACATACGATACGAATTCGACAAAAATAAAGTTAGCTCATCCATCGCAAACCGGCTGAAGCAACCTGGCAGCGACTACATATGCGTATCGGATGGGAACATACTCCACAACACATACATGAACAAAGATTATCTTGATGTGATCAATGGCGGAATGTTTTCCATTTGCGACAGCAGCTATGTCCCGGTCTATCTTAAGTGGATATACAACATTCACCGTGACCAATATGCCGGAAGTGATATTTTCCTTGATATCGTCTCTGCAGATAAATATCGTATGATTTTTTTAGGAGCTAAACAGAGCACTCTCGACAGTCTGAAAAATGAACTTATCAAGATCAATCCAAATGTAGCTTCTATGACTTTCAAGGAACTTCCGTTCCTTCCGGTCGAAGAGTTTGATTATCCCAAGATTGCCCAGATGATAGAGGATGATAAAGCTGAAATCATCTGGATCTCTCTGGGAGCACCCAAACAAGAGAGATTTATGGCTAACCTCAAGCCTTATTTGCATCACGGAGTTATGATAGCCATAGGCGCTACTTTCAATTTTTTCAGTGGTTTAAAGATAAAGAGAGCTCCTGATTGGATGATCCGCAATCATATGGAGTTCATATACCGCATATATTCCGAACCTAAGAAGCAGCTAAAACGATGTTGGTGTATATTATCAACGCTGCCTGCACTCTTACGACAAGAATATAAAAAAAAACGTTCAGCTGACAATCAAAAGAATTTTTGAGAATCAATACAGTACACGCTGTTCGACAAAATAATCTACCTATCATCATAGCTCATAAAAATTCGAGTCCACCATAAATTTAATACCTCTTATATTAGCAGGGACTATAATTTTAGGCAATAAGACTCTTTTTACTTATATTTTCATATGGCCCAAACGATAATTCAAAACTTTTTTCGATTTGTCCATAAATTAATCAACCCTAAGCCATTGGATGGCCAAGAAGCTCAAGATTGCTTGAAGGGATTTCTTTCAAGTGATGCCCCTTGCATGATCGGCAGATTCGGCAGCTGTGAGATACAGGCCACGCTATGGTCTATTTTACCATCTTTCTCAATTATTCGACGATATTTAACTCCAAGGATCTTTAAGTCAATGATCAATAATGCCGGATTTTTCCCTATAAATGAACAAAATCTTAAAGATTTTGGAGCTTTGATGATTGATTCCATGAAAATGTGTGACTGTCTGGCAAGCTGGAGATTTGAAGAAATGTTTTTCAAACGATATCTTCGCAAGACTTCAAAAATAAGACTTAGATGTCTTGGTCCTGGAAACGCCGGATATGAAAACAGTTGGTACCAAACTCTCAAAAATAAAAAGATTCTTGTCATCAGTCCTTTTAGTGAACTAATCGAGCTTCAATATCACGCTAAAAATTTTAATAAGATTTGGGATAATCCCGATATATTACCTGAGATAAATAAATTAACTACAATAAAGGCTGTAAATTCAATTGGAGGGAATTGTGATTTCGATAGTTGGTTTGATGCTTTAAATTTTATGAAAAAGCAAATCGACAATGCAGATTTCGACATTGCAATTCTTGGTTGTGGGGCTTACGGATTTCCGTTAGCTGCCTATATTAAATCAATAGGGAAAAAAGCCGTACATATGGGAGGTTCAACACAGCTGATCTTTGGAATAAAAGGCAAGCGATGGGAAGGTAAAGATTTCATTAATCAATACTGGATCTCCCCCAGACCGCAAGACAGACCTGTTGGATTCGAGAAAGTCGAAGGTGGCTGTTATTGGTAGACTGAAAACAAAAAAGATATCTATAATTGGCACTATTTCTATTTATTATTGACCATGAAAGGCATCGTTTTAGCCGGAGGTAGCGGCACAAGACTTTATCCGATTACCAAAGGGGTCAGCAAACAGCTTCTCCCGGTTTTCGACAAACCGATGGTATATTATCCAATCTCTACTTTGATGCAAGCAGGGATACGCGACATTCTTATCATATCCACTCCTCAGGACCTACCCGCATTCCGCCGGCTTCTTGGAGACGGAAGTGACTATGGAGTAAGCTTTTCTTATGCCGAACAGCCTTCACCTGACGGTCTTGCACAAGCCTTTATCATAGGAAAAGACTTTATCGGAGATGATGCTGCATGTCTTGTATTGGGAGACAATATATTCCATGGTCCCGACTTTGCAGAGGTGCTGAAGGAAGCCGTGAAAGATGCTGAGGTCAACGACAAGGCCACCGTGTTTGGATACTGGGTCAACGATCCTGAAAGATACGGAGTTGCAGAGTTTGACTCAGAGGGCAAATGCCTTTCTATTGAAGAAAAGCCTGTCAAGCCTAAATCTAATTATGCTGTGGTGGGACTATATTTCTATCCCAACAAGGTGGTGGAAGTGGCTGAAAATATTAAACCATCCTCTCGCGGTGAACTTGAAATCACAACTGTCAACCAGGATTTCCTTAAAGCAGGTGATTTGAAAGTGCGTACTCTCCCACGTGGATTTGCATGGCTCGATACCGGCACCCACGATTCCCTTGCTGAAGCATCCATATATGTTGAAGTGCTTGAAAAACGTCAGGGACTCAAGATAGCTTGCCTTGAAGGGATTGCCTTCGACCAGGGATGGATCACAAAAGAAAAACTTATTGAGCTTGCCAAGCCAATGATCAAAAATCAATATGGACAATATCTTATGAAATTGACCGCTGATGAAAGTAATTGACACAGAAATAGAGGGGCTTAAAATAATTGAGCCGAGAGTATTCACCGACTTAAGAGGATATTTTTTCGAATCTTATTCCAAACGCCGCTTTGACGAAGAGATAGCAAAGGTTGATTTCGTTCAGGACAATGAATCAAGTTCAACCTACGGCGTGATCCGCGGCCTTCATTTTCAATGCCCACCTCATTGTCAGGCAAAACTCGTCAGATGCGTTAAAGGAAGAGTACTGGATGTGGCAGTAGACATTCGGAAAGGATCCCCGACATATGGCAAGTACGTGGCTGTGGAATTGAGCGAAGACAATCACCTTCAGTTCTTCATTCCACATGGATTCGCACACGGATTTTCCGTATTGAGTGATAATGCCGTCTTTCAATATAAATGTGATGATTATTATCATCCGGAGACGGAAAATGGCATTTCCTTACTTGACCCGGATCTGGGAATAGATTGGCATATCGACCTATCGAAGGCAATATTATCTGATAAAGATCTTAAACACTGCAACCTAAAAGACTTCGAATCACCTTTTAAATACCAAGCATGATGAACATCTTGATTACAGGGGCCAACGGACAACTCGGCAATTGCATGCGCAATGCCGTAGAAAATGCTACGAAAAACGGGAAACGCAAAAATGAAGACATATATATCTTCACAGATGTTGCCGAACTTGACATCACCGATGCTGATGCGGTGGCAAAAATCGTCAAAGACAATGACATCAAAGTGATTGTGAACTGTGCGGCTTATACGAATGTGGAAAAAGCAGAGTCAGACGCACAGTTTGCTGAAGTTCTTAATTCTAAGGCTGTCAGGAATCTCGCTGATGCAGTCAAGGCAAACGGCGGGACACTTATTCACATCTCCACTGACTATGTGTTTGGAGGTTCGCGGGGCAACACACCGCGTACAGAGACTGAACCTACAAATCCGACAGGAGTATATGGAGTGACCAAGCTTCATGGAGAGCAAGAAATAGGAAACTCGGGCGTAAAATCTCTGGTATTCCGTACTGCTTGGCTATACTCCGAATATGGTAAGAACTTTGTCAAGACCATGCTGAATCTGACATCAACCAAACCTCAACTTAAGGTTGTGTTTGATCAAGTAGGAACTCCGACATATGCCCAGGATCTTGCTGACATTATCTATTATGTAATAGACAACCGACTGATGGACGGCAATGAAGGAATCTACCATTATTCAAACGAGGGTGTCTGCTCATGGTATGACTTCACAAAATCAATCGCAGAAATCGCCGGCAACAATGATTGCGACATCCAGCCATGCCACAGTGATGAATTTCCATCTCCTGTCACTCGCCCGTCATATTCTGTACTTGACAAGACAAAAGTCAAGGATACATTCGGCATATCAATCCCATACTGGACAGACTCTCTCAAAAAGTGTATTCAAAATATAAATAACCAAGCATAATATAATTATGCATTATGAATTATGCATTATGAATTATAAAAGGAACATTCTTATCACCGGAGGTGCCGGCTTCATCGGAAGCCATGTCGTGCGCCTTTTCGTAAACAAATATCCTGATTATCACATAATCAATCTCGACAAACTGACCTACGCAGGCAATCTCGCCAATCTGAAAGACATTGAGAATAAGCCGAACTACACATTCATCAAAGCTGACATCGCCGACCTTGACGAGATGCGGAGGATCGTAAAGGAATACGAAATAGACGGCATTATCCATTTGGCGGCTGAAAGCCATGTAGACCGCTCCATAAAGGATCCCTTCACATTCGCCCGCACAAACGTCATGGGCACCCTCGCGCTGCTTCAGGCCGCCAAGGAATATTGGGATTCCCTCCCTGAGAAATATGAAGGGAAACGCTTCTACCATATCTCTACCGACGAGGTATACGGAGCACTTGAGCTGACACATCCGGAGGGCGTGCCTGCTCCTTTCACTACAAAGGCTTCGAGTGAAGACGATATGGCTTACGGTACGGAGTTCTTCCTCGAGACCACCAAATATAACCCTCATTCCCCCTACTCCGCATCTAAAGCAAGCAGCGACCATTTCGTGCGCGCATACCATGACACATATGGCATGCCTACAATCGTCACCAATTGCTCAAATAACTACGGTCCATATCAGTTCCCCGAGAAACTGATCCCTCTTTTCATCAACAATATCCGCCACGGCAAGCCTCTTCCTGTCTACGGAAAGGGAGAAAATGTAAGGGACTGGCTGTTCGTGGAAGACCACGCCCGCGCCATCGACCTTATCTTCCATGAAGGGAAGATCGCTGACACATATAATATCGGCGGCTTCAACGAATGGAAAAACATCGACCTCATAAAGGTCATCATTAAGACCGTAGACCGGTTGCTTGGCAATCCGGAGGGCCAGTCTGAAAATCTCATCACCTTTGTGACAGACCGACTCGGTCATGACATGCGCTACGCAATCGACAGCCGCAAGCTTCAGTCTGAACTCGGATGGGAACCAAGCTTGCAATTTGAGGAAGGCATCGAAAAGACTGTGCGTTGGTATCTCGATAATCAGGAATGGATGGATAATATCACATCCGGAGAATACGAAAAATACTACGATGAGATGTACAATGACAGATAATATGCTGAAGTTCTTCAAACTTCAATCGCATAAAACACAGCTATTATGAAAAGGGTCTTCTCAATCGTGTCAGCTATTATTCTATTAGTTGTCGTATTGTCCACTTCTGAAATGCAAGCTATCCGTACTGAAGGGTTTCTGAAAAGAGGTGATCCAAACAATACCGACAATACCGACAAGATTGCAATGGCATATGTGGTTGATCGATTTCCCAATATTCCTGATGCTGCGATGTACTCTCATCTAATCTATGCCTCAGCTCTTTTCAACGATAATTTAGACGGAATAGTTATACGGTATCCTGAAAAGCTAAAGGCAATGAGTGAACTAAAGAAACAGAACCCAGATCTTAAGGTGATTCTATGCCTCAGTGACTTTCGCAGAGCAGGATTTTGCGAAATGACAGCTGACAAGAAAAAGAGGAAGGCTTATGTCAAGAATGTGTATGATGTAATTCGAGCCTACAATCTTGATGGAGTTGACCTTGACTGGGAATTTCCTACTACTGAGGGAGGAGGACATACTGCATCTCCTCAAGATGACCGTAACTATGTAAAGTTAGCGAAGGATTTGAGAAGAGTACTCGGTAAAGACGCTTGGATTTCATACTATTCTAACTTCTCAGGTAAATGGATAGACCATAAAGGTATGTTACCATATGTAAGTTATGTCAACGTGTCAGGTTACAATCTTGCAGCTCCAAGAGAAGGAGAACCGATGCTTCATCACAGTCCACTTTACTCATCTCCGACAACTGGTGAGCGATGCATAGCCAACGTCATTGAGCATCATATAGATTTGGGGATTCCAAAAGAAAAGATCCTTATAGGAATACCATTCTTTGGTAAAGGCATATCACCTTTACCTATGGAAGTAGGGTATATTGATTTTGCAAAATATTGTTCAGGGCTGCGTATGAAATGGGACGAGGATGCACAAGCTCCTTTCTTTAGTGACGAGAACGGAAACCTGATTTTAGGATTCGACAACGAACGTTCGATTTCAGCCAAATTTGATTTCATACGAACCAATCAACTTCCTGGCGTTTTTGTCTGGTGTTACGATTTTGATTCGATTGACCATAAACTTGGAAGAACAATTGAAAAACTCAGAGTAGGACATCCGGCAATTCCTTCCGATTCCCTCATAACTCCAAAATAAAAACTCAATTTTAAAATAACTCTGCATGAAAACTAAGTTATTATATGTAATTGTTAGTGACGAAAGTGACATATACTTAGAGCAAGGTTATGTATCAATGTTTTCTGCAAAAATGCATATGCCTGAATGTCACATTACAATTTTAACTGATGTTAAGACTTCCAGTTCATTTAAGGGAATACGGAAGGAAGAGATAAAATATGCAGATGAAATAGTAGAAGTTCCATTAGATTCCTTTTTACCGGCGCAAAAAAGATCCAGAATACTGAAAACAAATGCAAGAAATTATGTAGATGGTGATTTTTTATTTATAGATTGCGATACAATTGTAATAAGAGATCTCTCAAATATTGATGATGAAACTTCTATTTTGTGCGCATGTTGGGATTCTCATTCTGATTTTGCTCATAATCCCTACCGAAATATTTGCTTAAGGGATACCAAAAAAATGGGAGTAGATATCTCAAAAGAAACCGAATTCTTCAATAGCGGTGTCATATATGTAAAGGACAATACGTTTACTCGTGATTTTTATAGACATTGGCATGAGAATTATCTCAAGGGCTACGACAAAGGAGTGTCTATGGATCAACCCTCTTTGGAAGTGACTAATATTGAACTGAAACATCCTATCCAAAAACTTGAACCTGAGTGGAATTGCGAGTTAAAGCACGGAATAAAATACTTAAAGGACGCTTATATCGTCCATTATCTGTGTACAAATCCGAGCAGGAGCAATGATCAGCAATTTTTTTTACTTAATGAAAAAGATGTTTTCCTGGAGATAAAGAAAACGGCTGTTATTCCATCGAAAATTATAGAGGTCATCAAAGATCCTTTTAAAGGAATAGCAGAAGTAACACACTGTTTTGCCGGAAAAGAAATTTATTTTTTCCGTACACAGACTTATTTATTCTTTATCAAACAGTTTTTGGAAAAAGATAACGATATGACAATGGAACGTTTGTTTTCTATGTATTCATCATTCAAACGCAAATGTTTATCTATCATTAAGTCCTTTAAAACCATATTACTTCAATGCTTTATGACTATCTTATAATTGGAGCAGGCCTCTTTGGAGCTACATTTGCATATCTTGCACATAAGCAAGGTAAGCGTTGCCTTGTGATTGACAAGCGACCATATCCAGGTGGCAATTTATATTGCGAGGAGATTGAAGGTATCAACGTTCATAAATATGGGGCTCATATCTTTCACACATCTGATAAGAAAGTTTGGGAGTTTGTAAATTCCATCGTTCCATTTAACAGGTATACCAATTGCCCGGTAGCGAAAGCACCCGATGGAAAACTTTATAACCTCCCGTTCAATATGAACACATTCTATCAAATGTGGGGAGTCAAGACTCCGGCTGAAGCTCAAATGAAATTGGAGGAGCAGCGTAAGGACGCAGTGGAAAAGATGCAGGCAGCCGGAGTATCAAGACCACGCAATCTTGAAGAACAAGCCCTCACTCTCATCGGGAAAGACATATATGAGCAGTTGATCAAGGGATACACAGAAAAACAATGGGGACGGAAATGCACAGATCTTCCCGATTTTATAATCAGGCGTCTTCCGGTTCGGCTTACTTTTGACAACAACTATTTCAACGATAATTATCAAGGCATTCCGATTGGAGGGTACAACAAACTGATAGATGGACTTCTTGATGGCATTGAAGTAATAACAAATACTGACTTTTTCAATGACCGTCATCACTGGGAGTCTGTCGCCGACAAGATAGTATTCACCGGCAAGATCGATGAGTTTTATGACTATCGTTTTGGGAAACTCGAATACAGGACTGTGTATTTCGACACAAAAGTCTTGGATGAATCCAATCATCAGGGTAACGCAGTGGTGAATTATACATCCGCAGAAATACCTTTCACAAGGATCATAGAGCACAAGCACTTCGAAATGTTTGGGGAGGCAGTCTATAAAAATCCCAAGACTGTCATTTCAAAAGAATACTCCACTGAATGGGCAGACGGAATGGAGCCATTCTATCCTGTCAATGACGATAGGAATCAAAAAATATATGCTCAATATAAGGATTTGGCTGACAAGGAGTCAAATGTAATATTTGGTGGACGCCTGGCTGAATACAAGTATTACGATATGGCTCCGATAATAGCAAAAGTTTTTACTCTTTTCTAAAAATGGGACATAACGAACATCAGGAAAATGATATATCTATCATAGTCTGTTGCCATAAACAAGACTACTGTCATAATGGGCCCGGATTCATCCCCCTACAAGTTGGCAAAGTGAACTCTAAGGTCGACTTGGGAATCCAAGGAGACGATACAGGAGACTCTATATCAGCAAAAAACCCGAACTTCTGTGAACTGACGGGGCATTATTGGCTCTGGAAGAATGGGCCTCATAGCAAATACGTGGGGCTAAACCATTACAGACGATACTTTGATTTTTCCAACAAACTTCCTTATGGAACCCCATATTCTGAGACAACATCTGCGGAAATAGAAAAGAATTTTCCGAAATTGCCTGATTTAGATAAATTGTTTTCTAAATTTGATATTATAGTGGCAAAACCTAATATTCATCCTTTTTGTGGGGCCATGCACTACAAGCAGTATTGTATTTCTAATGACCTGGATACACTTGAAGATGTAATAAAAGAAAAGTATCCTGAATATTGGTCAAGCTATTATAAAGTTATGTATCGAAACAATAAATTTTCTCATTGCAATATGTTTATAATGAGATTGGACTTATTCAATTCTTATTCGGATTGGCTGTTCAACATTCTTTTTGAAGTCGAACAAAGGGTTTCAATCTCCGAATATCCAAATCAAGCAAGAATATTTGGATATATGTCTGAATATTTATTAAATGTCTATATTTATCATCATCGTTTAAAAGCGAAGAAAGTGCCCATGATAGTTGTTAAAAACTCTTTAGAAAAAGTTAACGCTATCAGGACATACACAAAGAATTTTATTTTAGCAATAAGAAATAATCTTGCACATAATTTATTGAAACCGATATAGAGATATTTTAATTCTAAAAAGTTGTATAAATAGCAAAGGTCGTTGACTCCCTGCTGAGTCAACGACCTTTGCTATTATTTGAATTGTTTTATGACTTTAGACGGTACACCAGCCACTATGCAATACGGAGGGACATCATGAGTAACTACTGAATTGGCAGCTATAATGCTACCTTCTCCTATAGTAACTCCGGGAAGTATGCAGGCTTTTTCTCCAATCCAAACATTATCACCTATCCTCACCGGACCTTTTGAAATCAAAGGCCTTAATAAGGGTGGTGTACAAAGAGATTCCAGATCTGTCAATCCATGAGCATTATCAGTGATAAGAATTGATTTTCCAGTCAAGACATTATTGCCAAGATAAATACCTGAGACCGCTGTGATATGACTATTTGACCCAATATGGCAGTAATCTCCTATTATAATTTCTGGCGTGAAGCTTTCATCACCTCTTTTATCTGTCGCAAAAATCTGACAACCTGTGTCTATGTGACAATAATTACCTACGCTTATATATTTTTCTCCATACAATGCAACCTGACCTGGCTCTATGGTTGAGTCTCGACCAAAATTTTTGAACGCAACTGAACGATATCCTGTATATGCCACACGAAATATTTTCTGGATAAATCCGAATATACCAGAAAATACATGAAAGCTTTGCCCAATAGTGAATACAATATTCTTTGTTCCCATAAAAAGTATAGCTTTCTCACTATCGATTAAAGATGTTTGATATGAAAGTTTATAACTTGATGCCGTTCGTCAGAAATACTAAAACTTAATGATAGCTTTAGTCAAGTAAATGAACTGATCGACTGATAATCGTTCAGGACGCTCCTTTAGTATTGGATCATCAAGAAGTGGACTGCCCGCACTTATCATGCCGGAAAGTGAGTTTCGCAGAGTCTTGCGGCGTTGACCGAAAGCTGTCTTTACTACAGTCTTGAATTTCTTTTCGTCCACACCAAGCTCCGTCCTGCTATTACGGGTGAGTCTCAACACTCCACTTCTGACTTTTGGCGGTGGTGAGAACACACCGGGCTCTACTGTGAACAAATATTCACAATCATACCATGCCTGAAGCAATACAGAAAGTATACCATATGCCTTCGACCCGGGTCCGGAGCAAATCCGTTCAGCCACTTCCTTCTGAAGCATGCCGGCAATCACCGGAATTTTCTCCCTATATTCCAATGCCCGGAAAAATATCTGCGAAGAAATATTATAAGGATAATTGCCAATAAGCGCTATTTCACCCGGCGTTATCTCATTTAGGTCAAGGCGAAGGAAATCCCCTTCTATGACCTTGATGGATTTCTTATATTTGCCGAGATATTCCACGCTTTCATGATCGATCTCAATGGCTGTCACGTCCCTACCTGACGCCACGAGAAAATCAGTCAGCACACCCATACCGGGACCAATCTCTACCACCGGAAGAGCACCCCAGACAGAACCTTTCTCCGGCCCACAGGCCGGAGAAAGTTCCTTTTCCGATATAGTATCTGCTATCTTTTCTGCAGTGGGAAGATCCGTAAGGAAATGCTGCCCCAATGCTTTTTTCGCTTTTACTTCCATCAATTCAGTCCTACTTTCTTTGCTATATCCTTGGGTACTGCTGACTTGTTGACCATGACATCAAGTGTCTTTTCAAGGAAATAAGGTTCTGATACATAGAGGTAGCCACCATAAAGTTGGTTGGTATCCCATGAATTTTTCACTTTATAATAGCGGTTGCCTTCTTGGTCAGTTGCATACCCTACTATCACCATGCCGTGGTCGTCAGTAGTCTCACGGTTCTCAAAAGTGCGCTGACGGTCTTCCTGTGTTATCGTACGCTCCTTTACAGGACCTTTGATATCATACTGCATTGCATCGCGGTCGGAATCAGAAAGCTGTGTCCAACGAGCCACCTCGGCATTGTCCATATCCTCCTGTGCTTTCTTTTCAGGAAGAAGAGCATAACCTTTACGCCATTTGAAACCTTTCTCGCTGACATCGGCTGCCCATCCTACTGTATAGCCATTTTCAAGAGCTTCGTCCACGATTTTTTTCATTTCCTCCATGGGAACATTGATGCTTTCAGACCATAACCAATTGTCGGCAATTTCGAGTGCGAAAGGTTTATAGAATGGATGATGGGTGTAGCTGGTGAAAGACACGTATTCCTCCGGCACTATGTTCATCTCCTTAGCAAAGGACTGCGGAGTATATGTCTTGCCATTATACGTGAAACTTTCTACAGCAGGACCCATATATGCGTCAAGGATAGCGACAAAGCCCGGAAGCCATGCAGTGGTGAGCTTTTTGTTGGGGTTGCTGTCTATAGCCTTCAGATAGCCGGTAAGAGCGGCTGCCATCTCGTAGTGGGAATGCTTGTCTTCGCCATAATTAAGGCCGGCATATACTTCCTCAGGAACTGCGCCATAGTTATCTATGGCATATGTCACATCCGCAAAAGAACCACCCTGCGCAAAATTTACTTTGCCACCGGTTCTTATATATTTTTTAGCCTTGTCGATATAGCAGTTGCGTACTGTCCACATCTCGGAAAGGTCAAGTTCAGGCCCCCCTTTACGCATCACGTCGTCTTCAATCATTGATGTTCCGGAGAAAGCCCAGCATGTACCCGACTTATTCTGGTCTTTGACAGAAGTTGTCTTATTGACTTTTACATCAGTAAACTTAAAACCGGTTGAGTCCGGAATTTCGATTTTGGGGTCAGCTTGGGAAGCCTGATACTTATCCATATAAGTAGCCCCACAATTCAAAACAGCTGAAACAGCGACAGCTAATGTAAGAAATAATTTCATATCGTCTTGTATTTATTGTTGTTCTGTTATTTTCCGGATTGACGGACCTGCTATCCAACAGGCAGCAAATGTAGTCAGGCAGCATAGCATGACAAACCAGAAATAGACTTCAAAGTCATTTCCATGACTGAATCCATCGATGCCAAATGTTCCGATTTTCTCAAATATCCAACCGGCGGCCATACCCGGAAGCATTATCCCCGCCATGGAGAAAGCAATGCAGAATGCATAGTGAGAGGTTTCTGATTCTCCTCGGGCAAAGTAGATCATATACATCATGAGTGCTGTCAGACCGAATCCATAGCCGAATTGTTCAAAACCGACAGCCACACAAATAAGAATGAAATCAATGGTAGGGCGTATTGCAAGAAGGCAATATACCACGCATGGCAACGCCAAAGACAACGCCATTGGCCACAACCACTTTTTCAAGCCCCCTTTTCCTATTGCGACTCCACCTAAAATGCCCCCAATCAGAAGGGCTATCACTCCGACAGTGCCATTTGCAAACCCAATTTCAGTAAGCGACAGTCCAAGACCACCTTCTTCAAGTGGAGTCTTCATGAATATTGCCACCATCTTCCCACACATTGCCTCAGGCAATCTGAAGAGAAGCATGAAAACCAAGGCAGAAATAATATATTTTTTCTTAAAAAATGACACAAATGTCATGTAGAAATCGCGAACGATTCCTGATGTGGTTGTGACCCCGAGAGAATGATCGTCAGTCAGTCTTGGAAGTGTCTGGGTATGCCATAGCCATATGCAGAAAAAGACCGCTGTAAGGCAATAGAATACTATAGCCCATGATCCTGACGGCTGCATGCCCCGGCTTTCAAGCCAACCTGCCAGAAGGGTCAGTCCACCTTGTCCGACCACAGTCGCAACCTTATAGAACGTGGATCTGATACCGACGAAGTCAGCCTGTTGTTTTTCGGTAAGTGCAAGCATATAGAATCCGTCGGCAGCAATGTCGTGAGTAGCCGAAAAGAAAGCCATACAGGCAAATACGCTTAAAGTCGAGGCAAAGAAAAACGACGACGGCAGACACAGGGCAATCGCCAACATGCACATAGTCATGAGCAACTGCATGGCCAAAGTCCATTTTCTTTTGGTCGAGAAGATATCCACAAACGGACTCCAGAATGGACGTATCATCCATGGAAGCGACAAAAGTCCGGTCCAGGCTGTGATCTCGGGAATAGAAATGCCCATTTCGCAATAAAAGAGCACCGGAAGGGTATTGACAGCACAATAAGGGATTCCCTCGGCTATATAGAGCGAGGGAATCCATTTCCATGGTGAAGCTGTCTTTGTTTTCTTCATTCTTATTTATTTGTCACCGGATTCCGGCTACGCTGATCCGGAATCTGGCATATGCATATGGAATCTTTTCAGCATCCCATCGGACAACGGGGCTTGATCTGCTTGAAGAAATCGTTGCCCTTGTTGTCTACGAGGATAAATGCCGGGAAGTTCTCTACCTCGATCTTCCAGATAGCCTCCATCCCGAGTTCAGGATATTCAAGAAGCTCTACGTTCTTGATCGAATCCTTGGCAAGAATGGCTGCCGGGCCACCTATGGAGCCGAGATAGAAGCCACCGTGCTTCTTGCACGCATCTGTCACTTGCTGCGACCTATTGCCCTTGGCGATCATAATCATGGAGCCGCCTGCTGCCTGGAACTGGTCAACGTATGGGTCCATACGCCCTGCAGTAGTCGGGCCGAATGATCCTGAAGGCATGCCTTCAGGCTTCTTGGCAGGACCTGCATAATAGATCGGATGCTTCTTGAGATATTCAGGCATTGGCTCGCCTGCATCAAGACGTTCCTTTATCTTGGCATGAGCGATGTCGCGTCCTACTATGATGGTTCCCTTAAGTGAAAGGCGGGTTGACACCGGGTATTTGTTTAGGTCTGCGAGCACTTCTTCCATCGGGCGGTTGAGATCGATTTCAATCACCTCCCCTTCGCCTGCTTGGCGGAGTTCAACAGGAATAAGTTCTCCGGGATTTTCGTCAAGTTTCTCAACCCACAATCCGTCCTTATTGATTTTTGCCTTTACATTGCGGTCTGCTGAGCAGCTTACACCCATACCCACGGGACATGAAGCTCCATGACGTGGAAGACGGATCACACGGATATCATGGGCGAAATATTTGCCACCGAATTGAGCCCCGAGCCCAATGTTGTGGGCAGCCTCAAGAAGTTCCTTTTCAAGCTCCACATCGCGGAAAGCACGGCCATATTCATTGCCTGTAGTAGGAAGATTGTCGAAATATTTCACAGAAGCTTTCTTTACAACCTCAAGGTTCTTCTCAGCGCTTGTCCCGCCGATGACAAAAGCGATATGGTAAGGAGGGCAAGCAGCTGTGCCCAATGTCTTCATCTTTTCGATAAGGAACGGCACGAGGGTCTTCTTGTTCAGGATCGCCTTAGTCTCCTGATAGAGATACGTCTTGTTGGCAGAGCCACCTCCCTTAGCCACGAAAAGGAATTTATATTCATTGCCTTCTGTAGCATGGATATCGATCTGGGCAGGAAGGTTACAGCCTGTGTTGACCTCATCATACATTGTGAGAGGCGCATTCTGGGAATAACGAAGATTGTTTTCTGTGTAGGTCTTATATACTCCAAGCGAAATTTTTTCCTCATCATTGCATCCTGTCCATACATTCTGACCCTTATAGGCAGCGCAGATTGACGTGCCCGTATCCTGGCAGAATGGGAGTACACCCTTAGCAGCTATTTCTGCATTGCGAAGCATTGTAAGAGCCACGAACTTGTCGTTCTCAGAAGCTTCCGGATCATGGAGGATCTTAGCGACCATCTCGTTGTGCTCGCGACGGAGCATGAACGAGCAGTCATGCGAAGCTACATTGGCAATGATGGTCAAGGCTTCAGGGTCTACCACAAGCATTTCGTGGCCGTTCCAGTCTTCAGTCTTGACATAGTCTTTTGTTATGAGCTTATATTCCGTAGTGTCGGGCCCAAGCTCAAAAGGCTCTTGATAATGGAAAGGTTTTGTTGCCATTGTCTTTGATATTTGAGTTTCGTATACTTATTCTTAATCTTAATATGTTGATCGTTGATCGTTGATCGTTAATCGTTGATCGTTTGTAGTTAATCGTTTATAGTTAATCGTTACTCCCTGCTCGTTGCACAGAGCCGATTTCGAGAAGAGCCCCGGTGACAGGGTCAAATACTGCAAAGGAGGGTTCCTTTTTATCAGTGAAAAGAAGCGGGTCAAGGCCAAAAGTCATGCCCAACTGCGACATTTGAATCTCCTTTTCAAAAAGTTTCTTATCTAGTGAGGAGATGGTGACCTGAGCACTACCGGGAATATTGTATATAACGGCATTTTTAGGAAGTTTCTTTGCCTCTCCCTTAGCATCCACAGGCAGGGTTGCCTGATTTAGGGTCTCTACCTGAATATACACCGGGTCTCCGGAAAGGTCATCAGCATCAACAAATCCGGCGAAATCAGACATACGGAAAAGAATATCCTTTGAATCCCCTTCCGGGATGAACGTGAATTTTCTTGTGACGGTCTCAGAAGTCACAGATCCCGTGAAAGCGGCATTAAGGGCAGCTTCTTGTTGTCCTAAGGATGCAAGCATAAGCTCCATCTGCTTTCCGTCAGCAGGCATTGCGTCAGCTGTGCCACGTGTGAGTGCAAGCTTCGCTTCCCTCACCTCCATCAGCGACTCTGCGAGCAGTTGGGCTTGTTTTGCTGAACTTTTAGAAGCCACGAAATCTTCATCTACGAAATCAAGATATTCGTTACCGGTAGGCCAATTCACTTTTTCTTTTGCAGGTTGTTTTGCTCCCGGGGAGGCTTTTGTGCCTTTGACTTCTTTATTGATGGCAAGCAGCATCCCATTGGGGTCAACAGTGATGGAAGTGGTGGCACCCGGCTTGAGTTGCATCAAATATTGGGTGCTTGCATCAGGCACGCCATATGGACGCACTGTGACATCAGTTATTGTCCATTTCTCATAGTCCTCCGCTATTGCTTTCTCTGCGCCAATCGACTTCTTTGCATATAGATAATAAGGCCCCTTCTTTCCCACTTGATGGGATGCAGTCACCTCGATCTCTAATGCCGTTGTAGGCAGAGAATAGACAAGGCCGTATTCGTTGCTCTTTTCAGCTGTCAGCACTTTTGTAGACTGCCCGCTTGCCAACAGTGTAGGAAGCAAACATCCAATTGTCAACATTATCTTTCTCATATACTTCTAATCTTATGATCCTATATCCCCATGACTTCATAAACTTCAACTTTCCAAAGAGGAAACCGGGTACTTAAATTTTACGTTCTACGACATCTTTTATTGCCCTTCCCAGACGGTCGGAAATATCAGAAGCGATGACTCCATATTCTCCTATTTCTTCGGAAGCAATATCTCCGGCTCGCCCATGAATGAAGACTCCGAGTGCCGCTGCATTCTCAGGCTGGATGCCCTGCGCCAGGAACCCGGCTATGACACCGGTAAGCACATCCCCTGCTCCTGCAGTTGCCATGCCGGCATTGCCCGTGGAATTGAAATAGACTATTTGGTTGCCATTTGGGCGTACGATCATTGTATAATGACTTTTAAGCACTATGATTATCTCATAAAGTTTAGCCACTTCAATGGCTTTTTTGAGTCGCTGTTCTGAAGATGGTTGATCTCCGAAAAGTCTGTCAAACTCACCTATATGAGGAGTGATGATGGTGCGCGGAGGAAGCATAGTGAGCAACGACGGACGCTTCACTATACAATTCAGCGCATCCGCATCAAGCACCAATGGTGACTTACAGGTCTTAAGAAGAGATTCGAGTGCATTCACAGTCAGATCATTAGTGCCCAGACCCGGACCCACCGCCACGGCCTGATGAGTATGATGAAGGCTCATGTCGCTGACTACTCGTTCGTTGCGGTCAGGTTCGAACATGGCTTCCGGCACGGCTGTCTGCAGAATAGTGAGGCCGGTGCGGGGTGCGTGTACAGTGACCAGACCGGCACCACACTTAAGTGCGGCACGGGCACTCATGACTGCCGCTCCCATCATGCCGAGGCTTCCGGCAAAAATCATTACTGAGCCATAATCTCGCTTGGCACTGAATGGATTCCGCGGACGCAACAGTTTATAAATTGTCCTGCCCTCAATCAGAAGCCATTCCGAATTCATTCGCTTGAGAGCCTTCCGGTCAAGGCCTATGTCAAGCACCACAAGATCGCCGATAATATCGGCATGCTCATTGAAAAAGAATGAAAGCTTTGGGAACTGAAATGTTAATGTAAGATTGGCATGCACCATGTTGTGGAAAAGGAAATTGCTGTTCCATTCTCCTGCAAGCCCCGAAGGGATGTCAATGCTTATCACATAGGCTCCGGATTCATTGATCAGGCGCGCTACGGCAGCAAAGCCTTCTGTCAGAGGATCACGAAGGCCGACCCCGAAAAGACCGTCAATAATGATATCCGTGTCGCTAAGATGAGGAGGCACGAAAGATCTTGTGATCTCATTGAAATTAACTTTGCCTTCTGACTCTATGAGTTTCTGCTTCTGTGCCTCACATTCTTCTGAAAGCTGTCCTCTTACATTGAAAAGGTATACCTCTATATTCCCATAACCCTGCTCTGCCAATATACGTGCTACAGCAAGCGCGTCTCCACCATTATTGCCTGGACCGGCAAAAACTACAATGCGGCGGTTGGGCAATATCTTACGAGTCCTTATCTCCTTGACTACAGCATTTGCGGCTCGCTCCATCAATGTGAGCGAGTCTATGCCCTGAGCCTCACAAGTTGCGGCATCAAGGTCTTTTATATCTTTGGAACTGAAAATTTTCATACTTCTTCTTCAGGCCTTTTATATTCAAAAAAAATAAATTTGCTTTTCCGACTACAAATTTAACCAAAAAAGCCGATTTTTCCAAAAAGGATAGTGTAAGATTCAAAAATATTAATTAAATTTGCACACTATTATTAGATAACCTTGTATTCAAGGGGCATCTTTACCCTTTGGATGCGCTTAAATGTTTTAGGTAAAATGGTAGATTATAAGAAACTTGGTCTTGTAAACACCCGTGAGATGTTTGCAAAGGCTGTGCACGGCGGCTATGCTATCCCCGCCTTCAATTTCAACAACATGGAGCAGCTTCAGGCTATCATCAAGGCTGCAGCTGAAACTAAGAGCCCGGTAATCCTACAGGTATCAAAGGGTGCCCGCAATTATGCTAACCCCACACTTCTCCGCTACATGGCTCAAGGTGCCGTAGAATATGCAAAAAGCCTCGGTTGGGAAAAGCCGGAAATCGTGCTTCACCTTGACCATGGCGACACATTCGAAACTTGCAAGGACTGCATCGACAACGGATTCTCTTCTGTAATGATCGACGGCAGCCACCTCAGCTTTGAGGATAACTGCGAACTTACCAAGAAAGTTGTCGACTATGCTCATCAGTTTGACGTGACAGTTGAAGGCGAGCTCGGTGTGCTCGCTGGCGTAGAAGACGAAGTAAGCTCCGACCACCACACATATACTGACCCTGAGGAAGTGATCGAATTCGTTGCCCGCACTCAGTGCGACAGCCTCGCTATCTCTATCGGTACATCTCATGGTGCCTACAAGTTCACTCCTGAGCAGTGCACACGCGACCCGAAGACAGGTCGTCTTGTTCCTCCTCCTTTGGCATTCAACGTGCTTGAGGCTGTAGAGAAAAAACTTCCCGACTTCCCGATTGTGCTTCACGGTTCAAGCTCTGTGCCACAGGAATATGTCGACATCATCAACGAATATGGCGGCAAGCTTCCTGACGCAATCGGTATTCCTGAAGAGGAACTTCGCAAAGCAGCTAAGATGGACGTCTGCAAGATCAACATCGACTCTGACAGCCGCCTTGCCATGACTGCAGCAGTTCGCAAAGTTCTCGCTGAGAAACCGGGTGAATTCGACCCGCGCAAATATCTCGGTCCGGCTCGCGATGAAATGGAAAAGCTCTACAAGCACAAGATCCTTAACGTGCTCGGCTCCGACGGAAAGGCTGAATAATATAATGTATCTTATTACACATAAAAAGTCCGGTGCTTATTAAGCATCGGACAATTTTTTATCACCAGGTCTTAGCAAACGAATATGTTAATTCCTTAGTCCCATCATTCAAGACAAGAACCATTCTATTTCCTTTTAATTCTTTTATCTTGAATATTAATGGCATAACATCTTTTGGGAAATAAAGCCACGAGGGTACAAGAAAACGTGAGCCCTCCCCGTCGGGAGTCAATTCAGTAAGAAACGTCAATGAAAGGTATTCATCCGAGATCGTAAAGTTTCCATATCGGGACACTCCTGCATATGGATTTTCAGAGATTTGAGATATTCTTACTACCTCATTCTGAAAACTAAAAACAGTTTCTCTGGTAACTTCAAGATGCTCACTGCCTGAGGATAATTCTTTTAGTGACCAGGAACCAAAGATCGGTCCTATATAACCATTATTCTGTGTGCACCCACAAATTGACATAAACAAAATCACACTAATAGCAGAAAAAAACGCCTTCATCTTGCCGAGTTCTTTAAATTAAACAATCCGCTATATGACACTTGTAGCTGCGCACCAAAATTATCGCCTCTAAGAGTTCCCTTATCAAAAGCAGCCTTCACTCCAATCTCAAATTGCGGCATCTTTTTTAACGGATGTGCAGTGGCAGATACCATAGCAGATGTAGAGTTAAGTTTATTATAAGCAGGCATTGGGCCATTCCCTCCAGCCAATTCATAACCTCCCATTATACGCAAATTAATCCAATCTACTGGATTTGCTTCAATGGCTACATGAAAACCACGTGCCCTATTGTGGAGATAAGAAAGATTTCCATTGGTATTATATATGGGTGAAAGCAAAAATGGAGTTCCTATTCCCATTCCATAATTGGTGTAAGCTCCGTAATATGCATTATTATAATAGTCATCAGCACCCTGAGAATGTCCAACTATTGGATTCATAGGATTATCTTCAGGATCAAAATGAATAGGGCCCGATTGATTTGTAAAATCAAGATATTCTAAGACTACCTTACTCAATATACATTTCTCAGGGAAATTATATTGAACGCCCCACAATCCGTCCCAACCGTTCATGCGACCAATACCGGAGCCATCTTCCCAAAGCCATTCGAAATAGCCACTTAGTCGTGAACCTCCATGAAATTTTATATCTGCTTTAAAATCCCATGAGCCCAGATGGCTTCCGGTATAATAATCTTCACCACCTGCTCTTGGAAAAAACATCTGAAATAAATCCTTAATCCGGAATCCCCTGTGCATTTCTCTGTAAATTACTCCATCCTTATACTTATACATGGTTCCTCCAAAGAATCCGGCAGCCTGCATTCCTATGGTGACATAGAAATTCTTAGTAGGATTCGTGCGAAAATAGCATCTTTTATAATTATACAGAATGTTCTGAGGAAGTTCGCCATAATTATAATTGAATTCTTCTCTTTTGAATCTTGAATCCATCATTTTTCCATACATTATCTCCCCATCTATCTGAACCCACCCGTTGGTGAAAGGAATATCCTGGAAATCAAAAAAACCGGCTCCGACACCAGGTATTGGTGAGGCATTGTTGCTTCGGGTAAGGTCTCCACTTGAAAGACGGTCATCCACAATGCGTGACCTGGAATATTTCTGTCCTACTGTAAGGAATGCCGACCTATATTTCAGCTGACCAAAAAGTTCGGTTACGCGGAAAGCGGATCTTCCTACTCCATGAGTTGACCAAGTTCCTGAATCTTCATTCCAACGGTCGTAATCGGTCTTAGTGCCAATACCTGCCATATAGCCGAAACCGACACTCCAGCTGAAACGTTTTGACATATCAAGTGGACGGACAATACCGGCTTCCTGCCATATTCCGGACCCTTCTACATATCTCCCTTCATTCCATGAGCCGAGCATGTATGGCGACAATGATCGTGAAGAAGCTTGGGCTGTGACTGATACATAATACTCCAACGGCATCTCCGCATATATCGGAAATACACACACCGCTGACATTATGACCAGAAGCAATAGTCTTATTTTTTTTGATATCGACATAGCCAAATCTTTATATAGCGCCTTTCTGCCAACTACATTTTACAATGTCTTTTATAATCTCACCGGCAATAGTCATGCCGAATATTGCCGTTATATGGCAAAGGCTACCATTAATTTGGGCCTTATAATCACACGTTTCCGAGGCTATGCCCTTATTTTCGAGAACCTCATCTGAATAGACACAAAGGAATTTTTTCGCCGGGAACTGCTTTTCTTTCTTGAATTTCTGACGAAGAGCCCTTGCAAGTGGACACCCTTTGACGGTCCAGAATTCTCCGACCTTTATTTTTTGAGGGTCCATCTTCAATGCAGCTCCCATGCTACTGAAGAACTTTCTTCCACTACGGGTTGCATTCAATATAAGGAGTGCTTTGTCTTTGAGTGAATCTATGGCATCAACTATATAGTCATATTCCGAAAGGTCGATAGTGCTAGCTGTCTCAGAATCATAAAAGATTGGAAGAGTCTTTACAGTGGCTGCCGGATTAATTTCAAGAAGCCTGCGTTTAGCCGCATCCGTCTTTATCTCCCCTACCGTATCTGCTGTAGCAGGCATCTGCCTATTGATATTAGTCGGCGAGACCCTGTCGGAATCTACAAGCGTGATGTCTCTGACTCCTGTCCTTACAAGGCATTCCGCCACCCAGCTTCCTACACCCCCAACTCCAAAGACTATAACTTTAGCTTGTAGGATGCAAGACATTGCCTCATCACCTATGAGAAGCGCAGTGCGGTCAAAATAAGAATTTTCCATCTATCCCCACTTGTTTAAACAATTAACGACTTGATCGCATCAATCACTCGATCTGCATCCTTATCCGTCACATATGGACCCGATGGAAGACAAAGACCACGATGGAAAAGATCCTCGGACACACCATTGACATAAGATGGGAATCCTGAAAACACTGGCTGCTTGTGCATTGGCTTCCAAAGCGGACGTGTTTCTATTCCAAGTGCTGACAGTCCAAGCCTTATGGCCTCCACATTGGCATTCGGCTCGCAATCAGTATGCACGGAATCCACCTTACCTGTAACGCCTCCGGCTCCTCCTACTGTAGACGTCACTGCAGCGGAATATGCCTCTTCCTCTCCTTCTACCTTAAGCGATGGGTCTATAAGAACAGTACATAGCCAAAAGTTGCTGTCATATTTTGAGTCAGGATTTTCATGCAGGACAATTCCTTCTACATCGCTAAGATGCTCACGATAATATGCCTGGCGATGACGATGATGGGCGATATATTCTTCTGCCACCATCATTTGACCTCTGCCTATGCCCGCGGAAATATTGCTCATCCTATAATTGTAGCCAATTTCTTCATGCTGATAATAAGCATACCCAAGTCTCGCCTGAGTAGCATAGTACATTGCTTTTCGGGCAGCTTCTTCATCAGGACATACGAGTGCACCGCCCCCGGAAGTGGTGATCATCTTATTGCCGTTGAACGACAAGACACCGAATCTTCCAAACGTACCACATTTTTTATTGGCATAGGAAGAGCCAAAGGCCTCGGCTGCATCTTCAAGTACAGGCATCTGCCATTTTTCAGCCACAGCCATGATCTTATCATAATTTGCTGGCATTCCATAAAGACATACCAGCACAATTGCCTTCGGTTTTCGACCGGTCAGCTTTATTCTATCGGCTATGGCAAAATCAAGCAGCTCCGGATCCATATTCCATGAAACCGGTTCAGAATCTACCATCACCGGGATGGCTCCTACGTATCTGACAGGATTGACCGACGCACTGAAAGTCATCGATTGCACCATGACTTCATCTCCGGCTTCTACTCCAAGACCCAAAAGTCCCAAGTGAAGTGCCGATGTGCCGGAAGAGAGGGCTACTACTTTCTTGTCTGTACAAAGGAAACTTTCAAGGTCTTTCTCAAAACCGGTCACATTAGGGCCCAGTGGGACCACCCACTCTCCATCGAAAGCTTCTTGGATGAAGGGCATCTCGTGTCCCGACATCTTACACATCCGTAGCAGTATCCTATTGTCCATCTCTCAAATTTTGTTCTTTTCCTTCACCACATCAAGAAGCATCTTGACATGGTCACTCTTTGAAGGCTTCTGCCCGATGAGACTCTGATTGCTTTTGAGCCTATGGACATCACTTCCAATTATGTCAATATATCCATTTTTTAGAAGCCAAATACTCTTCTTTTTTGCAGTCTCTCCATATCCCCCTACAAGCGACACATAATTGAGTTGCATTTTCACACCCTTTTCCCTCAATTTTTTATAGTCTGCCTCGTCCATATACTTATATCTTTCCGGATGAGCAAGCACAGGATAATATCCTGCAGACATGATGGAATCGATCATCTTGTCAAATCCCAAGGGAGCTGAGAAGTATGAAGTCTCTACAAGAAGATGATCCTCATTGTCTCCTATTGGAAGCAAGTCGCGGGCTGCAAGTCTTTCTTCAAAAAGGGGATCGAGCATATTCTCAGAAGCAAGACGGAGTTTAAGGTTTCCGTTCCACGCTTTTTTCAGTTCTTCGAAACGTGTCTTTAGTCCCTGGGTAGTGTTAGGGTAATCCTCCATTATATGAGGAGTCAGCCATAACGTGTCTAATCCTTTGTCGTCAAAATGACGAAGCGTCTCAAGTGAATCTTCAAGAGTCTGAATGCCATCATCTACGCCGGGAAGCACATGGGAATGCCAATCGGTCATCCCCGCCAACATTCCACTCTCTTCAAGAGATGCCACTTTATCCTTAAAAAGCCACATTTATTTGATTGGGTTAAATAGTAAAAGGGTTATAGTTTTAAGAGCGACCATCCCCTCTTCGGGGAACAGGCATATATATTTATCTCTTAAATAGAATTGCTGCCGAAGTCAGCAGTGAGGCCACTGAAACCCAGAAACTTACATTCAGCACACTGTTGCCGTTGTTTGTTGTCTGGCGTTTTCTGATATTATTAGGCTCCACATACACGATATCACCTTGCTTAAGATAATAAGCCGGAGAATTTACAAGATTTTTTGTATCGGTAATGTCAACGACATAAGTCTTGATCTTGTCGCCTTCTTTGCGGAGCACTTTGATATTCTGACGATTGCCTTGAATTGTCAAGTCGCCTGCAAGGGAAAGTGCCTCGACAATCGACAAGACATCTACATTAAGATCATATCGTCCGGGAGAGATCACTTCTCCGAGCACTGATATGCCGACATTAAGGAACTCAACCGTGACCACAGGATCCTTTATAAGGCCCCTGCCCATTATTTCACCCTTGATAAAGGCTGCCACCTCACTTCTGGTCATGCCTTCTATTTTTATCTTGCCAAGGATAGGATAATCTATTGTTCCATCTGCCGACACAGTGAATCCGTTTATGCCATCACTATATCCGACATTGTAATCCAAGAAATTTTCTGTTCCGTTATATCCGGTCCTTTGAGATGTAGAGTTTGTGAATACATGAAGGTTGAACATCTGAGCCAGCTTTGCATCCTTACAACTCACCATGATGGAAAGTTTGTCAAACGGTTCCACCCTGATAACATTGTTTTCAGCTAATGCAATTTCGAAAACATCTGCATTTTCCGATCCTTGGAAATATGTGATATTCTTAGGTGTCGTGCAACTCGAAGCAAGCACAGACAAGACAAGCACTAAAAGAGTGCACTTGAATATAGATTTATTAGTCATTTACTTTAATGTCTTAAGATTAATCATAAAGAGATGTGTGCATCCGGGCTTCTTTCCTACGTATGGCACGTGTAATAAGTATATTGATACACACCCAAAGCACAACATCCCCTACTACGAGCCATGTGGCATCCACATATGGAGAAAGGGATACGTTTACAAGCATGAAAAGTACCGCCGACAGCAAAATTGCACAAAGCGAAGCTCTCTGATTAAGTCCAAGAGCCAAAAGCTTATGATGAATATGGCATTTGTCTGGAAGGAAAGGATTACGGTGTTGCCTGATGCGATGGAAATACACCCTCACCACATCAAATGCCGGGATTATCAATGGAGAGAACGCCAATACGAGCCGATTATAATCCTTGGTGATCTCCGGAGCTGCTATATTGGTCACACTCAAGGAGATGAATGCAAGCATTATGCCTACCGTGAGAGAACCTGTGTCACCCATGAAGATTTTCTTTCGTTTCTTGGGGTTGCCAAACACATTATAATAGAAGAACGGCACAAGAGTTCCAAGCTGTGCCCACACCAACAAGCCAAGCACCCATTCATTGGCTAAGGTAAGCACTATTCCATAAAAAATCAGGGCAATCCCGCTAAGTCCGGATGCAAGGCCATCGATCCCATCTATAAGGTTGATGGCGTTGACTATATACACCACAAAAAATCCGGATATAAGCCAACCGATTATTGACGGAAGTTCATTGATCCATATCACTCCATACATATTATGGATATAAGCGCCGGATGCACATATAAATATGGCACAGATGATCTGACATACAAATTTTGCCTTATATCTCACGCCTATCAGATCGTCGGCTATTCCTACCAAAAACATCAGCATCTCTGCACAAAGCAGATACATTATCTGCTTGCTGCAGTCAGGCAAAATGTTCGATTGCTCAGCAACCCCTGTGCTTATGTTGACCGCCAACACCAGACAAATGGAGAATATGATTGCCGGAAGGAATGCTATTCCTCCAAGCCGTGGCACTACTCCCTTATGAATCTTGCGTTCGTCTACTTCATCAAAGAGTTTCTTGCTAAATGCAATGAGCAAAATCTGTGGTATAATGATTCCCGTCAGCACCAAGGCCACGCAGAATACTGCCAGATCTGTATATATCCAATATGATGATGCCATTCCTATGTCAGCTTTTACTTAGGTTAGATGTTTGCAATACGTATATTATTGCAACAATGCAAAGTTAGTTAAAATTATTAACAAATGCAACTATTAACTCAAGATAATTTCACGACTGCTCCCCTTTCAACCGCATTATAGAAAACATCACACTACATTTCAATCATTTACGCAAAGAATCAAAATAGTAGTCAAGAATGTCTTTAGCTGCTGTGAATGAAGATTGCTCATTGTTGAGCACTCGCAGTTCCTTCTGCTCAAGAAGTTCCTTGAGGCCTGGGGTATGATAAAAACGAGAACGAAGCTGCTCTTCGATTGTTTCTGTCATCCAATATCTGGACTGTTCATTGCGTTTTCTTTCGAAATATCCGGTCTCCTCGACATATTTGAAATAACGGTCGATCATATCCCATACTTTGTCAATGTCATAACCATAGTATCCGCTGTAGGTCACGACCTCCGGCATCCATTTGCTTGGAGTAGGAGGAAAAAGCATGAGGGCGGTCCTGAACTGTTGCGCTGCAAGTTTGCAACGGTCTACGTTATCTCCGTCACATTTATTGATCGCTATTCCATCCGCCATCTCCATGATGCCTCGCTTGATCCCCTGAAGTTCGTCGCCTGTGCCTGCTACCTGGATAAGCAAGAAAAAATCCACCATTGAGTGAACGGCAGTCTCACTTTGTCCCACCCCGACTGTCTCCACGAAAATTCGGTCATAGCCCGCTGCTTCGCAAAGCACTATAGTCTCGCGTGTCTTGCGCGCAACGCCTCCAAGAGAGCCTCCGGAAGGTGAAGGACGTATGAATGCATCCTTTTCAAGCGAAAGTTTCTCCATCCTCGTCTTGTCGCCAAGTATGCTTCCTCGAGTGCGTTCACTGCTTGGATCAATCGCCAGCACCGCAAGCTTATGTCCTTGCCGGATGACATACGTGCCAAATTCGTCGATCGATGTAGATTTTCCAGCACCCGGGACTCCCGTGATACCGATTCTTCTGGAATTGCCACTATAGGGCAAGCATTTTTCTATCACTTCCTGAGCTATCGCCTGATGGGCTTCCGCAGTGCTTTCTATCAAGGTAACAGCGCGTCCAAGAAGACTCACATCCCCTTTGAGGATACCCTCCACATATTCTCCGGCTGTCAGTATACGCTTTTTCTTGACAACTTTACGATAAGGATTGACTGTCGGATTGGATGTCACGCCTGCGTTGACGCGAAGACCGACATATTTGGCATCATTTTCTGGATGTTCCATTATTAATTTATATATTTAAATAATTGATCAAATTAAATGTAAATATCTTCAAGATTTATCATCTGAATTTCAGAGTCTAATAATTATGAATTAAGCATATGGTATTATTAATCTATGATTTTACAAATCCCAATACCGGAATTGCAACTACTGTATCGCCTGACTCAGTATCAATCAAGAAAGCCTTCATGAATATTTCATCATCATTGTCCGGGATATTTCTCCCTTTAAGCATTAGTGTGACAGTTGAGATGCCAAAAGGCTCTATCGTGTCGGGGGTAAGAGCTGCCTCAAGTGCAGGAGAATCCGTACTTGCTGACAGCGGCAACAATCGGCCGCCATCGTTATAAAGCCCCACAAAAAGAGGACGGGCTTCTTTTCTTGACACTTCCCCTGCATTCAACATTATTGTGCTGAGCCTAAGTGAACCTGCCTTATCCGGATAGACCTTGTCGAGGTTTTCTTTGCTCGGGATGACCGTGCCACTGAGCTTGATGGAATTGCCGACCCTTTCCATTCCCGTGAAAAACCTTACTGTCTTGAGGAATTTTCCGGGGCGATTGACCGGATCATAAGAGATCAATACATCAGCGGTGTCTCCGGGTGCAATCACATCCTGAGAATATTCTGCGGCAGAACATCCACAACTTGTGCGTGCAGAAATTATATAGGTTGAGTCTTGGGAAATGTTGACGGCTTTGACTTTCATTGTCACTTTCCCGTTTTCTTCCTTTATCATCCCGAAATCCACCTTATCCGGAATAAACTTAAGGGTCTTTTCGATTTGGGAATACGCAGTGGATGCCAAGGCCAGCAATGCGGCTATGGCAATTGAAGAAAGCGACCTGTTTCTTCCCTTATGCTCCGACATTTTACTCATTCTACAACCTCACCTTTTATCAGAAGCCGCGTCTTGCGTGGATTTCCGTTGGAAGTTATGGTGATTTTCTTTGTAAAATGCCCTTTTGCGGCAGGAGCGAAAGTCACCTTTACCTTTCCTGACTTGCCTGGAGCTACCGGGGCTTCATTGTATTCAGGACGGGTGCAACCACAATCTGCGCGTGCATTTGTGATCACAAGGTTTGAGTCGCCTGTATTCGAAAATTCAAATTCATGCGAGACCTTTCCTTTCTTTAGGGAAATCTGCCCAAAATCATAGACGGTCTCTTTGAAGCTCATTCGCGCCTTATCCTTAGCGGAAACCGGCAATGCAAAAAGGAGTGCCGCAATCACCAGCACTAACGGAAAAATTGACTTATTTCTAATATTCTTCATACTATTTTAACGAATCTTACCTGAAATTGTTATCTAAATCCGACAGTATATGATGATAATCTGGAAAAACAATAAAAATTTCGCAAAAAATTTGCATATGTCAATAAAAAGCATTAATTTTGCAGTGCAAAAAGGGACACGCCTATTGCAATCGGGGCGTAGCGCAGTCCGGTAGCGCACCTGGTTTGGGACCAGGTGGTCGCAGGTTCGAATCCTGTCACCCCGACTGAAAAGACACTGCAAACGCAGTGTCTTTTTTCTTTTTCTCTCGATTACTCAAATAGCTACCGGCTCAAGATGAGTTGATGAGCGATGGCAGCACGGAGAGCCCCGGAGGTCAACAGACATTCCGGGGCTCTCCTTAATATGTATTGATTTATTTTACAGTTACTTTTTGACCGGCAATGATATAGATGCCACAAGTAAGGTCATCGAGCACAACGGTCTCACCGGCCCTTAGGTCGATCCTACGCACTGTGACTCCGTCCGGCTTATATATCGTCAGTCTGCGATCGGATACGCTGCGGAGGTTTACTGCTCCGTCTTTGACATGCACCTCAAGGTCCTCACCGGATATTTCGGGAACCACCAGCGTATGACTGCCCATCACCTTGCGGGCTTGCTCAGAGCCAAGCCGGGTTACATAAGCCTCTAAGGGAGATGGCGATACTTCTACATGGAAATTAGATCCTGGGGGAAGAGACTTGCCATCTTCGCCCCTGAGGTGACCCAGTCCGGAGTTAAGTCCCATAGCTTCTGATCTCTCTGATTTGTCAAGAGGAAGCCAGACGGGGCGGAACTCGCTGCCTGAAGCCCAACTAACGGCGTAGGGCGCAGTTGTCTCAGGAGTGATGGTCTGGGGTGCATCGTTGGAGAATACAACCGGACCATTGATGTTTACTGTTGCCGGATAGGCTGAGTTATTCGGAGTCGAAATGATGTAAGGAATTCCTGCACGTATATAGGACGCTTCTATCCATTCCCCATTCGGGTCAGCTTCATAAAGCCAATAAGGTCGCTGAGAATATCTGTCGGTCATTACTGAGAATGGCACAAGTTCAGATTCGATGTTCTCGGCATACACCTTGGCAACATCAAACGGCAGGACGATCGTCTCCCATCCGGCACATAATCCAACGTAGGTCTTCTGTGTGAACTCCTTCACCATACGGCTATGGAGGGCAGTGAAGTCTTTGACGGGAGTGAAGGCATAACCCGGAGTAAGGTCAAGCAGCTGGCAGACTCCATCTACCACTATGTTGCAGTCTATGCCTACCGGAGCATATTCGGATGCATCGACGTAGACAAGGAGGTTGGGATTGCCTATCTCCTCCAATACCCGCTCGGGAAGTTCATGACGCCCCTGCCATACAAGCGAGGTAAGGCGCCCGCAATCAGCAAAAGCGTTTCGGCCAATTGAGTCAATTGTTACAGGAAGAGTCACAGAACGCAAATCGTCATTTCCGGCAAAAGCTGTATTATCTATCTCAGAAACCGCAAAGTCAACCAACCTATATGGCACCGCCTCTGGTATGATGCATTCTCCGCTGATCTGTTTTGTTGCGATCACCCTGCAAATCTGAGCCATCGGATCAATTACTTCATAATTTATTCCATCATATGTGAATGTCTCACCCGCTGAGATCGGTTCCTCAGCAAGCGTATAAATCTTCATGTTTCGGATATACATAGTGCCTTCATAGTCTCCTATATTCGCCACCCAACGATTGACGATCTCTCCTTTGTCTTCCGTCTTGCCCATTACAGTGACGGTCGTCCACTCCGAAGTTATCTCAAAATCACTACAATTTCCACAATTGGTATATGTTTCGCTATTCTCAAATTGAGATGTGATTACAGCCGCTGTACTACCCTTTACGTCAAAAGTGAAGTAATATGTCTTTCCTACTTCATATTGGCAGTCGAAAGAAAATTGAGCACTTGATGGCGTACTTGAGACTGAATTAGTCATCATAAAGCACTCCCCTCCATTTTCATCCATTTCGATACGAGAAGATATTCCATCTCCCCAGCGAATCAGTTGATAGGGTCCGGGATACATCTCAGCAATACTGATTTCGTTGTCTATGGTAGGTGGTGCTACCGAATGATCTACAAGTGTGTAGAGTTTCAAATTTCTTATGAAGAAGGATCCTTCATAATCTCCGACATTCGCCACCCATCGGTTAGCAATATTACCAGTATCCTCAACTGTTCCTTTTATAGTGATGGTCGTCCACTCAGGCGTTACTTCAAAAACCTCAAAATTACCACAATTGGGATATTCTTCCGTACTGCAATTCTGGAAATTTGATGTAATCACACCCGGATCTCCTTTCACGTCAAACGAAAAGAAGTAAGTCTCGCCAGTCTTGTATAGGCAGTCATAGGCAAACTGCGCACGCCATACATCATTCTCGCCGGAATGAGAAAACTCCACGCACTCACCACCATTTTCTTCAATAAAATCCACTTGTGAGAGGCCATCACCCCAACTGAAAAGATGACCTGGCCCTGGATACATCCAGGTTATGAGCTTCTCGTAAAAATTATATTCGCCATCTTTTGTCACTATATGCTCAAACTTATACCATGGCATAGTATTCTTAATATGACCGATATTTGCATTAGGCATATCGAGGACAGCAGATTGATAGATATACTCGTCAAATATGTTGCATGAAGCAGCTATTGGCGTGTTAGCTAAATAAGAGACATTTTCAATCTGCAAACATCCTCTAAATGCCCACACACCAATTGAGCCTAAATATTTCGGAAGAGTTATAGAAGTCAGACCCGAACATCCCTCAAAGGCAGATTCCCCAATCGAACTCAATGATTCGGGAAGACGGATGGAATTCAGTTGCAAGTTGTTACTAAACGACTTATTGCCAATTCCGACTACAGAATAATCGATACCGTCATATTCTATGAGCGACGGAATCACGAGATCACCTTTCATATCATTGATCAACAAGGAATCATCATTCCTCGCCTTTGTTATACATGTATGTCTCTCTTCAAACACGACATCGTCTATAAAGAAAGTTGCAGCTTCCGGCTGGCTACTCAAATTGAAGGCAATGGAGATAAAACCATCATCTCCGATCCAATCCTCACCCACTATGCCCGACCAAGAATATTCCTGCCATTCCGTGGTGGCTTTCAAGGTTCCGATACATTGCCAATGGTGATAGTCAAATGGATCGCCGTGCGCCTGAGTATCTATATTACGTTCATCAGTACATTTGTACATGAATGATACCTTTATATTATCACCGGCTTTTAATGCTTTATTTGATTTGATAAAGAACTGGTTATCCCATGAATTTTCAAGATCTGCAAGGATATCACATTTGTAGACATCTCCTCTTTCCGGATCACTCACTATTGGAGAAGTACCATAATACACATTGGGGACATATGATATAAGGTTATCACACTGCTCAGTTCCATCTGCATTACCAATGACCGAACCATTAATATCTACCACGGTATACCATAGACCTTGGTATTCAAAGTCATCCCCGGCGGAGAGCTGGGCTGATGCTGGCTGTGAGAACAGGATTACCTGTAGGATAAATAATAACGACGCGATGTATTTCATGAATAATTTGGTTGTTAAATGGTTAAGTTTGAAAAAAATTGACTTCTCACCGACATTATTTTCTCTCTAAGAGTATCATAAATATCAATTAAATACAAAGGTAAGGATTTTTTTTGAAAAATTTGAAGTATAATGAAAAAATATGTCAAAAATCTTTGCACATCGGCTTAAGTTATTTCAATAATTTACGTTTCGCTTGTTCTTGCATATTGATTCGCAAACCCGTAGCGCAGGAACTGCGCTTGTTCTCTGCAAGCTCTGGGCGATGCGGAACAGTCCGTAATCTTAGCGTGCTTGCTATAACCGCAACGCGAAGCTCAATTGATAGTTAATCGTTGATCTGACCTTTGCGCCTTTGCGCCCTTTGCGTGTGATTTTTAGAGCTTGTGAAAGTTAAGTAAGTAATTAAGTTCATTTTTGGAAAGTAAAATCAAGTATGCGCTGGGCCACTTCCGGCGCATTGAATTTTTTTCCTACTGATTTATGCATATTTTGCCTAATCTCATCATTATTACGATTCTTATATCCCCATAAGATTCCCTCCGCTATCCTTGCCGCCCTCACTTCGGCAGAATCACTCCAAGCTGCGAGCCATCCGGTCTTCTCATGATCAACAATATCCCTCTGTCCTCCATGGTCCAATGCTACCGGTATGCAACCATAGGCTTGACCTTCAACAAGTGTCCCGGGAAGCGTTTCGAAATCTGATGTCGACACCACTATAGAACATGATTCATATGCATTCCTTACTTCTTCTTGACCTTTCAAGAAACCTAAATGCTGATGTTCAACCGCAAATCCGTCAAGCGACTCCGGTTCTTTACATCCCCCAAAAGTGACTACCCTCAAATGCTCCGCAACTTCCGGATAATCGCAGATCAATATCTCAAGTGCCCTCTTGAACACCCCCAATCCCTTGATAGGATCATCAATACGAGCTGCACCAAACAGCAAACCAACCTTCTCTCCTTCCCCAACTTCTCCCCTCTCATAATTCTCTAAATCCAATTTGAAAGGATTCGGAATTACTGCTACAGGAATTCCCATCATCAAACCGCTTTCCAGGGCTTTTTCTGCAAGCCATGTGCTGACCGCCACAAAACGCAGGCGCCCCTCACAATATAACCTGTCCTTTTTATCCCAAGTAACACATGACATATCGGCATTTCCTCCTTGCCTACCCAACAGTGGGCAGTTGCCGCACTCTGACAAGTAACGGCGGCAATCCCCGGCGTGATGGCATATGCCGGTCATATTCCACATATCATGCATTATCCACACTACAGGCTTTCCGAGTTGACAGATCTTGCGCACTCCATTCAGACTCAACATACCCTGATTGACCCATCCAAGCAAAACAGCATCTGCATCTTCGACCCATGGATGCCGCCAAAGAGGAAGCCCGTCGGTTGCCGGATCCACCTTGAAAAGATCCTTACGGTTGAAGCCATTGTGCAGGAACACATTGAGTCTTTCTTTCAGAAAGCAATATTGGATTTTCTGTGAGGGAGCGCATACACGGACAAAATCAGAATCGCTCATCTTCTCACAGACGAGCATCCTTGCATCCACACCAATGCCGCGCAATGCTTCTACAAGACGATATGTGACTATTGCCGCCCCTCCACGAAGGTCACTGCGGCTTATGAAGGTCAGCTTTTTCATTAAACGCTTACCTCTCCTTTGATGGCAGGCCACGGATCATAGCCTTCGAGTGTGAAGTCCTCGTATTTGAAGTCAAAAATGTCTTTCACGTCTGGATTCAGCCTCATTTTGGGAAGCTGTCGGGGTTCCCTGGTCAGCTGCAGGCGCACTTGGTCAAGATGGTTGAGATATATGTGCGCATCGCCAAGTGTATGTATAAACTCTCCCGGTTGAAGTCCGCATACTTGCGCCAGCATCATCGTCAGAAGTGCATATGACGCGATATTAAACGGCACACCCAAAAAGCAATCCGCACTCCTCTGGTAAAGTTGCAACGAGAGTTTCCCATCACATACATACATCTGAAAAAAGGCATGGCATGGAGGAAGGTTCATATTGTCAAGGTCCGCCACATTCCATGCGCTGACAATGATGCGGCGCGAATCGGGATTATTTTTCAGTGTCTCCACTGCCTCCTTTATCTGGTCGATATGTCCACCGTCATAGTCTGGCCAGGAACGCCATTGATACCCATATATATGACCAAGGTCGCCGTCCGGATCTGCCCATTCATTCCAGATACGCACACCATGCTCCTGAAGATATTTCACATTCGTATCTCCCTTGAGAAACCACAAGAGTTCATAAATGATGCTCTTCAGATGTGTCTTTTTGGTAGTGACGAGAGGAAAACCTTCCGAAAGATCATAGCGCATCTGATAGCCGAAAGTGGATATCGTGCCGGTACCAGTCCGGTCTTCTTTCCGGTGTCCGGTTTTAAGGATATGATTTAGGAGATCGAGATATTGCTTCATATAGAATTTATAATTACATGATTGATCATGATGAATCATGGTAGATCATGATGCAACATGATGAATCATAATTTAACCTAATGCCACCCTAATTATGCATTTCCATAAGTGGCGTCTGCCGGTGTCTTCCCCGGTTGAGCTGGAAGCGGATGGCATCATTCGGGCATACGTCGGTGCAGTCAAAGCAGCGCGTACAACGTGAATTGTCGACTAAACGCTGCTCTACCTTTATGCATTTCGACGCGCATACATCCTCACATTTCATGCAGCTGATGCACTTGTCAGGATCGATGGCTATGTGCATCAGCGACTGCGAGTGCAGACATCCGAGTGCTGTCCCGATTGGGCAGACTGAGGTGCAGAATCCTCTTCCCCCTCTCCATGCCCACAACAGTATGAGGGCAATGGTTACGATGCCTGCAGTAGCTCCGATACCCGCTGAGACGCCGACGGTGTCCCATGTCATAAGGATGTCGGCAGGACGCACAGCCGATGACGCATTGCGCATAATATTCCATGGCTCTATCGCATAGCCTACGGCAAGCACTCCGGCTATCAACGATACAAGATAGGCTATTAAAATAATATACCTGATCTTACTCCCTTCCTCAAAACGGAAGTTTTTTTTCCGGTTGCTTTTACGCCGGCTCCATATGACAATGTCCTGAAGCGTACCTACGGGGCAGACCGTGGAGCAATAGATTCGCCCGAAGAGTATCGTCGCTATGATCCAAACCACCGTAGCGCCCAGGGATGCCTGGATGGCTGAGGGAATTATCTGGGCCCTCTCTGAAATAATAGCATAGACCGGAGCGCTGGTGCCAAGCAATAGCCACAGCAATGATGCAAAGAGCATCAC
>JAIDUH010000024.1 GCA_029060285.1 Muribaculaceae bacterium | reverse complement strand
ATTTGCTAATTTATAATAAGTTATACTAAAATGTTAAAAATTTTGATTTTTACATTTTTTAATGCATTTTTCTTGTCAGTAACAATTCAGCGTAAGTCTACAGTCATATTCTTCGGTTAGCCCACATAGGAGCTTCTGAACGTCTGTAAGGAAGATTCTCGATGAAGTCAGGAGAATGGAAGAAGATCTTTCCTGCCTTGTAGGCTCTGAGGTAGGCGGTGCCAATGGTGTTTGTAAATGCACCTCCATAAGTCATGTTGCCGTCGTGGCTAAAGCCAAGGCAATGGGAATATTCGTGATAGAAACACTCTCGCTCCCTGTTGCAAGGTGTCTCGGGGCTGTCAGTTGGGTACATCTTTGCGAAATATTCCTGATTGACGATCAGAGAAATGAGGCCGGAATGATATCCCCCTCCCCATCCGTTGGCTCCTGATGATGGATTGCGGGCACCTAAGCTATAATTGCATTCATAGTAGTTGTGTAGTCTCTGGATGATATCCTCGTTGGTGCAGTGGATGCCTGAATCCTCATACTCTCCTTCGTGTGCTGCAAGCTCTGCTGCAAACTCATCGGAGTCGATCGTAAGGGCGAGATTGATCATCTGTACTAACGCATGCCTCATGCATTTGAGGTCGGGAGTGATGGCCTTTGTTGGCCAGATATTCTCCCATTCGTGGAAGCTCACGCTCCATTTCTTTAAGCTCAGTTTCGACATTCTTGTCAGGAAAGGATCATCGCTCTTGACAATCCATTCGATATCGGAAGGGATGTCCATCTTCGGAACGGTGACGCGTTTTCCGTTGATGTCGAGATATTGAGTTTCCTTTTTGGTGAAAGTCATCGGCACGAGCATGTCGAGAAGAGCCTCAACTCGGTCGATATGGGCAAGGCATACGCTGTCTATTCCTAAGCTGGGGAAGTTGGCGTAGATGTCCACATTGTTGGCAGGAGCAGCGGAGTAGAGTTGAAGGCGTAGCTTGTTGTCAGATGTCTTCAACACGAGAGGCTCTGTAATGCTGAAGTTGCGATGGTTGATGTCGTGAAGCACGTTGATGGGCTCATCTTCCATAAGCATCAGGTCGGCGTCGTAGTTGAAGTAGTCTTGTGGGCGGATGCGGATAAATCCTGTCTTGACATCAGGATGACGCAAGGCTATGGTGATGCTGTTCACTTTCCCTGCCTCCACATTGAGGTCAGAGAAGCGATAGGATGTGCAGATTGAGTCGCCTGAAAGAGTGCCGCTCTTGACCTTGACAGTCCCCGAGAGCGGGGAAGCTGAAGGAAGAGTGTTGAGCGTAAGGTTGAAGCTGGAGTCACATATCTCGTAGTTGCGTATTGTGGCTTCGCCGGTATAAGTGCAGTCTGCGTTGATGGAAGAATATACATGGCTTCCCTCATCGAGCGATACGGTCACGCTCGATATCATTGCCTCCACTGCAGATGGAATGCCGGGAAATTCTACTTTGATTCTTGAAAGAGCCCTTTCAAGAGTCACTTCGTATTCCTTCGGTTCTATCCTATCTCCCAATGTGAAATCAATCTTCTTGAAGAAATACGATCCATCTATAGGAAGCGAAAGCATAGTGTTCTGGAGCCATGTCTCGTCAAGAGTCATGGGATTCCCGATACGTGCGAGATCCGATTCATGGGAACTGCCTAAGAAGACTATTGAATAGTCGCCCGCAATGAGATCGTAGACATTAAGTTGGTCCATACTCTCTGAAAGTTGTCCGTTGCAATGTGTCAGCACCTTCCCGTTAGCATCGGCGAGAAGATAACGGAGGCTTACGACGCGATCCTCAGCATACTCTCCGCGTGTGTTCACATCAGAATCATTGGCAGGAGGAGATATATGGAAGGTGATGCCGTTCCCTTTAGGATGGGTGATGCCGTCAAACGTCAGTTCCTCTTGGCATGAAACCATAACGAGAGTATAAAGCGCACAAAGTGTATATAGTGGGTATTTTTGTGTTTTCATGGCAAAATCCTTAATCAAGATTGTTAATAATTAATAGTTTAACAGTTGATAGTTGATAGTTTATAGTTTATAGTTTATCGTTGATAGTTTATCGTTGATCGTTAATCCCGAACTCCTCTCACCATTACAAATCCGTCTGCGTTCCAGCTCATGCGCTTAAATTGGATTCCATGGGAGTCTTCACCTTTCTTCTCACATTGAAGGATCATTACTTGGTTCTGTTCCTTCATCCAGTATCCGCTTCTGGTGTCGAATCTGAAATTCGGGTCAGTCGGAATCTCGCAGCTCGTATTGGTCTTGATGCCCGCCATCGGAAGAAAGAGTCTGGCGCCGGTGGTGATTGACTCGAAAAGCACTCCACGTTTTAGATAGTTCTGAGCGTTAGTGATTGCGGAGGGCGTATTGTCGAGTAGATCCGGAGCGGTTACAATTGTAGCTCGTATCGAGTCGCCGGTGCGCGTCCTGTAAGACGCCGGGATCACCGTGCCTGCGGGTATAAGGTCTTCCCATTCTTCTGCCGACGCAACGTGATAGCCCTTCGGAAGAGGCATCATCGACTTTGTGTGCCATGGTGTGTCTCTTTTTTGGTCGGCAAGCATGTTTGGATCGTAGGCTTTCCAGGGAGAGAAAGGATTAGGTCTGCCGTATTGAAACAGGTTTCCGATGCAATCTTCGAAGCAATCACGATACATTTCCTTGGCGGTCATTCCTTTTGGAAGATAGATCTGCTCTTCGGAATCCTGGGAGACCGCGTTGAAGCACATCCAGTCGTGGCCTCCGATATGTACTGTAGGAATCTGAAAGGGCGAGGGTTCCACCTCGATATTGATGAAGAAATTTGAAGAGCCGTTGAAGAATACCGTTGTCTGATATTGTTTCGCGCCCTTGGGCTGCTTCTCCACGTCAATGCTGAATTCTGAAATGTATCCGCCGTCTGCGGCTGTGGGGGCTACCGGAGTGATGCTTACTCCTTTCGTATCGGAGACTACCGAGCCTAATTTGAGTGGCTTAGCGGTTGTGAAGGCAATCTTCATTCCTATGACTCCGCCAGCTGGCACTGTGATCGTATTGTCTACGGTGTTGAGTCTCACTTCCGAGGGAATGGATGATCTTTGGATATCTATTGCATACTCCTCAAGATCAAGCGATCCGTTTTCCTTATCTCCTTCCATCCACTCTCTCACCTTTATGCTTGTCGTGGGAAGCCCTTCGTCGTCGCCGTGTGATAATGTGCGTCCCTTGGCATTGGATGTTGTCTCCTTGTCGATCAAGACTGTGTAGATTGAATTGCGGGTGATTGCGGGAGTCTCTGAGATGATTTCCACTGCCTTTCCGTTGCGCCTGCCGCTAATTGTTACAGTGATTGGAGATGTGGTCTCAAAAAGGACGAACGCGTTTCCCTTCATTCCATTGATCCCGGATTCATATGTTCTTGAATAGTTGGCCGATGCTGTGCCGTTGGTGCATCCGTCTGTCGTGAAGATCTGAGAGAAGGAGGCCGCGCCCGATATGTTGATCTTTTCTATTTTCAATTCGGAATCCTCGTTGTCAATGTCAAGCCTCGCAACTCCCCGATGAAGTTCTAAGTCTAAGTTGTCGGCTCCATTCTGTATATCGGTGACTGAAGAAAAGAAGACTGGAGCTGAGCAGGAATCCTTCGGAACAGATATCGTCATCGCTGATAAGAAGCTTTCAGAAATTTTCTGGGTGTCTTCCACTTTATATCCTGCCAGGGCGTATATTCTCGTCTGAGGCATTTTGGGGAATCCCACAATGTTGTCTTTTGATGGGTCTACTGTCATTTTCTTCACGAATACTCCATCTGAAAACTGAAAAAGGTCAATGGATGTGAAGGTTACTGAGCTCTTAGCGTTCAACGAGGAAATCCTGAGGTGGAGGGTTCCTTCTTCGGCTGAAAGTTGTGGTTCTGTCGTCGGCTTTTGCGATGCGACTTCTACCTCTTCGACACATGAACAAGCGAAAAGTGAAAAAAAAGCAAATATGGCGGCCCATGTTGGAAGGGCCTTGGTATATCTGAAGTTCATGTCTTTAGATTTTAATTATACTTACTGACTTTATTAGTTTTTGCTAACCGATCTTTCGATGTGCAAAATTATGCATAAAAGATTTCCTCTTCAATGCAAAATTGATACATTTCAGCAACATTCGATTAAAAAAACATTACATCTCCTGGCGCCCAAATCTGGTGAAAAAAATCTTATTAAAAATTTTGAGATTATTGGGAAAATTTATTAAATTTGCACCCGACTTTTGGTAATACTTCAAATTTATCATTTAAGACCTAAATAACCTTAAAGTTTCATTTATGAAAAAATTTTTACTTCTTTCAGCTGCCGCATGCATGGCAGCCGGAGCTATGGCTCAGCTCACACCCGGTGAGTACTACGTTAAGAATGTTGAGACCGGGATGTTCCTCAATGAGGGCTTTTCATGGGGTACCCTTGCAGTGACAAAAGATTATCCGATGCCTTTTGAGGTGACTGCAGATGGTGATGGTTATCTCTTTAAGTCCCACATCGGAAATGGCTATATCAAAGCTGAGAATGGGGAATACTACATGGATGGTAACGACCCGGTGCCCGCATATCTTGAGCAAGCCGGCGAATACTACAACATTAAGCTCGGCGGCAAATATCTGACCATTAATGAGACCAAAGACTATCAGACCGACGAATGGTTGAGTTCACTCAACATGTGTGAGACACTCCTTTATACTGTAAATCAAGGTGAAGCTCCCGTCGGCGACAAATCAGCTTGGCAGATTATCAGCCGTGCAGAAATGGTGGCTGCCCTTGCCTCTGCAACTCCCGAGAATCCGGTGGAAGCCTCATTCTTCCTCAACGCTGGCGAAATCCAGGTTAATGCCAATAATTGGAGCCAGTCTTCTTGGACTTATATCAAGAATGGAGAGAAGGCTGAAATCGTTTTCCCCGATGGCGGATGGTTCGGTCATGGCGAGTGGTCTAATAAGACTACATATGCATGGTTCTGCAATGACGCTGCTGATGGGGCAGTAGCCGGCACTGACGTTGTTTATCAAGATGTAGAAGGTATGCCTGCAGGCAACTATAAGGCTGTCTATCGCGTAGTAAACCAGAACAACACCCCTCTCGTGATCAAGTTTAATGATACAGAGGCTGCTCCGTTTGAATATGAGGATTCCGACCTCTGGTATGAATCAGCTCAGAATTCAATGGCACATAATGTAAAGGAAGCTTCCTTTACAGTTGGCGAAGACGGCAAGCTTTCCCTTAGAATGGAAAAGACTATCAGCGCTGAGACTGATGCTCAAAACCGTTTTGCTTTCAAGGTATTCTCTCTGTATTATCTCGGCAACCCGGGAGTAGGCGTAGAAGTGGCACTCGACGAGAATGCTCCTGCTGTATATTATAATATGCAGGGCGTGCGCGTGGCTAATCCTTCCAACGGCGCTTTCATCAAGGTGCAGGGTAAGAATGCAAGCAAAGTTATCGTAAAGTAATAAATACATAATGCATATTTTAGGGACGCTTGGCTTCGGCTGATGCGTCCCTTTTTTTATGTGATTGCGCTGAGGTGTTAGGGAAAAGTATTAAAAATGTAAAAAATGAACATTTAGGGAGTCTATTTGAAAAAAAATGATTAACTTTGCAAATTGAATGAATCAACTTTCGTACTCATTGGTTGATGTCATCGCTCTATCAGAATTCGTACAAAGTGGTAAAGACTTCGTACAACGTAAAACGCATAACGTAAAACGCATAAAACAATATGGCAAAACAGGAAGATGTCTTCAAGACGATTGTGGCTCATGCCAAGGAATACGGATTTGTGTTCCAGTCATCTGAAATCTACGACGGACTTAGCGCTGTATATGACTATGGTCAGAATGGCGTGGAACTGAAAAACAATATCAAACGCTACTGGTGGGAGGCTATGACCATGCTCCACGATAACATCGTCGGCATCGACTCCGCCATATTCATGCACCCCACTATCTGGAAAGCATCCGGACATGTTGACGCTTTCAACGATCCCCTGATCGACAACCGCGACTCAAAGAAACGCTACCGTGCAGATGTGCTTATCGAAGATGAGATTGCTAAGATCGACGACAAAATCAACAAGGAGGTGGCAAAAGCTGCAAAACGTTTTGGCGATGCCTTCGACGAAGCTCAGTTCCGCTCTACAAATGCCCGTGTGCTTGAGCATCAGGCAAAGCGCGATCAGCTGCATCAGCGTTTCTCCGATGCCATGAATGCCAACGACCTTGCTGAGCTCAAGCAGATCATCCTCGACTATGAGATTGTAGACCCGATCAGCGGCACAAAAAACTGGACCGACGTCCGCCAGTTCAATCTGATGTTCAAGACAGAAATGGGTTCAACTGCCGACGGCGCAATGGACGTTTACCTTCGTCCCGAGACTGCTCAGGGTATTTTCGTCAACTACCTTAATGTTCAGAAGACAGGTCGCATGCGTATTCCTTTTGGTATTGCCCAGATCGGCAAGGCATTCCGCAACGAGATTGTGGCGCGTCAGTTCATATTCCGTATGCGTGAGTTCGAGCAGATGGAGATGCAATTCTTTGTTCGTCCGGGTGATGAGATGAAATGGTTCGATTATTGGCGTGCCACTCGTCTGAAATGGCACAAGGCTCTTGGTCTTGGCGACGCTAAGTATCGCTACCACGACCATGAGAAATTGGCCCACTATGCCAACGCTGCCACTGACATCGAATTTGAGATGCCGTTTGGATTTAAGGAAGTGGAGGGCATTCACTCCCGCACCAATTTCGACCTTAGCCAGCACGAGAAATTCTCAGGCAAGAAGATACAGTACTTCGATCCGGAGCTCAACCAGAGCTATGTGCCTTACGTCATCGAGACTTCTATCGGCGTAGACCGTATGTTCCTCAGTGTCTTCTGCAGCTGCTATGAAGACCAGGACCTTGGCAATGGCGACCGCCGCGTAGTGCTCCATTTCCCTGCTGCGCTTGCTCCCGTGAAGTGTGCTGTTCTTCCTCTTGTGAAGAAAGATGGTCTTCCCGAGAAAGCTCGCGAGATTCAGCACAAGCTCCGTTTCGACTTCACTTGCCAGGTTGACGAGAAAGATTCTATCGGCAAGCGTTACCGTCGTCAAGATGCTATCGGCACCCCCTATTGCATCACTGTCGATCATCAGACTCTCGAAGACAACACCGTGACACTCCGCCACCGCGACACTATGGAGCAGGAGCGCGTGAATGCCGACGACCTGGAGAAGATACTCGCTGAAAAAGTATCCCTCAATTCCCTGCTGAAAAAACTCCTCTGATTAGATTGATATTTTTACGGTAAGCCCAATTGGGCTTATCGGACTAATTAGGCCAATTAGACTAATTATACTAATTGATATGAAAAAATTAATAAGCAAGATAGCCATGGCCCTCATCGCCATCTTCGCAATGTCGACGCTCTCCAGCTGCAACTACAACTCTCTCGTGGAGAAGGAGCAGACTGTCGACCAGGCGTGGGCTCAGGTAGAAAACCAATACCAGCGTCGTGCCGATCTCATCCCCAATCTTGTGAACACGGTGAAGGGATATTCGGAGCACGAAAGCGAGACTTTCATCAAGGTGACGCAAGCACGCAGTGGCCTCACTGAAGCCTACAATGCGGCAGAGGCAGTGGAAAATCCCCAACAGAACATCCAGGCATATCAAGAAGCCCAGAGCAAACTTAAAGGTGCTCTCGACATCTATGTCAATGCCGTGAAGGAAGCATATCCCGACCTGAAGGCCAACCAAAACTTCATCGACCTCCAGACCCAACTTGAAGGCACTGAAAATCGCATTGCCACAGAGCGCGAACGCTACACTCAGGCAGTGAAGGATTACAATACTTCAATTAAGAAGTTCCCGACCACCATCTATGCCGGTTGGTTTGGCTTTAAGGAAAAAGAGCAGTTTAAGGCTGAGGCAGGCGCAAATAAGGCTCCTAAGGTTGAGTTCTGATTTAAAGATTAAATTAAAGATTAAAATTATGGACTTAAGGTCCTTAAAGCCACTAAAACCTTTAAGGACCCTAATCCCCCTAAAGCCCTTAACATCCTTAAAAAAGCATAATGAATATAAGAAAATATATCCAACTTGCAGTGATAGTGATTCTGAGCGCTCCTTTGCTTACTTCATGCCTCGGAAATGACGACGATTCCTACGACTACACTGCCTGGAAGAACGCGAATGAAGATTATTTCTTACGCATGACTGATACCGTGTCTGGCGGAAAGAAAGTGTTTGAGAAAATCACTCCGGTGTGGGCACCGGGAGTCTATGTATTGGCGCAATGGCACAACGACCGTAGCCTCACAGAAAACAACCTTGTGCCAATGGACAATTCTACCGTAGATGTTGTCTACAAAGGTTCTTATTATAATGGCGTTGTCTTTGATTCGAGCTACAGCGAAGTCGACAGTATCCGTACATTCACTCCTACTTCTCTTATTGTGGGCTTCTGGACGATGCTCACAAATATGCATGTGGGAGACTCAGTCACCTGTGTCATTCCTCAAAACGCCGGCTACGGTGTATCAAGCACGAGCATCCGACCCTATTCGACTCTGGTGTTCGATATCAAGCTCAAGGCTATAAAGACCTATGAGGTCCCGAATAAATAAGACTTTTTCAATACAAATACAGTGCCGAAGGTGAAAGCCCGAAGCCAAACTACCGACAGATCATGAACAACAAACTGGCTACGGCTATCACCCTGTCTGCAGTCGCCTTCTCATTCTTTTCGATGAGGGGCGACGACGCATCTGTAGCTTTTGAAACCTTTATGGTTTCGCCTGAGGTAAGTCTTAGGCTTCCCGTGGTGCCGACAGACTCTGCACTCGCTGCAAAGAACTCCTTTTCAAATGAAAAACTTCTGAAAAGCGTCAATCGCAAGCTCACAAAGCCATCTGCTGATTGGACGGAGGTGAAGACTGACTCTGCTTTCAGCGTTAGTTTCCCGAAATCTGCTGACGTTCCCGTACTCAGAACGCTTGCCACTCGCTTGCGCCCTGATAGATTCCTTAAAGGAACGCTCAGGCTTAAATCGAATGTAATCGCCGAGCTTTCAGACATTCATGGAAGTTTACTTACGGTCAATGCGGCAGACTCCCTTCCATCGTGGGATAAGACTTCCATAAGCATGGAGCCTGCAGAAACCGCTGACTTTTTCATTTCATTCATCTCGTTTCCGGATGATCCTGCCGACCCATGTTTGCAACTTGAGTTTGAACCGGACGATGGCTTTGAGAATGTAGAATTGGCAATGGGCCCATCTGTGACTACTCGTTTCCGCGTAGATGAGTCAGCATTAGGCACCCGTGTGAGCAAAGCTTCCGTTTCTCCCGATGGCAAATATATGATTCTTGGCTACTCCACTATGTACGGGGAAAAGAACCGCCGCTCATGGTCGGAACTGATAGAATGTGCATCAGGCAAGACTCTCAATGCATCTCTTCCTCGCGGTTCATACTGGCTTCCTAAGGGAAGCACGATTGCCTATACCGTGCAAACAGACGACACATATGCTCTTTATGCTCTTGATGCCGCTTCCCAAAAGCAGACTCTGATGGCTTCCGAACTTCCGGATGATAGTTTCTCTATCAGTCCGGACTGCAGTTTCCTTATTCTCTACAAACTCGTGGAGGGACCCAAAGATTCTGGACCGGTAAAGCGTCTTCGCGATCCTGACGACCGTCTCGCAGGACACCGCAACAGATATTATCTTGAGAAGTATGACCTGAAGACAGGGATAAGGCAACCGCTTACATATTCAGGAAATACAACTTCCGTTTATGACATTTCTCCGGATTCTAAAAAATTGATCTACGGATCGCAGACTGAGAAGATGGATCTGTTTCCATTCTATTTCAATGATGTGATTGAACTTGATCTGACCACTCTTGCCACCGACACGCTCGTGAAGGGAGATCCGTTTGTGCAGTCATGCAATTACTCTCCTGATGGAAAGCAAGTGTTCTTTACCGGTGGTCCGGAAGCATTTGGCGGCATTGGAAAGAACAATGGCGGGCATAAATATAGCAACGACTACGACGTGCAGGGCTTTATCATGAATTTGGCTGATAAGTCCATACGTCCGGTGACCCGCGATTTCAATCCTTCTCTTGAAGGGGAACCAATTTGGAACAGTGTCGATAATCAGATATATTTCCGCGCTTCTGCCGGCTTCACCCTCAATGTCTATAAGCTTGATCCTAAGTCTGGCAATATTGTGAAGATAGATTTTGGAATGCCATATATATCCCGATTCTCAATTGGCACAGACGAAAACAAATGGATGTCGGCTGTCGGGTCAGATTATCATTATGCCGGAAGATGCGAATTGCTCGATTTGAAGTCGGGAAAGTTGAAAGTGGTCGATGATCCATATTCTCGAGATTATCCTGATATGCAGCCCGGCGAGGCTTCCTCATGGAGCTATATGGCTCCGGACGGGACCACAATAGACTGTATGCAGGTGCTTCCGCCGGACTTTGATCCGAATAAGAAATATCCGTTGATAGTATATTATTACGGAGGATGTTCCCCTTGCCAGAGGTATCTCAGTGTCTATGATCCGCAGATATTCGCTTCAAGAGGATATGTGGCTCTCGTGATCAATCCCTCGGGAGCTTACGGATATGGTCAGGAGTTTTCTGCACGCCACGCCAATGCATGGGGCGACTATACTGCCGACGATATCATCGCCGGAGTTAAAGAATACTGTAAGACCCATGATTTCATCAACGACAAGAAGATCGGTTGCTTGGGTGCAAGTTATGGCGGATTCATGACTGAATATCTACAGACAAAGACTGATATGTTTGCAGCCGCAGCCTCTCATGCAGGTATTTCCAACGTGACATCCTATTGGGGTGAAGGCAACTGGGGATATTCCTACAATACCACCGCAGCTCCCGAATCTTATCCTTGGAACAATCCTGATCTCTTTACAAAGCACGGGGCGCTTTTCAATGCTGACAAGATCCATACGCCGCTCCTTCTTCTTCATGGCAGTGTTGACACTAATGTGCCGATAGGAGAGAGCATCCAGCTTTTCAACGCTCTAAGAATACTCGGACGCGACGTGGAATTCGTGCAGGTCGATGGCGAAAACCACATCATCACAAATCACGACAAGCGTCGCCCATGGCATGCAACAATCATGGCATGGTTTGCCAAGCACCTCCAAGACGATCCCTCCTGGTGGGACTCCCTCTACGGAGATTAATAGAGAATTTTGAATAGATGACTACACATCAGCTCGGAGAGCTGATAATTATGAATAAACCCCAGGCTTTAGCCTGGGGTCATTTAAAAAAGCTCAGCAGCCTCGGAGAGGCGCTTTTTGATTACGTCTATGACCAACAAGATATATTACATCATCTTATCTTTATTCTTGTCCTTACCCCTTTCCGCCGCCAATCCCAAACGCGAATTTCGTGGCGCATGGCTTCATATAATAGGTCAGACCCAGTATATGAACACTCAGCAGAAAGGGACTGCCCAGTTGAAAGCTTATATTGCTGACCAGATCGAACGTCTGCATCGCACGGGGTGCAATGCCGTGATCTTTCAGGTACGTCCCACGGCTGATGCCGCATATATCAGCGATATTGAGCCATGGTCAAGCTGGATTACAGGCAAGCGTGGAGTGGCTCCGGCTCCTCTTTGGGATCCGCTTGAATTTGCTATCGAAGAAGCTCACAAGCGTGGCATGGAGCTTCACGCATGGCTTAATCCTTATCGTGTCACGTCTTCCCCGAAGGAAGTGCTCCCGGCTGATCATATTTCAAAGAAACACCCGGAGCGCTTCTTCAAGTATGATGGAAAAATATTCTTCGACCCGGCTTATCAGGAGAACCGTGACTATATTTGCGAAGTGGTGAAAGATATAACTACGCGATATGACGTGGATGCTATCCATATCGACGATTATTTCTATCCCTATCCGGTAGCCGGAGTGAAAATTCCCGACGATGCTTCATACGCAAAGTTTGGAGGAGGAATGAAACTCGAAGACTGGCGTCGCCATAATGTCGACCTCTTGATAGAGCAGATGAATCAAACTATCAAGCAGACAAAGCCATGGGTCAGGTTTGGTGTTAGTCCTTTTGGTATATGGAGAAACAAGAAGACCGATCCCAGAGGATCTGACTCCAATGGACTCCAGAACTATGACGGTCTCTACGCCGACGTATTGCTTTGGGCTAAGAACGGCTGGGTTGACTATCTTGCGCCGCAGCTATATTGGACCCTCGACTTCAAGGCTGCCCCGAGCCGTCATCTTGCACATTGGTGGAATGATAATTGCCACGGAGTAGATGTATTCATCGGTCAGGATGTGCAGCGCACCATGAACAATGCTGACCCTAAGACCGGCGACTCAAATGAACTTGCCACTAAAGTGAAGCTCTCACGAGATCTCCCGAATATCAAGGGTAATGTGTGGTGGCATGGTTATTGGGTCACTGGAAATATGAAAGGTGTAGCTGATTCTCTTGCATTCGTGCATCAGAATACAGTGGCGCTTCCTCCTGCATATGGAAGTCAGAAAGAGTCACCTGCACCCGTCAAAAATTTAAGGATGGCAAAGAAAGATGGCAAAATATATCTTGAGTGGGATTCAGACTCACATAAACAGAAGGCAACGGATCAGATCCGGTTCGTGGTCTATTCATTCCTTGACGATGAAGAAATCGACCTTGACAATGTGGAGGCTATAATGTTGATGACACCTAATAAGGAATATCTCGTTTCTGAAGACGATGATGAATCTGAAGTGAAAGGAATGCGCTTTGCTGTAACTGCTCTCGACCGCAACAACCGTGAATCAGAACCCAAAGAAATAACCCTATAGGCACACCGATGCAAAATTAGTAACAAAGCATGCTCCGCATGCGCCCCACGAAGGCATTAAGTAATTATGAAAGAATTTTTAGACGAGCAAGCCGCTCTCATCAATCGCCCGGATTTCATAGCAGACGACCCTGTCCAGTTCCCCAGAAGGTTTGAAAAACTCCAAGATATAGAAATAGTCTCCCTCCTCGCTTCTCACATAGCATGGGGCAAACGCTCTATGATTTGTCGTGATGCAGAGCGTCTATTAGCTCTGATGGATCATGATCCCTACAATTATGTGATGGATGAAGGATATCTTGATCTTGACCCTTCACAAAATATCCATCGTACATTCTTTGCACGTGATCTGCAGCATTTATTGACGGGCCTTCGTGAAATCTACAGGCGCTACGATAGCCTGGATGCTTTCAGTGATGCAATAATAGCTGCTGATGACCCGGCTCCTGCATGGAAACTGGTGGAGGAAATGCAAAAAATTATTACCGATGCCAATGGAGGGGTGCCATCAAAGAGAGGACTCCCCAACAATCTCAAACAGACTGCTCTGAAGCGTGTAAATATGGCTCTCCGCTGGCTTGTGCGTGACGATGGGATCGTAGATATGGGCGTGTGGAAATCCATCCCGAAATCAAAGCTATATATCCCTCTCGATGTGCATGTAGGCAACACAGCCCGTGACCTCGGACTTCTCACACGCAAGCAAGACGACCGCAAGGCTGTCGAGGAGCTGACATCCATCTTACGCACCTACCGTCCCGATGACCCGGCATACTACGACTATGCCCTCTTCGGCATCGGAATCACCGGCAAAGAAGATCGCCCCATGCGCGTCAATGTATAGAGTAGTGAGCGCACTCCGTGCGCGTCATTACGCGTCTTATGAAGCTTATGAAGGATGACCGGAAAGTCATCTATTAGGAAATTTAGCTATCTTATTTGAAAAAGCTAAAGTCACTATATGCTCTTCAAGTCGCCAAGAAGATAAAAGCAATTCCATATTGTGTGGTTCTGTTCCCGGGAGCAGGACTGTCGCTTTTCCAAACTTTTCAGCAGTGGCTTCGGATATATTTGTAGCTAACTTAGGGAGTGAGAGAATGCGATAGTCATTCTTCCAGTCATAAGCTTCTCCCATGGCTGCTTTGAAAATTGCCTCCTTACAAGTCCAGGCTAATATATATTTTTCTACCTCTTCTACAGTAGCTTTTTCGATATCCTCAAGAGCCGGAAGTAATTTCAATTCATCTTCGCATAAAAACCTGTCCTTTATTTTCAGCACTTGTGCCCGGTCCGCTTTCTCAAGATCTATTCCAAGAGCAGTCCGTGGATTGACAGAAGAAAGTTCGATATCAGGAGTTTTTGGTAAAGATGCCACTACAAGGCAATGGGATGTATGAGACACAGAAATACGCTGTGGAATTCCATCAAGCAAAGGAGCTCCATTTTCGAGATGTTCTATTTCCCTATAATCTCCCTCAGCCTCCGAGAAAATCTGCATGGCAAATAGCTTCCACACCTTAGCTGATTTCTCTTCAGCTCCATATATCTCTTCTATCGCTATTCCACAGGGAGCCATCTCCCTCTCATACATAAACTCTCCCATAATCTTTATTTAATGCATAATGCAAAATGCATAATTCTTAATACTTTCAAACCCAGCTCTCAATAGAGTAGTTAGCGCACTCCGTGCGCGTCCCCTGCAGCCAAAATTCTCAATTCTCAATTACTTTTGACACCCTGATCTTAGTGATTCGGTGTTTTTCCATCTGCATGATGAGGAAGCGGAATGGTCCGCGCTGTAATGATTCCTTGTTTTCCGGAAAGTCTCCTTTTATCTCCAGCATAAGTCCCGCAAGTGTCTCTGCATCTCCTATGTCTCCAAGTTCTTCCTCTTCGGTGTCTGTCACTCGGCAAAAATCGCCTAATGGAATCTTGGCATCAAAAATAAAGGTATCCGGTCCTATTTTTCGGTAGAGATTCTGGCTTTCATCATATTCATCGTCGATTTCTCCAACGATTTCTTCTATTACATCTTCCAGGGTCACTATTCCTTGCGTGTCGCCATATTCATCGATGACAATTGCCATATGAATTTTCTTGGTGCGGAAATCTTCAAGTAGATCGTCAAGTGAGCGGGATTCAGGCACGAAATAAGCGTCGCGAATTAGGGCTTGCCATCTGAACTTTTCATCTTTGGAACCGATGTAGGGAAGAAGGTCTTTGGAATATAAAATTCCCTTGATGGTGTCTTGTGTGCGGTCATAGACAGGGATTCGGCTGTAGCCGGATTTGACAATCACATCAAATACTTCCTTGAAATCAGCATGATACTCTATATCCGTGACATCCACACGTGAGATCATGATTTCGCTCGCCCCTTTTTCTCCAAAAGTGAGTATCCCTTCGAGCATCTCCTTGTCTTTGCCTTCTTTGAGGTCGGAAATTTCAAGCGCCTTTTCAAGTTCCTCGGTGGTGAGGTTCTCCTGTTTCTTTGCCACTACCTTATTGATTATCACAGAAGACTTCACTAACAGTGACGAGAGTGGAGTGAAAAGCTTTGAAAAGAAACTGATGCCGGAAGATGCCATTAAAACCCATTTCATACTGCGTCCGCGGGCTACGAGTTTTGGAAATATCTCCCCGAAAAGCAACAGGAGGAATGTAAGCAAAACGGTCTGGACCAAAAATCCTACAAGAGAAGAGTGAAACTCTACTGCTTGATTGATGGCAAATGTAAGGAGCACTACCATCGTGATATTGACAAAATTATTGGCTATCAGAATGGTGGCTAATAGTTTTTCAGGATTCTTGATAAGTCTCAGGGCTTTTTGGGCATTTGGAGATTCGTCTTCTTCAAGCTCTTCGATTTCTGACTGAGTCAGACCAAAATATGAAATCTCGCTGCCGGAGACGAATGCCGAGAGGCATAGGCATATAAGTGCTATAAGCACAATGATGCTCCAAGATGTCCAATCTGCCGGAGCATGAAATGATATGGCGCTTTGCGCAAGCTGGCTCATGGCCAGCAGTGGACTGTGTGCAGGTAAAGGGTCTGTATCCAATTTTCTGTAATAGTTGGTTATGAATGCAAAATTACTATATTTTATGCATACTGCCAAATATCAATCCAAAAATCTTCAATGGGTTTTTCAATTATTATGAATTATACATTAAAAAAAACGGCATCCATTTTCACAAATGAATGCCGCTAAGTGCTTTCCATAATACATTTTACTAACCTAACATCATGAAACTAATTTCTTACTTACACTATTAAAACAAGCCACTCCCCAAAAGGTTTAAATTAAGTGTATTTTTTACAATTTTTAATACTCCACCTCCGTTTTATTCATGATCCATCATGTTGTATCATGATTCATCATGCTTAATCAAGTTTAATCATGCTAAATCAAGCTAAATCAAGCAATAATTCATAGTTAATAAATTAATATTTTGAAAGATATCGTCGGCCGCTTCGCTCCGTCCCCATCCGGAAGGATGCATCTTGGAAATATTTATACAGCTCTGCTTTCGTGGCTTTCCGTGAAGTCTCGTGGTGGAAAATGGATTCTCCGCATTGAAGATCTCGACCCTCAACGCTCCAAAATGGAATTTGCCGGGCAAATTGAAGACGACCTTCATTGGCTTGGCCTGGAATGGGATGAAGGTGGACTCGACGGTAAAGGACCGAATGGCCCCTACGTTCAAAGCCAACGCCATCAATTCTATGAAAAAGCCTTAGAGAAACTCAAGGAGACCGGACTCTGTTATCCATGCACTTGCACTCGTGCCGACATACTCGCCACTCAAGCCCCGCATGAATCAGATGGTAGAGTGGTCTATAAAGGCAAATGTCGCCCGGAAAAAATGCCTTCCCCTTATATTGATAAGCCGGGTGCCGCTATTCGTCTTATGGTCCCTGACGAGGAAATCACTTTTACCGACCGGATCAAAGGTAAGCAGACTGTCAATCTTGCCCGTCATTGTGGTGATTTTATCATAAGGCGAGGCGACGGTGCTTGGTCATACCAGTTGGCAGTGGTGGTTGACGATGCCTTGATGGGTGTGACGGAAGTGATGCGAGGCGACGACCTCCTTCTTTCAGCAGCCCAACAAATATATCTCTATCGCCTTTTGGGCTTTACGCCCCCTGAATTCGCCCATGTCCCTCTCGTCTGCAACGAAGCCGGCATACGCCTCTCAAAGCGCGACAAATCCCTCTCCATGGAGTATCTACGCGCCCACCATACCCCGGAAGAAATCCTCGGTATGGCAGCCCACCGCGCTCATCTTATCCCATCCCCTCGGGCCATTTCCTTGTCAGAGCTTTTAGGGAATGAACACTGCTCTTTCATTTAGCTTTTCGCAGTCAGCGACCATCGAAACTAAGCCGCCTTTGTGTCCCCACCTCCTCTGCGCCCTACCATTGAACTCCGTCTATACTCATGATTCTCAGCGAGCCCTCTGCCCCTCCGCCCCTCTGCGTGATGCCATTACCGAGTCTGTCCCCCCCAGTTCAATCCATTTTCAGAAGGTGCATCAGACCCCCGGTGACTCTGAATGATGCAGCCATCGGAAAGAAATCATAAATGAAAGACCCGTGTGGAATGAAAAAATTATGCATTGTGCATTATGAATTATGCATTAAATTTACTAATTTTGCATCTTAAAAGCAAAATCAATATAATCATGAGTGAATTAGCTACCAAATACAACCCCCATGAGGTTGAAGATAAATGGTATGAGTATTGGGAACGCCACAAAATGTTCCATTCAGTTCCCGATGAGCGCGAACCCTACTGCATCGTTATCCCGCCGCCAAACGTGACCGGTGTGCTGCACATGGGCCACATGCTCAACAATACTATCCAAGATATCCTTATCCGTCGTGCCCGTATGATGGGCAAGAATGCCCTTTGGGTCCCGGGCACTGACCATGCGGCGATTGCAACAGAGACCAAGGTGATCCAAAAACTTGCAGAGCAAGGAATAAAGAAGACGGATCTTACTCGTGAGCAATTCCTCGAGCATGCTTGGGATTGGACTCACACACATGGCGGCATTATCCTTCAGCAGCTTCGCAAGCTCGGTGCCAGCTGCGACTGGGATCGCACTGCTTTCACGATGGATGAACTCCGCTCTAAGAGTGTGACCAAGGTGTTCTGCGATCTTTATGACAAGGGTCTCATTTATCGAGGTCTCCGTATGGTCAATTGGGATCCCAAGAACCGTACTGCCATTTCCGATGATGAGGTGAATTTCGTTCAGGAGCACTCTAAACTTTATTATCTACGCTATTACGTTGCAGATGATCCTGAGGGTCGCTATGCAGTGGTGGCCACAACTCGCCCGGAGACTATAATGGGTGACACCGCCATGTGTATCAATCCGAAAGATCCTAAGAATGAGTGGCTGAAGGGCAAGAAGGTGATAGTTCCTCTCGTCGGGCGTGAGATACCCGTGATTGAAGACAGGTATGTGGAAATCGACTTCGGCACAGGTTGTCTGAAAGTGACCCCGGCTCATGATAAGAACGACTATATGCTCGGCAAAACCCACAATCTTGAGACTATCGACATATTCAATGAAGATGCTACTCTTAATGAAAATGGTGGTAAGTATGCCGGCATGGACCGCTTCGAGGTAAGAAAGCAGATTGCCAAAGATCTTGAAGAAGCTGGATTGATGGAGAAAGTGGAAGATTATACTAACAATGTAGGTTACTCAGAGCGTACAAAGGTAGCAATTGAGCCCCGACTTTCTCTGCAGTGGTTTATCAATATGCGCCATTTCGCTGAGATTTCCCTTGCTCCGGTCATGGATGACTATATCAAGTTCGTTCCTGAGAAGTATAAGACTACGTATCGTCTTTGGCTGGAAAACATCCAGGACTGGTGTATCAGCCGTCAGCTCTGGTGGGGACATCGCATTCCGGCATACTATTATGATGTCGATGGCGAAACCCGTATCGCGGTAGGGGAGACCAAAGAGCAGGCTCTCGAAAAAGCACGAAAGGATAGCGGTCTCGACCTGCAGCTTGATGATCTCGTGCAGGATGAAGGAGCGCTCGACACTTGGTTCAGCTCATGGCTCTGGCCGATTACCCTTTTCAATGGCATACTTGATCCGAACAATGAAGAATTGAAATACTACTATCCGACTGCTACGCTTGTTACCGGTCCGGACATCATCTTCTTCTGGGTAGCCCGTATGATCATGGCTGGCTATGAATATGTTGGCGACAAGCCATTCAGCAATGTCTATTTCACCGGTATCGTGCGCGACAAGATCGGTCGCAAGATGAGCAAATCGCTTGGTAATTCTCCGGATCCCCTCGAGCTTATTGACAAGTTCGGTGCCGACGGCGTACGTATGGGCTTGATGCTGTCAGCCCCTGCAGGCAACGACATTATGTACGATGATGCCCTCGTGGAGCAGGGTCGCAATTTTGCCAATAAGATATGGAATGCATTTCGTCTTATTCAGGGTTGGAATGTCGACGAAAATATCCCGCAGCCGGAGAGCTCGAAGATCGCTGTAGACTGGTTCCGTTCCCAGCTTTACAAGACTATGATTGAGGTAGAGGATCTTATGGGCAAGTTCCGTATATCCGAAGCACTGATGGCTGTGTATAAGCTCTTCTGGGATGAGTTCTCGAGCTGGTATCTTGAGGTGATCAAGCCCGCTTATGGAAGTCCGATCGATGGCAAGACTTACGCTGAGACAATGAAATTCTTTGAGATGCTTCTGCAGCTTCTCCATCCCTTTATGCCTTTCATTACTGAGGAACTTTGGCAGCATCTCGCAGAGCGCGAGGATGGCGACAGCATCATGAATACCACCCTTCCGGCTCCGGGAGAAGTGGATGAAGAGCTTCTTGCCAGATTTGAGACTCTGAAAGAGATCATCACTGGTTTGCGCGCAATCCGCAAGCAGCGTCAGATTGCCAATAAGGAAGAGATTTCTGTAGAAGTAAAAGGTCAGCATGACGGTAGTCTTGACTCTGTTCTCCTGAAGATGGGCAATGTAAAAGACATCAAGCCAATTGAAGAAAAAGGCGCTACTTCGGTTGCTTTCCTCGTAGGTCCTGTTGAATACAGTGTTCCCCTTGCTGATAAGATCAACGTTGAGGAAGAGCTCGCCAAGCTTGAAAAAGAATTGAAGCGCTATGAAGGCTTCCTCGCCGGCGTAGAGAAGAAACTCTCCAACGAGCGCTTCGTAGCCAACGCCCCCGAGCAGGTAATAGCTCTCGAGCGCAAGAAGCAAAGCGACGCCACCGAAAAGATCGCCGCCATCCGCGCCTCCATCGCCGCCCTGAAATAAAATGGCATAAATAATCGGATATCATTGTAGGGACGCACGACTCGTGCGTCCTTTTTTCATTGAATTTAAATAGATAAGTAGATGTTCAAATTAAATGTATAGAATAATAAATGCTTTATCGTATGTGTTTAAGAGACAAAAAATTATGCATTGTGAATTATGAATTAAAAAAAAACGGCATCCATTTTCACAAATGAATGCCGCTAAGTGCTTTCCATAATACATTTTACTAACCTAACATCATGAAACTAATTTCTTACTTTACTTACACCTTTAAAACAACGGCGAGTGTCCAAATGTTCATGGATACTCGCCGCAATCGTATCTTTTAATATATTTTAATAAAAATATCCAAATTGTTAATTTCCTTAACAAAAAAGGAGCTACAAACTGTTTCGTACTTACTGTTCAATACTTACAATTCCGTACTTTACTTTTGCTTCTTTGATGCAAAAGTATTGTCATTCTTCAGCAGCCACTGCGCTATCTGCACTGCATTCAATGCGGCCCCTTTCTTTATCTGGTCGCCTACAACCCAGAAGGTCAATCCATTAGGATTGGCAAGGTCTTTCCTGAGTCTTCCTACATAGACAGGGTCATGGTCGGCTACGAATAGTGGCATCGGATATTCCTTATTTGCAGGATTATCCACCACTACCAATCCTTCAGCATTCTCAAAAGCTTTGCGTACCTCTGATATCTCAAGCGGCTCCTCAGTTTCAACCCATATAGCCTCGCTATGCGCACGAAGCACAGGAACACGCACGCAAGTTGCACTAACTGCAATATCATCGCTGTGCATGATCTTGCGGGTTTCGTTATACATCTTCATCTCTTCCTTAGTATAGTCGTTGTCAAGGAAGATATCGACATGAGGAATGAGATTGAAGGCAAGCTGATAAGCAAACTTCTCAACAGTAGGCTCCTTACCTTCAGCAAGTTCCTTATACTGATTCTCAAGTTCTGCCATAGCCGTTGCCCCGGCACCGCTTGCTGCCTGATAAGTGGCTACATGCACTTTCTTGATCTTTGACAGATCATTGATTGGCTTCAGTGCCACTACCATCTGTATTGTGGTGCAATTAGGATTGCCTATGACATTGCGCGGACGGTCGAGAGCATCAGCACCGTTTACTTCTGGAACCACCAATGGCACATCCTTATCCATACGGAAGGCCGATGAATTGTCGATCATCAAAGTGCCATGCTTGGTGATCACCTTCTCATATTCCTTGGAAGTGCCCGCACCGGCAGAAGTGAATGCAATGTCAACTCCGCTGAAATCAGATTCAGGAGTAAGTTCCTCTATCACATATTTCTTTCCGCGAAATTCCATCTCGCTTCCTGCACTTCTTTTAGAGCCGAAAAGACGTAGATTGTCTACCGGAAAGTCCTGCTCGTCAAGCACGCGCAAGAACTCATGTCCCACTGCGCCGCTCGCTCCAACTATCGCTATATTCATTGTCTATTCATTTATTAAATGCATATTATTGTATTAGATGCATATTATATGCTCAAGCAGTGTATTTATGCATTATGCATTATGAATTATGCATTAAGACAATCCGCTTGTTGCTACAGTCTTGTTGATTTTCTTCACAAGGCCTTGAAGGACGTTGCCCGGTCCGAGCTCGATGAATTCGTCAGCTCCGTCAGCAATCATTGCCTCTACATCCTGAGTCCAACGTACTGCGCCTGTGAGCTGCTTGATGAGATTAGCCTTGATTTCTTCCGGGTCTGTATGAGGTTTGCCATCTACATTCTGATATACAGGGCATTTCGGAGTCTCAAACTTTGCTGCTTCAATTGCTTCTGTAAGTTCTTCCTGCGCAGGCTGCATGAGAGGGGAGTGGAACGCACCGCCGACTTTGAGCTTAAGTGCACGCTTTGCTCCGGCAGCTAAAAGTTGCTCGCATGCCTTGTCAATGCCTTCGATTGAGCCGGAAATCACTACCTGTCCCGGGCAGTTATAGTTGGCGGGAACTACTACCTCTTCGATTCCTTCGCAAATCTCCTCTATCTTTGCATTCGGCAGTGCAAGAACGGCTGCCATGGTAGAGGGCTGCTTTTCGCAAGCTTTCTGCATGGCGTGAGCACGCTTGCTGACAAGCTTCAGACCCTCCTCAAAGCTGAGTGCGCCGGCGGCTACAAGGGCAGAAAACTCTCCGAGGCTATGTCCCGCTACCATATCAGGCTTGAATTCATCGCCAAGGCTCTTGGCAAGAGCTACGCTATGAAGGAAAATGGCAGGCTGGGTCACTTTTGTCTGACGAAGGTCTTCTTCAGTCCCGTCAAACATCATGTCAGTGATGCGGAAGCCAAGGATTTCATTGGCTTTCTCAAACATTTCGCGGATCTCTGCATTGTTTTCGTAGAGATCCTTGCCCATACCCACAAACTGGGCACCCTGGCCCGGGAATACATATGCTTTCATGTGATTTGTCTTAAAATTTCCTTAATTTATTTTACCTAAAAATTACTCATAAACGCCTAATGCGCTTTCAGACTGCAAAATTACTAAAAATAATTCATAATGCATAATTCATAATGCATAAT
>JAIDUH010000023.1 GCA_029060285.1 Muribaculaceae bacterium | reverse complement strand
AAAACACGTTCGGATATGCGAAAAATCGCATTTAATTAATTGTTTATCAGTATGAAATAATTGTAACCGCAATGCAATACTTTGCAATCTTGATGCATCATTCCTGCAATAAAAAGGCCATCATCTCTCCATTGGTGCGATGATGGTAAGCAAAACAAAGGAGGTCTGCAATGTGACCTCCATATTCAAAAATTCCTAAATGAGATGTTGCATAAACTTATTAGTCTACCATTGAAAGTTGATTTTCATCTTTCGCTGGTTCTCGGGTCATGAGTATTGTGAGAGGCTCATCAGGTTGCTCCATGATTCCATAGCTCGTCTCCAGCATCCCTTCACTGTTGGCTGTCACGGTAAGGGGAAATGATAGTGGTGTAAAGTCGAGCACTCCTTTTTCATCAGTTTTAGCAGTGACAATCGTATCTGCATATTCCACTGAGATAGACACGAAAGGAACCGGATCCTGAGTTTGTTCCTCTATGGCACATAACTGTATGGCTTGAATTTCCGGAAGTTTAAATTCAAACTCAAAATTGGGATCCTGTGCTCCCGCACCGGATGCCGTCAAAACTGTTGCTGATATGAGGAGAAAATTACGCATTACTTTTTTTATATTAGTTATCTATACTTATAACAATGCTCATCCTCATATTGTTTTACACACAAGCAGCCAAGGAAAATAAAATGAGGCGCGCATCAATAGCGATGCGCGCCTCTGTATAAACTCAATCATAAAACTTATAAGTCCAATAAGCCTAATCCGACCAATAAGTCCAATCCGACCAATAAGCCTAATCCGACCAATAAGCCCAATCCGACTAATAAGCCTAATCCGACCAATAAGCCCAATAAGACTATAAGCTCTATAAATAAGCTAAATATTATCGGATTACCTTCTTAGATACCTTGTTGCCTTCGCGAACAATATAGATACCTTTCTCAGGATTAGCAACGCGTACACCTTGGAGGTTGTAGTATTCAACCACGCCGTTAGCAGCGTTGATAGCCTCAACAGCATCAGGATCGCCAAATGTCACGAAATATGTATCTCCGGCTACGGTTGGGAACGTCACATTGTTTTCATCTATCACCGTAAACGCAACATCTTGTCCGTTTTCGTCAGTGATTTTTGCTCCTGCTATTCCGTCGTGATGAAGCGTACAGTCAAGGCCGGAGCCGGATGTGATAACGGCCTCGGTGAGCTTACTTTCTTTCCATGTCTGGTCTATCTCAAAGTTACCCTCAGCTTTGATGCCTCGGATTGACCCATTGATCCAGTAGGGGGAGAGAGCTGGAAGCAGACGTATTACCCCGCCATAGCTCTGAAGAAGCATCTCGGTTACGCCTGCAGTATAGCCGAAATTGCCATCAATCTGGAATGGTGCGTGAGAGTCAAATAAGTTGTAGTATATACCTCCCGCTCCGTTGCTCTGTCCGTAAGATGATGAGTGGCGCAAGGCCTGCTTGATGATGGTTGAGGCATGTTCTCCGTCAAGCGCACGTGCCCAAAGGGCGAGACGCCATGCAAGTGACCAGCCGGTGGAAACGTCCCCACGCTGAGTAAGGGAGTTGACTGCCGGCGTGAACCATTCGCTTTCCGGAGTGATGTTGCCGAATGGATACATTGCCATGAGGTGAGACTGATGACGGTGTTCCTTCTCGCCTACACTGTAGTCGCTGTATTTCCATTCTCGCAGAAGAGGATCGCCTGTCTTCACGCCGTTGCTGTCAGCTCCCCAGATTCCGGTGTATTCCTCGGTTGCGAGACCCTTGTCAAGATTCTCGAATTTCTCCTTAAGCTCAGCAATGAAGTCTGATTTTACTCCTACCTCGTCACCAAGCACCTCGATTGCAGCCAGAGTCTCACGGAATAGCTCGTATACGATCTGTTGTGCGTGGGCGGTTGCGTCTTCTGCAGAGGGTCCATGCTCAGGAGACCATTCCTGTGGTGCTACCCATAATCCATCCTTGTCTTGTACGAGGCGTTCGAGCCAGAACTTTGCGCAGCTTAGCATCACTGGCATCGCCTTTTCCTTGAGGAAATCGCGATCAAGGGTATAAATGTAGTGCTGCCAGAGGTGAGTGCAATACCATGCATTTGCTATCACGTAGTTTTCAGCGTAGTCGGAGTGTCCGAAGATATTGTTCTGCGTGAAGCAAGTCCACCCTTCTGTCTGTCCTGAGCGGCGTGCGTATTCTTGCCACTCCTTATGTTCTATAGCCATAGCGTGGATATAGTTGAGGTATGGCATGTGCATCTCGGAGAGATTAGTTATCTCAGCCGGCCAGTAGTTCATCTGCACGTTGATGTTGGAGTGGATGTCGCACTGCCATGCAGGATTATTGGAGTTATTCCAGATACCCTGCAGGTTGGAGGGGAGGTCCATGCCGCGCGACGACGCTATCATAAGGTAGCGGCCATAGGCATAATATAGTTCCTCCAGCATAAGATTGGTGGGTTTCAGACGAGAGTTGCCTAATGTGGTATTGTAACGACTCACCATCTTGTTTGCAGGAAGAGTATTCTCTGCTGCATCAATCACAAAGGAAGCCCTGTCATAAAAACTGCTGAAGTCTTTGATGTGAGTGCTGAGAAGGCTCTCCCAGCCCTTGAAAGCCGCGGCCTCGACATCGGATTCCACCTGACTGTACATAGCTTCGGCACTGCTGATATATGAAGGAGAATGAATGTCATAGTTGGTAGCTCCTCCAAGGATGATGAGAAGTTCGTCGGCATCCCTTACTTCTATACAGTCGTCAAGCGTAGCCAACGTTCCTCCGGTGGGTACAGCTTTTAACATGGCTTTGAAGCTTATCAGATCGAGAAGTCCGGATATCGATACGCTTCCATTATCATATTCAGGCTTTAACATTCCTTGTTTCATCCCGGGAAAGAGTCGTACACGCAGGTTTATCTTCCCTTTTTCAGATGCAGAGTAGCGCATGGCTACCACATTATCCGGATAACTTGCAATATATTCACGCGAATATTGCGTCTGTCCATCAGGGGAAGAGAATGCCACGTTGGCTTTGGCTTCGGACAGATCGAGATTGCGTATGTATGACGTGACTGCCTTGTCTGCTGAATCGCCGAATATGTCGGAAATTTCTTCTATATAGATATCTCCGAAGTTCATATAGTTGCCACGAGTGGAGGTACTTCCGTTCCACAATGATTTTTCATTGAATTGAATGCGGTCTTGCGCAACTCCACCGGTGATCATGGCTCCTAAATGACCATTGCCTATCGGCAAGGAGTATTCCATCCATACATCTCCTGATGTTGTTGCAGTAGCCGGTTCGTCAAACCAGATTGTATTACGGTTTTCCGGAATATAGTTTTCCTTAGGTGTTGATGCAAATTCTTTGATCTTTGTGTAGATGGGAACTACAGGGAGATTTCCCTCCTCGATAAATGTCAGGGCGTTATTGCTTGCGTTAGGTGCTGAAAGTGATATATTGACACCAGTACCAGTCTTATACCACTGATGCCAGTGATTTTGGCCTTCGGCGCCATCGATATATTCTATTTCCCAACTGTCGTTGAAGTTTGGATTTCCACATGGAATAAGTTTGAACAGAGAAGCATCCTCTTCTTTATCGCTGGCATTTACGTTAGCTTTCATAGTAACGAACTCACCTGCACGCTTGTTGACAATGATGAATCCATCAGCATTACCAACAAATTTCCATAACTGTGCAGGTTTAGTTTGATCCGGGATGACAGTTATAGCGTTCAATGACTTTCCTTGATTTGAGAGCACTGCTTCTCCAGCAGAGAAAACTATGTAGTACCAGTTTTCTTCAGCATCATTGCTGAATTTTGGAAGTGTTGGCGATGCAAAGGCATTGATCGAAAATAAGCACAGCATCACACTTGATATAAGAAGTCTGAGATTCATGAGCAATAGGGATGTTTATGGTTAAGGCGCGCTCTCTTATTGGGAGCGCGCCTTAATTAATTTCGCTTATGACGCGATATTCATGCGTCCGCTATGTCTTGATTTATTAGCGGATAACTTTCTTAGTTACCTTGTTGCCTTCACGTACGATGAAGATACCACCCTGTGGGTTTGCTACGCGTACGCCCTGAAGAGTGTAGTATTCGGGAGCTGCGGTTTCAATTGCCTCAACACCTTCAACTGCAGTTACGTCATATCCAACGTATTCGGGATCAAGGTATTCGAGCTTGAAGTCAAATACGGGGTGAGCGTAGTTGTTCTGGTTTACGTCCTTGTGATAGCCGATAGTAACTGTGGTCGGTTTTTCAAGTTCGAATTCGATTGTGTTCTTGTAGAGATTAGGATCAGCAATAAAGGCAGCAGCCACTTCACGCATGTGACCGGATTCGAACCACATTGGTTCACCAGCAGCATTCACGTATTTCCATTCTCCGTTGGGCATCTTGTAATTCTGCACTTCAAGATATTCATCTTTAGCGAGATCGAAAAGATTGAGGATCTTATTTTCAATTGCAAATTCCCTTAATTCCTTTGCTCCTGCATAATGTTCGCCTTCGACATCAGCACCGGTGAACCAATAATTGACCTCGTTGTCACCGTCCCAAAGGTCTTTCATAACGAATTTTTCTCCCTCGTAAGCATAAATATAAGCATCGAGCTTTTCAGCAGCCACACGACCATCCTTAAGTTCTGCGCCTCTTACGTCGCCACGCATGTATTCAGTTGCTCCTTCCTTGTAAAGGTCAAGTGCTGATTTTCCTTCGTGTACGTAGAATTCACCCTTCATAGGAATGAAATAACCTGAGTGAGCACCGAGGAAATGCTGGTTGAACGACTGGATGCTGTAGCGGTATTTGCCTGCGGGAAGTTCTGCCAAAGTAACAGAGTGGTCATATACTGAAGCATTTGTCTTAGAGAATACACCACCGCTCTGGATACCACGGCCTTTGTTTTGGCCCTGAGCACTTTCGATATGCCAGCCAGCGTCGCCAGCCATGTCAAATTTGCCATCGCCAGCAAGAGCGATTTCCGCACCAGCTGCGTTAGTCAGTTTGAAATTTGAGAATGCGCTCCAAGCGTTGCAGAAGTCTTCGGTCACCTGGACATTTTCCTTAAGAGTGTTGGGGTTGCCATAGCACTTGAAGCCAATGATCATGTCGCCACCCGGGTGATTTACCTTAAGAGTGTTTAGGTAGTTGCCAGCATCGAAAGAGTCAGCTGCTGCACCGAGATCGTTGGGCATAAGCCAGTTGTATTCATTTCCGGAGAGAACAGCATCCCTTGTAAGACCCTCTACGTCGAAGAGGGACTTAACGGGTACTTCTACATCATTGGCGAAAAGCACGGCGTCCTTGTTCTCGCCGCCGTCGAAGTGGCGTACTGCGCACTCAGGGGCACCACCGTCACGATAGAAAGCGTTTGCAGTAAGAGTGTACTCTCCAGCAGGAAGATCGCGAACAACCTGATATACCATACCTGCACCGGCGAAGATCTCGCCAACACCACGTTCACCGTTACCGCCGGTAACGACACCGCTCCAGCCTGAGCAGCGTGAAACGTTCTGGATGAGGTGATTCATGTTGCGCCAGCCTTCCGCATTAGCCACGGGGCTCATCATAGCAGCTGCTCCGAGAAGGAAAGCTGCTGAGAAGAAGTAGTTTTTCTTCATGTCTTTTTGTTTTGTTAGTTAGTAATGTAAAAAAGTTTATTTATCTGTCTTTGTCCGGGGAGCGGATGTCTCCGCTCCCCGTTTTGCTTAATCAATAGCCGGGGTTCTGGCTCCAGTGAGTATGGGTACCCATGGTGCCGTTACTGATGGGGAAAAGACGGAGATTCTTGTTGGTCTTGGCTTCCGGGTTTGCCACGTGCTTGTAGCCCCAGTCATCCTCAAACATTCCGTTGCGGATAAGGTCGTTGCGTCGCCACATTTCCATTATGAGCTCACGTCCACGCTCATCCATAAGATCTTTCAATGTTACTGTTCCTGATATGTGAGGAGCGTGAGCGCAGTCGCGTACCTCATTGATAAGGCTTGCCGGTGTATGCCCAAGAGTCGCTGTTGCACCCTTAATGAGACACTCTGCCTTAGTCAAAAGCACATCAGCATAGCGGAATACCGGGAAGTCGTTGTGCTGAAGACCTTTCTTGTCCCATTTTCCAAGGAGATAGTCTTCTTCTGTAGGAGGATACTTGAAAAGACGAGCACCTTTCATGAGGTTTGTCGTGGAACTTTCAGGACCCACATCGTACTCATCTATGTTAGCCCAATCAATTTCCTTAGTGTACACTACTTTTTTCTTGCTGAAACCTGATCCTGTTGTGATTGCGATGTCAGTCTTGTTGTAGTTAGAGTCAAACATATAAAGTTGACCCACTGCCACCATGTCATTGCGTTCGTCACCCTCAAGACAGAAACGATCTACTGCTTCAGGAGTCATCGTATAGGTTCCTGAGGGAGTCTCGCCGGGTTTCCATCCCCAAGTGCCCCCCTCGTTGAAGAGGCCGATTGAACGGAAGTCCCAGTCGCGGTTAGGCTGCCAGCCACCCCAGTATCCGTTGCCGTATTTCAATGGGTCGAACGGTATAGCGTAGATGAAGTCCTTGATTTCAGGTCCGTTGTCGGGGAAGAATTTCTTACGGTAGCCGACACCAACCTCGAAAAGACCGCTGTTGATGATTTCGTCGCAGATGCGCACACAGTCGTTGAGTTTCGGGTTGGGAGTATTGGCTTCCACAGTAGTAATATCATTGGTATAGACACCCCAGTTAAGATATAGCTTAGCGAGAAGTGCCATAGCCATCCACTTGTTGGGTGTGCCATAGGTGTATTGGTCGCTTGCTTCGTTTAGGTCGGGGATTGCTTCGATGAGTTCCTGCTCGATGAATTTCGCAACTTCTGCCCTTGGTGAACGCTGGAAGTCGTCTTCTCCGTCCTGGATCACGTGATCCTGGATGGGGGCGTCACCGTAAAGATCCATGAAGAGGAACATATACCATGCGCGTATTGCGCGGAGGGGAGCAAGGTGAGCAGCCTTTCCGGGATTGGAAGGATCATCAAACTGCTTCATGACGATGTTGCACTGAGTCATACCAGACATCAGGTCTCCTTCCTGACCGCCAGAGGTGTGGTCGGGGCGGAAACGGTGCTGGGCGTAGTAGATTCGGCGTCCGCTGTCGAAATAGTTGCCCGCAAAGGATACTCCCTGAGCCTCATCGCCCGACATGAATACGGTTTCCCAGTAGTTACGGCCAAGCCAGCCTTCGTTGCGTATGTAATAGTAGCATTTGCTGAATTCAGCGTATGATGCGATCTCGGAGTCGGGAAATTGCTCGAGGTCGACTGTGATTGGCACGTCAAGGTCAGTGCAGGCTGTAGCGGCAAGCAACCCCGACATCATCAATGCTTTTATATATGATTTCATTGTTATCGTTTGCTTTAGTCAGTGATTAGAAATTGATGTTAGCGCCTACGAGTATCTGGCGAGCGCGCGGATAGTGGTCATGGCGAGTATCTATACCCGGGTCAAGGCCACCGAGGTTGATTTCCGGGTCACGTCCTGAGTACTTCGTGAGGGTGAAGACGTTGTTAGCTGAAACGTAAAGACGAATGCTGTCGAGCCAGCCATTGAAGCAGTTGCGGAAGGTATAGCCGAGAGTCACGGTGGAGAGCTTGAAGTAGCTACCGTCTTCAAGCCAACGGCTCGAAGGCATTGAAGAATAATGGTCGTATACTACAGTGCCGTCTTCCTTCTGTTCCCAATACTGGTAGTTGCGTGCGTCAGCGAGTATGTTCTTTCCTCGGGTTACATTGCCGAGGTAGCCGAATGCTGCCTTAGGTTCGTTGAAGATCTTCTGGCCGAAGACTCCGGTGAAGAAGAGGTTGAGGTCCCAGTTTTTCCAGGTCAGGGTGTTGTTCCATCCCATGGTCAACCAAGGAAGCGCGTTGCCAACCTTCACGCGGTCTTTCTCTTCGGGAGAAGTTGTGGTGACATAGTTACCGTTTTCGTCTACCATTCTTTCTCCGTAAAAGTCTTCGCGGGTCTTGTCGTAGACATAGAAGCATGAGTTACCGTCCTCGTTGATACCGGCGTAGTCCCACATATAGAAGGTACCGATAGACTGTCCTTCTTGTATACGCTGTATGCATGTCGCGGATGCGCCGTCAAGGTTAGGATTATATCGATTGTCGAGAATACCTGCATTGAAACCGGCAGCCGGATTGGACACGCTTACTACAGTGTTCTTGTTATGGGAGAGGTTGAGTGATGTAGTCCAGTTCCAGTCGCGTGTCTGAATGGGCACAGCGTTAAGTGTAAGTTCGACACCACGGTTGCGCATCTTTCCTACATTGGCTGTAAGACTGCCAACCGGATAGATAGTGGTCGGGACTGCATAGTCCCAGATCATATCTTTGGTGTCCTTGTTATAATACTCGATCGTACCGTTGATTCGTCCGTTGAGGAAAGCAAAGTCAAGACCGAGGTTGAGCATGGTGGTTGTCTCCCAGCGGAGATCCGGGTTGTCGTTGCGGGCAGCGTGAACTTCCTTATACCACTTGTCGCCATACTGCACCTTGCCGCCATAGACATAGAAGAAGCGGGAGATATAACCGTCGAAACCTGCGGAGTTACCGCTCTGTCCCCAGCCCACACGAAGCTTGAAGTCACCGATCTCGCCGAGGCCGCGAAGCCATTCCTCCTCGCTGAAACGCCATGCTACGGATGCAGATGGGAATGTTGCCCAACGGTGGTTGGCACCGAAAGAGGATGCACCGTCACGACGAACTGCTGCCTGCACGAGATAGCGGCTCTTGAATGAATAGTTGGCACGACCGTAGAATGAGATCATTCTCTTGGTGAGGGGACCAAAACCACCTACTGCATCCTCACGGGTGTTCATTGCAGCGCCAAGGTTGTTCCATCCAAGGGCATCATTGTAATATCCATAAGTCCATGCTCCGAAGTTGTCGTTATAATCTTCCTGTTCCCAGGAGTAACCTGCCATGAGAGCGAGTTTGTGGTCATCACCGAATTCTTTGTCGTAGTTTCCGTAGATTTCCATGAGCTTCTTGATATCGCTGCGGAAACTGCGCTCAGCGCGTCCCTCGAGGTCTGCCTCTGTAGGAGATTGGTGAGACTTATACGACTTGTAGTCAGTGTTCTCGTTATGATAAGAGAAGTTTGCATTTAGGAAAAGACCGTCGATGATCATAAGAGACGCCTTTCCGGTCACCTGCAGACGGCGGAAACTGCGGCGGCTCTTATCCTCTGTGATGAGTGCGAGAGGGTTGTAGCTCTGGGATACGAGCTGTGAGTTACTGTAGTATGTGCCGTCCTCGTTATAGACAGGAGCAAGAGGAGTGTACTGATACATCATCTGATACACTGAGCGGCCCTGAGTGTCACGAGACACACCCCATTCGTTGCGTACATTGCCGTTTACTCCAACGGCAAGTGTCAGGCGGTCCTTTAATGTCTTTGTTTCGATATAAGCGCGTGCAGTGAATAGATTATTTCCAGCTCCTTTGATGATACCGTCACGTTCGATATAGTTGACTGATGCATTGTAAGTTGTTGACTTACCGCCACCACTTATTGAAAGATTGTGGTTGTGAGCGAAACCTGTTCGCATCACCTGGTCCTGCCAGTTTGTATCGCCTCCGGCATCCGCACCCGGTTCTACACCGAGGTCTTTAGCGAAATCACGCAGCTGGGTAGCGGTCATCATCTTATGGTCGTTGGCAACCTTCTCCCATGATACATAGCCTTGATAGGAAACACGTGCCGGACCTTCAGATCCTCTTTTTGTAGTGACGATAATGACACCGTTGGCTGCTTTAGAGCCGTAAATTGCGGTAGCCGATGCATCGCGAAGCACGTCGATACTCTCAATATCACTCGGTGGAATTAGGTTAAGGTTGATTCCCGGAATACCATCTACAACGTAGAGTGGTTCAGTAGAACTATTAAGAGTGGATGCGCCGCGGAGCGTGAGTGAGTTGACGCCACCGTTAGGGTCGGAGTTCTGTACAACAACGAGACCGGGTACCTTACCCTGCAGAAGCTGACCGGGATCAGTGTAGCTTCCGACATTAAGGTCTTTTGAGTTCACTGTAGTGATTGAGCCGGTAAGGTCCTTGCGCTTCATTGTGCCGTAGCCGACTACCACGACTTCATCAAGAAGGGCGTTGTCTTCCTTCAGGACGATCTTAAGGTCGTTGCCTTTCACTTTCACATCCTGTGAAAGATAGCCTACGTAAGAAACATGGATTGTCTTGCCCTGCTCCACATCGATGGAGAAGTTGCCGTCAAAGTCGGTGGCTGTGCCGTTGTTGGTGCCTGCTACCATGACTGTGGCACCGATCAGGGGCTCTCCTGCCTCATCGGTCACCGTGCCTTTGACAATCGCTGCCTGTGCGGCCATTCCGCTCAGGACAAACGCCAATAGCATCATGCATTTTAGAGCTGATGCCCCGAGGCGATTCGAAATCTTTTTAATAGTTTGCATCAATTCGTATGTTAGGTAATTAAATTCAAAAATCAGGTTCTATTTTTTTGTCCTGCCCTCCGGGGGCTATTAAGCAACGTAATTTTTACAATTTGTTTTATTTTTTTATTTAATTTGTCTGCATTGCTGATAATACTGCACAATGCAGATAGCTTTTTCCATCTCGCTTACCAACATTGTGATAAGTGGGAATGCAAAATTACAAAATAATTTTGACAATTCAAATTTTTAACAAAGATTAACTAAAAATTTATAATCCGTAACTATTCAGCGAATATCTTATTAGTGCCCACACAGAGGGCACACGGAGCTTTTGAATCGAATTGTGGCTAAAAGTGGCATAAAAAATATACTTTTAGCCATAATTCAAAAAAGGAGAGCCCGCCATCTCGGCCGGCTCTCCCTGTGGAGTATTTATAATGAATTAGATTGCTGTCTGCCTTATTTTGCGGGGCAGTCCCAGATGAAATATAGGTTTTCATACCAGCCTGGAGATACAGCTCCCGTAAGGGATGCGGATGTGCCGATCACACCCTGCATCAGATACTGGTTGCCCTCACTGACGAACTGTCCTCCGTATTGAGCGGGGCATCCGAAGAAGCAGTATTCGTCATCGTACATTTCTCCAATATAGCTCCAAGTGCTGGCCATCCTGAGGGCGTTGCCTGCATCATCAGTATAGAAACGGAGTTCTGTCCCCGGTTCTGCATATTCCGGCTCAAGGGTAGAATATACATCGACAAGTCTGAACAGACGCTCTCCTGCTATCGGCCAGTTGCCTTCTTCGACCTTGACGTTAACCGGTTCCTCATTACCGACCCAATTGGTCGACATGATAGCCGCTTCTCCTGCAGCAGTCCAGGAGAGAGCTTGAGAGATAGTGAATGTGAAGGTGAGGTTGCGCGAATCCGGGTGAGTGATGGTGCCTTCCGGCACTTTGACACCGATCTTAGTGGCATAAGTCATACCCGGTATAAGCGAACCGATGGAGAAAGTATATTCTGCACTGTTTTCTCCGTTTTTGAATGTGACGCTTGATGGCGCATTGAAGATTGTGGTATCGTTGGAGAAAGAGACCGGCACCTCAAGATCTCCTGCTGTTTGGGAGCGGTATACGGTCACTGTGTAGGAGTCAGGAGAAGTTCCTGTCGGTGCAACGGTAATGGTCTCTGCAGGCTTTACGAAAGCTATCACTTGCCCTTTGTCTGCCGGTTCGGTCCAGTACTGTCCCTCAGAGCAAGATGCGAGCGAAAGTACAGCCACGGCTGCCGCGAAAGTGGATTTTATATTTATTTTCATATTGTTTCAAATGAATGGTGATAAGTGTTAAGTGTCTCGGATCAGAAATCTTCCACTGCATTTGGCTTGCTCCATGTCGGGTTGTTGTCGCCGAGGGCATGGTTGGCCTCTACTTCGTTGTTAGGAATGAGGAATGGCTTGAGCGGTGCTTCTACGTTGTAGACCCAGTCGATATCCCAGCCGCCGCCACGGCGGTCAAGTGGCTTGTTGAGACGGAGTAAGTCGAAGTAACCAAGACCTTCACCCCAAAGCTCGATGCGACGCTGGCGCCATACTTCATCGATGAATGCATCTCCGGAAAGATTGCAGGTATAGGAAGGATCGCGGTAAGTCTTCACGAAGTTCTCGAGGATAGACTTGCCGTCGCCGCCGCTTCTTGCTGTTGCCTCTGCCTGGATGAGATACATCTCCTCGATTCGCATCAGGATCGGTGATGTGGAGTTGGTTGTGGTCTGAAGCACATCCTCATATGGTCCGAATTTGACCTGAACGTAAGGATCCGGGTTATATCCTGCTGGACTCATGAGAGCCTGCTGGTTGGCAGAAAGATTTGGGCTTGTGCAGTTCTCGTCGAGCCACCATCCCTTGCGGCAGTCTGTCTCGGAAATAGACTCGAAGAGAGCCTTGTTGATCATTCTCCATGCACCTACAGATGCGTAGCCATAGTTGAGTGAACCCATATGCGATGCCCAGTTGATGATGCCCGAAGTCACGACGCGGTCGTTGGGCTGAATGAATACACACCACATGAGGTTGTGGTCGTTGGCATTGTTGAATGCCGGACGTGATGCTTCAGCGATAGAATAGGGGCTGATGCCTGATTTTGCACCCTCTGCGATTGCGCTGGCAGCGTCAGATGCGGCAGCCTGCCAATTGTTCATCACAAGGTTCACACGAGCACGAAGGCCATAGGCAGTGGCAAGTGATACGAAACGTTTTGTGCCTGTATCAGCAATACGGTCTACGCCAAGGCCGGAGTCGCTGAGAAGCTGGATGGCCTTGTCAAGGTCGGCCATGATCTGGTCGTACACTTCGCTTACAGTGGCACGCGGTGCCCCTTCAGAAGCAGCCGTGTCAGCATTTTCGTCAGTGATGAGCGGTACGCAGGGAAGGCTCTCATGACCCTTGTAGGTGTACTGATAGAGCTGGGCAAGAGTGAAATATGTATATGCGCGATTGGCAAAACCCTGGGCTACATATAGCTGAAGTTCAGGATCTGTGGTGTCTGCGGATATATTCTTCAATACAGAATTTGCGGAATCAATAATCTTGTAGGCGTAATACCAGGACATGTTGTTGACGTAGTTGTTGTTGTTGCCTAAGTCATATTCATTGGCCGTGGAGAACCAGTTGTAACCGCTGTTCACGCCAAGGAAATCGATGCCTGCACTCTCGATGAGCATCAGCACGCTCGGCCATCCGAAGTCGAGGTGGGCGCTGCTGTAGACGGCACAATACTGGTTGTAGGTAGAGGAGACACCTACTACGCCGGCTTTTGCAAGATCCGGATTTGTAGCGATCGCATCCTCTTTCTGCCCGGTTGTGACATAATAGTTTTCGGGCATTGTGTCAAGATTATTGCAGGCACTGAGCAACGATGCTGCCATCACTGGTCCCAGTGCGTAAGCTGCTATATTTTTAAATGAGATATTCATTTTATTAGTCCTTTATGTTTGGGATTGATGATGGTTTAGAATTCAAATCTCAGACCTCCGGAGATTGCGCGCGAACCGGTGTATGTTGCGCCCTCAGATGTCACATAGCCCTGACGTGGGTCGAGACCCTTGCGGGCTGCGCAGAGGAAGAGGTTTTCGCCGGCTGCATAGATACGCAGGCTTGAGAGACCAAGTTTCTTAACTACGTTTGTGGGGAAATTGTAGCCGATGGTCACGTTCTGGAGCGAGAGATAGTTGCTTGAAGTGAGCCAGCGGGTTGAGTTGTAATTGGTGTATGAATCCTGTCCGTCAAGACGAGGTACGTTTGTATTCGGATTTTCAGGTGTCCATGCTTTGTAGATGTCGGTATGCCAGTTTTGACCCAGTCGGTCGGTAGCGCCACCGTGCATAAGGTCCTGATAAGTGTAGTCCCATATCTTGCCGCCAAACTGATAAGCGAATGCTACGCTGACGTCTACGCCAAAGAAGCTTACGCTTGTTCCGAAACCGCCGTATGCCTTAGGCATGAGGTTGCCGGTCGACTTGCGGTTGTAGCTGTAGGCATGGCTTGCGTCGGTTGAAAGGAATTCATCTCCTTCGTGCAGGATGTTGCCCTGCTCATCTTTCATTACGTTGTCGTCACTGTCCAACTTAGGATTGGCATCCCAGTATAGTGCCAGACCGGTAGCGGGATCTACACCTGCATAGTCTACGAGGTAGAGCTGATACATTGACTCACCTTCACGATAGATACGGCTGCCGCTGATGAGCTGACCCTTCAGGTCGGGGTGGAGTTTGAGCACCTTGTTGTTGACACTGGTGATGTTGAAGTTGAGATCCCATGTCACGTTCTTGGTCTGTATTGGACGTACGTTAAGTTCGAGTTCCACACCGTTGTTGCGCATTGAGCCGATGTTCATAGGTATTGAGCTGTAACCGAGAGATGGAGATACCGGCTTGTTGTAGAGCATGTCGGATGTCTGGCGGTTGAAGTATTCGAGCGTACCGGAAACCATGCCCTGGAGGAAGCTGAAGTCGAAGCCGACGTTGAAGTTGTTTGAAGTCTCCCAAGTGATGTCCGGGTTACCCTTATACTGGAGCTGACCGTCACTCCATACACCGTTTGCACCGGTGATTCTGTACTGGTCTGCCCATGCGTAGTAGCGGCACTGGTTGGTGGCGCGTCCGAGGTCGTCGTTACCCTGCTGGCCGAAAGATACCTTAAGTTTCAATTGGTCAAGCCAGTTTGCGCTCGACATGAAAGGCTCTGCTGCAAGATTCCATGCGCCTGATACCGACCAGAATGTACCCCACTGGTGTCCGGGAGCGAAGCAGGAAGATGCGTCGCGACGTACACTTGCGCTGAAGAAGTAGCGTTCGTCAAATGAATAGTTGACGCGTCCGAATATACCGCGGGTAGCGTAGTTGAGCGCATAGCCATAAGGGTTCTTGTTGTCGATGGTGTTGTTGATTGCCCAGCTGTCCGGAAGGTATAGGTTGTAGCCTACGCCCTCGAGGATCTCGTTGTTCCAGTCGTAGCTTTCATAACCGAGAAGGATATCAAGGTCATGTTTTTCGGCGAAAGTGCGGTTGTAGTTGGCGAGAGCCTGAAGGTTGATGGCGCGAGAGCGTGAGAATTCCTGCACTGCTGAGCCGCCATACTGTGAGCTTTGTCCATAAAGGGAATTGCCAAGGTTGTGATAGCGGGTATTGTCGAGATAGAGACCTGCTGTGCCTGTCACGGTAAGACCTTCTACCGGAGTGAGCTGGACATACCACTTGCCATTCAATACATCATATAGGTAGTCTTCGGTGTCATAAGCCAGATTGCCGGCAGGGTTTGACTGGCTCATCCAGTTACGATAGTATGGCACTACTGAACGGTTGCCGTAGTCGTAGATTGGCAAGTTGTATTTTTCATTATACATGATCTGCTTGTCAGCTCCGCGCACATACATAGGATAGTAAGGTGCGATCTGGTCTGCCATAAGGAACGCATTTCCGGAAGAATTGCTTTCGTCAGCAGTCTGGTCGCCGGGATAGCCGGAATTCACGTATGTGTATGTGAGGTTGGTGCCTATCTTGAGCCATTTCTTGATCTGGTAATCGAGCACTGTGCGTGCGCTCAGACGGTTGAAGTGTGAGCCTTCGATAAGACCCTCATCGCCAAGGTATGAGCCGGAAACGTAGAAAGTGAATTTTTCATTGCCTCCCTTGATGCTCACATTGTATTCTTGACGGAGACCATCGCGGAGCTGCTTGCTCCAGTCGTCGGGAGTGTAATAATAAGTGCCGTCGCTGTAGCCGAGGGTTGCATTTGGATTGATCTTGCCGTTTGCGCCGATAAGACCTTCTCCCTCAGGAAGGGTATACACCTGATAGCCAAGGCGAGGAACTATGTATGCATTTGCCTGGGCATGAGCCTGTTCTGCCGACATTGTGTTGTTGTAGTAGAAACCATTGTAGAGAGTACGATATACTTGCTCTACGTAAGCATCCGTAGACTTGATTACGTCGTAGTTAGGCACAGCGCGGTGGTTCTGACCCCAGCGTGCATCCACTGTCACCTTTGCCTGGCCTGTAGATCCTTTCTTTGTAGTGATAAGGATGACGCCATTTGCACCACGGGCACCGTAAAGGGCTGCTGCAGCTGCGTCCTTGAGGACTGTCATTGACTCGATGTCCTGTGTGTTTATGTCAGACACGCTTCCGTCGTAGGGCACGCCGTCCAATACATAAAGAGGATTATTTGATGCGCTGAGTGAGCCTACACCACGGATTCGTACTGTCGGGGAAGTACCCGGCTGACCGTTGTAGGTTTGAATCTGCACGCCTGCGATCTTACCGTTGAGGGCATCTGTCGCATTTGATACAAGAGAGTTTTCAAGTGTCTCCGATTTCACTACGGAAGCAGAACCGGTATAGGCTGATTTCTTAGCCGTGCCGTAAGCGACCACGATGAGCTCGTCAAGGTCGTTGGCTGCATCTTTAAGTGCTACTCTTACATTGTCGGCGATAGCCACTTTCTCTGTATGCATGCCGACATAAGACACTACAAGTGTCTTTGCATTGTTAGGTACGTTTTTAAGCGTGAAATTTCCGTCAAGGTCGGTTGCTGTGCCGATGGTGGTGCCTTCCACCTGGACTGTGGCTCCGATCACGGGATGATCATCTGCGGCTGAGTAGACATATCCGGTGACCGTGCGCTGTGCAAGCGCTGACATCACGAAGACCGTCATAATAGCCATTAGTGATAGCAATCTTTTCATCTTAGATAATTTTAGTAAAACTTTATGGTTATTTTTTGTTGTTATTCTTTACCTGTTTTTGAAACATATGCATCAGAAAAGTGCGATTCTCACCGCACAATCCTTAACATAAAAACACAATTTAGTTAAAAAAGTTTTAAAAAGATTCGATTTTTCCCAATATTTCCCAATATTTCTTAAAAATTAGATTGTGTATATTACAAAAATGTTACCATTTTGTTACTTGAAATTCTCTATTCAGCCACCATTTCACCCCGATATTCATGAAAATTCGCTAATGCAATCCCCAAAATCAAGCAAAAAGAAAAAATTGAAGTGGCTTTAATATTTTTCCCTTGCCACTCGGGCGACGCACCAAACCGAAAACACCGACCCGGACATGCTTTTGCCATGAATATTTTTCCAAGTCGGTGTTTTCGGTTTGGTGGCCGATGCGAGGCATCGGCAAAAAA